>NZ_JBWBWM010000036.1:0-77429 GCF_056174665.1 Bradyrhizobium sp. WYCCWR15520
TGCAAAGCCGACAGACCGGTGAACGGGCGGGGTCAAGGCCGCAGCCGCCGTAGGCGGGGGCGCGCCAGCGCCAGCCTTGAGGCCGGCCGATCACCGGGCTACTTCCAGCACAGTTGCTCTGATTGGAGAGGGCGACCAAAGAAGATTGCAAACCTCGGGCAAAACATGTCGCGAGATCGCGAAACTATATCCACCGTCATTGCGAGCCAACGGGTCGGCGCGAAGCGCCGCCCGATGACAGGCTCCGCGAAGCAATCCATTGTCACCTCACACGCGGAAGGATGGATTGCTTCGCTTTCGTCAGCTCAAAGATCCTGTCGGGTCAGCCGCCCCTGCGGCATCGCAGATCGAACGGTCGCCTTCTTCGGCGTCTCGCCACCCGTCAGCGCCATCACCGAGACCGCAACAACGCGATCGACGATGGCATCGACATCATTGAGGTCGCATTGCCCTTCGGACAATCTGGTCAGCCGCTCTTTTTCCCGGATGGTGTGATGCGACATCGCGAGCGCAAAGTGGAGGCCCCAATAGAGATCGGCGTCGTCGCGGCCGGGCATTGCGCGGCGCATCGCGGCGATGAATTTTCGCAAGTGATCGACTTCGCGGTTCTTGATGCGGCGGATCGGCGGCACCGATTCAATGGAGGCGCGGATCATGAACCGCGCCGCGGTCGAGCCTTCGCGGTCGGGGCCGAGGCAGCCGCGCAGGGTAGGGCCGACCAGCGCGTGCAGAATGGCGTCGATCGGGGCGTGGCCGCCGCCCTTTTCCTCGGCAAGCTTCAGCTCATTGAGCCGCTCGCGGTTGGTAGCGAGGCTGCGGGTGACGAACAGCTCGGCTATCAATTCGTCCTTGGAGCCGAAATGATAATTCACCGCGGCGAGATTGACGTTCGCTTCGGCGACGATGTCGCGCAGCGTCACGTCGCCGAAGCCGCGATCGGCGTAAAGCTTCTCCGCGGCGGCAAGGATGGCAGACCGGGTCCGATCGCTCGACATATCTGGTCCCCGTTTGCGGAGTTGCTATTCAAACACTTGTATGAAACTATCGTTTGAAGGGCCGGAAATGTCAACAACGTTTGCGAACGTGTCGCATCTCCAACCAGCCGCACTGTCAGATCCGCAAAATGGCTTGCGGGCCGCGGGTAGCGGGCAGACAGTGCGGCCCAACGGTTTCAGAAGCTAAAGGCGAGGAGCGTCCCATGAACTTCGATATGTCAGAGAAGCAGAAAGATTGGCTGAACCGCGTGCAGGCGTTCATGAAGACGCATGTCCGTCCCGCGGTTCCGATCTACGAGAAGCAGGATGCGGAGGGCCCGCGCTGGAAGGTGATCCCCATCCTCGAGGAACTGAAGAAGAAGGCGAAGGCCGAAGGCCTCTGGAACATGTTCATGCCGCCGAACGCGCATGAGGACGACGAATTCCGCGGCGCGGGATTGACCAACCTTGAATATGCGCTGTTGTCGGAAGAGATGGGCCGCATCTCCTGGGCCTCGGAGGTGTTCAATTGCTCCGCCCCCGATACCGGCAACATGGAAGTGTTCATCCGCTACGGCACCAAGGAGCAAAAGCGGAAGTGGCTGCGGCCGCTGATGGACGGCGAAATCCGCTCCGCCTTCCTGATGACCGAGCCCGCGGTGGCGTCATCGGACGCGACCAACATTGAGACGCGGATCGAAAAAGATGGCGACCACTATGTCATCAACGGCCGTAAATGGTGGTCGTCGGGTGTCGGCGATCCCCGCTGCAAGATCGCGATCCTGATGGGCAAGACCGATCCGAACGCGGCGAAGCACCAGCAGCAGTCGCAGATCCTGGTGCCGCTCGACACGCCCGGCATCAAGGTGGAGAAGATGCTGCCGGTGTTCGGCTTTGACGACGCGCCGCACGGTCACGCCCAGGTTCTGCTGGAAAACGTTCGCGTGCCGAAAGAAAACATCCTGCTCGGCGAAGGCCGCGGCTTCGAGATCGCGCAGGGCCGCCTCGGTCCTGGCCGTATCCATCATTGCATGCGCACCATCGGCAAGGCCGAGGAGGCGCTGGAGAAGATGGTGAAACGGCTGGCCTCGCGCACCGCGTTCGGCAAGAAGATCATCGAGCACTCGGTGTGGGAGCAGCGCATCGGCGAAGCCCGCGCCGATATCGAAATGAATCGCTTGCTGTGCCTCAAGGCCGCCGACATGATGGACAAGGTCGGCAACAAGACCGCGCAGGCCGAGATTGCGATGATCAAGGTCACCGCCCCCAATATGGCGCTGAAGATTATCGACAACGCTATTCAAGCTTACGGCGGTGGCGGTGTCTCCGACGATGCCGGCCTGGCACGGGATTATGCCCATATCCGTACGCTCCGCCTGGCGGACGGTCCGGACGAGGTGCACAATCGCGCCATTGCCAGACTTGAACTTCGGAAGTATGCAAACGCTACTCACTAACGGGAGAGCCATCGATGGCGCTCCCCAAAGTCTAAGAAGAATTAAGGGAGCGTCATCGTGGCGGACGGCGTCAGGAAAGACGAAGAGTTCTCGGGCACCAAGGAAGTTGAGGAGCGTCATCGTATTGATGAGGCGAGCCTCGATCGCTGGATGCGCGAGCATGTCGAAGGCTACCAGGGACCGCTGAAAGTCCTGCAGTTCAAGGGCGGTCAATCCAATCCGACCTACAAGCTCGAAACGCCGGCACGATCCTATGTGATGCGCCGAAAGCCGTTCGGTAAATTGCTGCCGTCGGCGCATGCAGTCGATCGCGAGTTCCGCGTTATCGCGGCGCTGGGCAAGCAGGGCTTTCCGGTCGCAAAGGCCTATGCACTGTGCACCGATGACACCGTGATCGGCGCGGCCTTCTACATCATGTCGATGGAAGACGGCCGGGTGTTCTGGGACCCGACCCTGCCGAGTCAGACGCCGGATGCGCGCCGAAAAATCTTCACCAGCAAGATCGAGACGCTGGCAAAACTCCACGTCTTCAATCCCGAAGCAATCGGGCTCGGCGATTTCGGCAAGCCCGGCAATTATTTCGCGCGCCAGATCGATCGCTGGACCAAGCAATACCGGGCGTCCGAGACGCAGCACATTCCTGAATTCGAGAAGGTGGCCGAGTGGCTGCCGCGAACGGTCCCTGAGCAGAAGCGCGTCTCGATCGTCCATGGCGACTACCGCCTCGACAACATGATTTTCCATGCGACGGAACCGCGGGTGCAGGCGGTGCTGGACTGGGAGCTGTCGACGCTCGGCGATCCCATGGCCGACTTCACCTATCTGTTGATGCAGTGGACCATGCCGGGGCTCGCCAACGCCGATCTCAAGGCGCTGAACATTCCGAGCGTGGAGGAGGCTGCGCAGATCTACTGCGATGTGACTGGCATGGAAGTGCCTGACCTCAACTGGTACTTCGCCTACAACATGTTCCGCCTCGCAGGCATCACGCAGGGTATCGCCGGACGTATCCGCGACGGCACCGCTGCCAACGCCAAGGCGCTGGAATCGGCGGCGCGCACCGTGCCGCTGTCGAAATCTTCCTGGGAATACGCTCAGAAGGCCGGCGCGAGCTAGAGCAGTAGAAGGCGGTTTTCCGAAAACAATGGGATGATCATGATGCGATTGATCGCATCATGATCTGATTGAATTGGCACTCTCCCCGAATATTCGCGGCAGCCTGCTCATGGCAGTATCCATGGCGGCGTTCACCACGAACGACTCCATCACAAAGGTGGTGTCGTCCGAGATGAACTTCGGCCAGGTGATGCTGGTGCGCGGGCTGTTCGCGATCGTCCTGGTCGCGGTATTCGCCTGGCAGCAGGGCGCGCTGCGTCCGCTGCACACGCTGATGGTGAAGCCGGTCGCGCTGCGCGTGTTCGGCGAGATCGGCGGCACGATCTCGTTCATGGCGGCGCTCGCGCATCTGCCGCTTGCCAACACTTCGGCGATCTTCCAGGCGCTGCCGCTCGCGATCACGCTCGGTGCTGCCGTGATCTTCCGCGAGCCGGTCGGCTGGCGGCGCTGGTCGGCAATCGCCGCGGGCTTCATCGGCGTGCTCATTATCGTGCGGCCGGGACTTGCCGGCTTCAGCCAGTACTCGCTGTTCGCACTGGTGTCGGTCGCGTTCTGCGCGCTGCGTGACCTTGCGACCCGGAAGATTCCGGCCAAGATCCCGTCGCTGTTCATTACGTTGCTGACCGCCGTGACAGTGACGACGGCCGGCGGCGTCATCCTCGTTCCGCTCGGGGGCTGGACGCCGCCATCCGCCAGCGCGCTCGGCCTGCAGGCGCTGGCCGCGGTGCTGCTCCTGATCGGCTATCAATGCATCATCTCGGCGCTGCGCACCGGCGACATCTCGGCGGTGGCGCCGTTCCGCTATTCCGCGCTGCTGTGGGCGATGATGCTCGGCTATCTCGTATTCGGCGACATACCCGACGCGATGATGGTGACGGGAGCTGCGATCATCGTTGCCTCCGGCCTCTACGCCTTCTACCGCGAGCGCATCCGCCACCGCGCGCTGGCGGCGGAATCATCCGGCCTGCCGCCCGACGGCTTGTGATTGCATCATGGGAGCCCATATCTCCGAAGCTGAGTGGAGATGGTCATGATTCAGCAACTGCGTATCTACGAAATATTCGAGAAGAACAAGGCCGCGTTCCACGCCCGCTTTCGTGATCACGCCGCGCGCATCATGCAAACCAGATATGGTTTCCGGATCGTCGCGATGTGGGAAACCAAATTCGGCGACAGAACCGAGTTTGCCTATCTGCTGGAATGGCCGGACGAGGCGGCCAAGACGGCTGCATGGTCAGCTTTCATGGCCGATACCGAATGGTCCGACATCAAGCGCGTGACGCATGCGGAACATGGCCTGATGGTCGGCCAGATCGAGGACCGCTTGCTGGCGCCAACAGACTATTCGCCGGCGATAGGCAGGAGCCTTCTTGCGGCATCAGCGTAGAGAATCAGTCTCGTGTCCCGGACGCGGTGCGGCACGAAACGACGCGCGGCCGCGCCACGTCCGGACGACGAGAACGTCGCTAAACCGGCTTGCCCGTATACGGCATCGAGGCGGTGAGGCCGCCGTCGACCGGGATCGCCTGGCCGTTGACGTAGGAGGCGTCGTCGCTGGCAAGGAACAATCCCATCGCCGCGAGTTCATGCGGCTGGCCGGCGCGCTTGAGCGGATTGAGCTGGCCGATCTTGTCGGAGGTGCCGCGCTCCTTGGCGCGGTCGAACACCGGCTTGGTCATGCCGGTCTCGATCAGGCCCGGGCACACGGCGTTGATACGAACGCCGGTGCCGGAGAGCGAATAGGCGGTGGTCTGCACCAGGCTGATGACGCCGGCCTTGCTGGCGCCGTAAGGATGCCCGCTGGCGCCGGCCTTCAGCCCAGCGACGGACGCCGTGCAGACGATCGAGCCGGACTTCTGCCGGATCATGTGCGGCATCGAATGCTTGATCGCCAGGAACGGGCCGATCAGGTTGACGCGCAACACCTCCTGCCAGTGCTCGACGGTCTGCTCGGCCAGCGGCACCAGCCCGCCGCTGACGCCGGCATTAGCCCAGATCGCATCGAGCCTGCCATATTTCGCGACCGCCTTGTCGATGAACGCCTTCACGTCGGCTTCCGAACCGGCATCGGCCATGACCGCTTCGACCGTGCCGCCGGCGTCGCCGACGAGTTTGGCGGTCTCCGTCACGCCCTCGGTCTTGTCGACGATGATGAGCTTCGCGCCTTCCCTGGAGAACAGCACCGAGGCTGCGCGCCCGATGCCGCTGCCCGCGCCGGTGATGATGACGGATTTGCCTTCGAGGCGGCCCATGAGTCTCTCCCTGATAGCTATGCGCTTAGGCGTCTGCCGCCTTGCGGAATTCAAACAAGATTTCAAACGTCAGATTCACTTGAGACGATGCGTGCTCTGACGTACAGCGACAACGAACAGTATTGAAGGGGCGTTGCGATGTCCAATGCAGACAAACCGCTGATAATCACGACGCGATGGTGGTGGATTCGCCATGCGCCGGTGCGCGAAGATAACGGCTGCATTTACGGACAGAAGGACCTCGGCTGCGACACCAGCGACCGCGTCGTGTTCGAGGCAGTCGGAAAAATCCTGCCGCGTAATGCAGTCTGGTATGCAAGCAATCTGAAGCGCACGCACCAGACTGCCGATGCGATCTGGGCCGCGGGCTTTCCGAAGCCCTCGCAAATGCCCCACGTAAATGCGTTCGCCGAACAGCATCTCGGTGAGTGGCAGGGCCTCAATCGTGCAGCGTTCCTCGCCAGCCGCGCTGTCGGCCGTAACTGGTTCGCTGAGATCGACGAGGTCCCGCCCGGCGGCGAAAGTTTTATGAACCTCTATGACCGCACCTGCGGCGCGATCGAACGCATCAATGCCGAACAGGTGGGCAGGGACATCGTCGTGGTTGCGCATGGCGGCACGATCAGGGCCGCGGTCGGGTTTGCGCTCGGCGGTCAGCCGGAAAAAGGTCTCGCCTTCGATATCGACAATTGTTCGGTGACGCGGCTCGATCATCTCTCAAGCGCGGGCCAAAGTTTCTGGCGGCTGCCGATGGTCAATCAGCAGCCTTGGATCGCGGACGCTTCGCACAACGCCATGCATCAGCCGGCCGGGCCGGAGATCGAACCGCCATCGACAAAACTAGCCTGATGCCCGGTTGTCGAAAACTGCAAACGCTGCTTAGTTCGAATTCAAGACGAAGCCGGCATCGCGCTGGGTCAACATTTGGGAGAGAGACATGAGCTTGTTCGATATGACCGGGAAAGTCGCCGTCATCACCGGCTCCACGCGCGGCATCGGCCGCGCTATCGCCGAGCGCATGGCCGAGCACGGCGCCAAGGTCGTGATCTCCTCGCGAAAGCAGGACGTCTGCGACCAGGTCGCCAAGGAGGTCAACGACAAGTTTGGCAAGGGGACGGCGGTCGCGATCGCCGCAAACATCTCGAACAAGGAAAATTTGCAGAACCTCGTTGACGAATCCAACCGCGCCTTCGGCAAGATCGACGTGCTGGTGTGCAACGCCGCGTCCAATCCCTATTACGGTCCGCTTGGCGGCATTTCCGACGACCAGTTCCGAAAAATCCTGGACAATAACATTGTCGCCAACAACTGGCTGATCAACATGGTGGTGCCGCAGATGATCGAGCGCAAGGACGGCTCGATCGTGATCGTGTCCTCGATCGGCGGCCTGAAGGGCTCGACCGTGCTCGGCGCCTACGCGATCTCGAAAGCCGCCGACATGCAGCTCGCGCGCAATCTCGCCTGCGAATACGGCAAGCACAACATCCGCGTGAACTGCATCGCGCCCGGCCTGATCAAGACCGATTTTGCCAAAGCGCTGTGGGACAACCCGGAGACGCTGAAGGCCTCCACGGCGCGTTCGCCGCTATTGCGCATCGGCGTGCCGGATGAGATAGCGGGCGCCGCGGTGCTGATGGGATCGAAGGCCGGCGACTTCATGACCGGCCAGACCATCGTGATCGACGGCGGGGCGACGATCAGTTGAGATTGGCTCGTCATTCCGGGGCGCGCGCTAGCGCGAACCCGGAATCTCGAGATTCTCTGGTGCGCAAGTGCGCACCAGAGTTCAGCCCTGCGGGCTGCCCCGGAATGACGCTAGTCGACCGCGGCGTAGACCAGATCCCGTAACATGTTGCGGATATATTCGCGCTGGCCGGGACCTTGCATCATGAACACGGTGAACAGGTCCTCGGCAGGATCTATGAAGAAGAACGTGCCGGCCATCCCGCTCCAGAAGAACTGGCCGAGCGAGCCCGGGAACGGGGCGATGCCCCGATGGGTACGAACGGCGAAGCCGAGGCCGAAACCATGGCCGGGCGGCATCAGCGGCGAGTCGACCTTCACGTTCGGCGAGAGATGATCCGACGCCATCAGCTCCAGCGTCTTGCGGCCGATGATCCTGACGCCGTCGAGTGAGCCGCCATTGAGCAGCATCTGGCAGAACCGCGCATAGTCCATAGTGGTCGAGACCAGCCCGCCGCCGCCGGATTCCATCGCGGGCTTCTCCAGCATGTTGAAGAGTTGCACCTTGTCGCCGTTCCAGGGATCAATCGGGAACGCCTCGGCGAGGCGGCCGGCATTGGTTTCCGATGTATGGAACGCAGTCTCTGCCATCTGCAGCGGCGCCAAAATGCGTTCGGTCAGGAAGGCGCCGAGCGACTTGCCGGAGACGACCTCGATGATGCGGCCGAGCACGTCGGTCGAGCGGCTGTAATTCCATTCCGCGCCCGGCTGGCAGATCAGCGGCATGCCGGCGATCATGGTGGCGTGCTCGGCATTGGTGATCTTGCGGCTGCGCAGCCGCGACTGCTGGTAGAGCTTTTGGACCAGGCCGTTGCCGGTGTGGTCGTAGGTCAGGCCCGAGGTGTGCCGCAGCAAGTCCTGAACCGTCATCTGCCGCTTCACCGGGACGAGGTCGAGCTTGCCGTTATTCTCGACGCCAACCTTCTGCTCGGCAAACTCCGGAATGAATTTGGCGACGGGATCACCCAGGATGAAGTGGCCGTCCTCGACGAGCATCATGATGCCGACCGAGACGATCGGCTTGGTCATCGAGAAGATGCGAAAGATGCTGTCATGGGCCATCGGCGCGCTGGCGGCCGGGCTCTGGCGGCCGATCGCGTCGAACCAGCCGATCTGGCCGCGCCGCGCCACCATGACCGTGGCGCCGGGGAGGGTGCCCTTGTCGATCTCGCGCTTGAAGGCGTCCGACAACCGCTGCAATCGCGTCGTCGAGAGCCCGATCGTTTCCGGCTTGGCGTCGGGGAGAGGTGGGGTCTGGAGGGCGGATGTCTGCCGGGCGGCGGCGGTCTGCGCGTTCATGGTCTCTCCCGTTGCGCTTGTTGTTTATAAGATCAAGTCTGGAGCAGAAGGCGTGCTTTGGGTAGGGCGGAAGCCGCTTCGCCCTTGCATTCAGGGTATGCCCTATGCTTGAAACGGCACGAACCGACGCACGCGCCGGTTCCCTGCAGGAGTGTAGCTCAATTGGTAGAGCACCGGTCTCCAAAACCGGGGGTCGCAGGTTCGAGCCCTGCCACTCCTGCCAGCTAAATCAAACACTTAAGCTGATTTTGACGGCGCCGGCATTTATCTGCCGCGCGTTCAATTCATGTCCCGCATCGCGCGGCGCCGACGGCTGATCCTCTCCCCACCGGGCCGGGCGGCTGGCGGTCGGTGCGATTTGTCCACAGCGGACGGGCTGAGGTGGCGGCGGGCCGTTCTCCACGCGCCACGACGCCAGGCGGCGGTGCGGCGCGATGGTTGCAAGGTTCGCGTCGACGGCAGGCGCCTCTGGCCCTATCGGCGAGTTTTGATGCGGTAAGGAAACCTTCCGCGAGCTCCACCCGTTGCAGCACTGTCCAGGCTTGCTGCGCATTGGAGGAGGTCAGCGCAGGTCATGGGAACGTTGTGGCGGATATTGAAGGCCGCCGTCTCGGGCTTTGTGGCCAACGACGCCTTGAGCCGGGGAGCTTCCATTGCCTTCTACGCCGCCACGTCCCTGGCACCCGTGCTCCTTATTGTCGTTGCGGTCGCCGGCCTCGCGTTCGGGCAGGACGCGGCTCGCGCCGCCATCAGCGACGAACTCGGCCGGCTGCTGGGGCCGACCGGCGCCGACTTCATTAAATCCATCCTGGCGCGATCCAGCGATCCGACCTCCGGCGCGACTGCGACCGTCGTCGGGCTCGTCACGGTGCTGGTCACGGCATCCGGTGTGTTTGGCGAGATGCGCACGGCATTGAACGCAACGTTCAAGGCCAAGCCGACGGACGAGCCAATCCTCTCCTTGATCCGAAGCCGGGCGGCCAGTCTCGGGCTCGTCGCTGCATTGGGCTTCATGCTGATCGTCTCGCTGGCCGCGAGCGCTGCTCTGTCGGCCCTGGAACAATGGTCTGTCGGCACGGTGGTGCTCGGCGCGCTTAACACGGTCCTGTCGCTCGGTATCTTCACGCTACTGTTCGCAGCGATCTACAGGGTGCTACCGGATGCGACGCTCTACTGGCGTCACCTTCTGCTGGGCGCTTTTGTCACAGCCCTGCTGTTCACCGCCGGAAAATCGCTGATCGGATGGTATCTCGGTCAGGCGGCTCCGAACTCGACCTATGGCGCCGCGGGTTCGCTGATCGTCCTGATGTTCTGGGTCTACTACTCCGCACAGATCTTCCTGTTCGGCGCCGAGCTGACGAAGGCAATCGATGACGCGCGTAATCCTACGGCGTCCGAGGAGCGTTAGGAACCATTCAATAGCGCCTGAGTTCGCTTCAAAACGACACGAACCTAAAGGGCGGTGACGACATGACACGATCCGTAGAGGAGCTACGACGGGATTCCGAGCAGAGCCGTACAGAGCTTGCGGCAACCGTCGACAGGTTGAGGGAACAGATTGCCGATACGGCAGAAGACATCCGCTACAAGGTCTCGCCGGAGCACATCAAGGCCGAGGTATCCGGCTTCATCAGTCACAAGACCCATAGCTGGCTGGATGCGCTGAAGCAGCAGGCCATGGACAATCCGATGCAGGCGATCGCCGCCGGCACAGCGATTGCCGTCCCCGCGCTACGTCTGGTTCGCGGTTTCCCATTGCCGCTCCTGATGATCGGCGCTGGTCTTGCGCTGACCTCGAAGACCGTCCGCGATCGCGCTGCGGAGGCAGCGGAGCCTGCCATTGAGAAGGTGAGGGAGGCCATGGACGAGACGGTGGAGCGCGCGCAGTCCCTCCGTGATGGCATGAAGAACGCGATGTCACACGCGGAGCGTCAGGCCGTCGGCATGGCCGATGAGGCGCAGCAAGCCGCGGGCGAAATGGCAGATGCGGCGAGCGGAATGACTGGTGACCTGAAGGATCGCGCGACGCAGGCTGCCGATGCCATGACTAACAAGGTCAGGTCCGGCATGGATGCCGCCGCCGAAATGGCAAAGGAGAGAATGGAGCGCGTTCGATCCACGGCGACGAATGCTCCGGCGACGGCGAGCAAGGTGATCCGGGACAACGCCGCGTTGATCGGCGGGCTGGGGGTGGCGATCGGCGCGATCCTTGCCGCTTCCCTCCCGAGCACCACGGCCGAGGCCCGCGTGGTCGGTAGAGCGAGCGATCGGGTCAAGCGCGCTGCCGGCTCTGCCGCGCAATCCGGATTCGAGGCCGGCAAAGACGCGGTGTTCTCAGCTGCCGAAGCTGCAGCGAAAACTATCTCCGACGCCGACCTCGGTGAACACGCCAGCCGCATCACCGAAGGCGTAACCGAGAGACTTAAAGAAGTGGCCGACGATGTCGTGACGACGGCCTTCGATCCTTCCCGAAACCCGAACAGCTAATAGAGGCCGTCATGAGCGATATGGATCTTAATACCCGCAACAAGAATTTTTCCCAGAACCAGAATACCGGCTCATCCCAGAACCTGAAGGATCAGGTGGCGGATGCGGGCGCTGAAATCAAACAGCGTGCTGGCGATGTTCTGAGGGAATCGACTGACACCGCCCGCGATACATTCAAGGAGGCGGCTGATGCCGCCAAGGACGCTGCGGCTGGAGCTGCGGATCGTTTCCAGGACCAGGCGCGTGAACAACAGCGTAGCGGAGCGGATTTCGTCGGCCGGTTGGCCGGCGATATCAGGAATGCGGCCCGCGCGTTCGAAAATGACGTACCATTCGCAGCGCGGGGCATTAATTCAGCCGCCGAATATGTCGACGAGGCTGCGGAGAAAATCCGCAACGGAAGCTTCCGCGATCTCGTCGATGGCGCGACCGACTTCGCAAAGCGTCAGCCTGCTGCGTTTCTGGGGCTGTCGGTGTTGGCCGGTTTCGCGGCTGTCCGCTTCCTGAAGGCATCGGGGGGTGCGAGCCCTTCAAGTCAGGGCTCATCATCTTCGTACACGTCATCCACGTACAACCCGTCGTCACCCTACAGCTCGGGATCCTACAAGAGTGAGGCGTCATGAGTACGAAAACCGATATTCGAACGATCTCGCATCTCTTCGGTGACGCGCTGTCGCAATTTGCAAAACTGTTCCAGAACGAGGTCGATCTCGCCAAGGCCGAACTTGGCGAAAAGGTTCAGCAAATCGGCAGCGCCGTCGGCCTCATTGCGGCCGGCGCCGTTCTGGTCATTCCCGCGATCGTCATGGCGCTGTTTGCGCTATCCGCGGCCTTGATCGCCGGCGGATGGTCGCAGCCGGTCTCCTATCTGATCTCCGCGATCATTGCCGCGGTGCTCGCAGGCATCTTGTTTGCGGTCGGGATGAACCGGCTCGACGCACGTCATCTGGCGCCGCGTGAAACGCTGCGTCAGCTTGAAAAGGACAAGGACACCGTGAAGGGAATGGTGCGATGAGCGGCTCACAAGAGAGTTTCATAGATAGTCTAACCACGGCGGCCCGTGACAACCCGCTCGCTGCGGCTTTGATCGGAGGCGGCGCGCTGTGGCTGCTGATCGGTAGCGACAAACTGAAGAGCGCCGCCGGCTCGGTGACGTCAGTGGCCGCGCCGCTCGCCGATCTCGGCGCGCGCGCCCAGAGGTCAGCGGCTTCCAGCTGGGAAGACTGGGAAGACGCCTACGGCTCCATGCGCAAGCGCGCTTCTCGGATGCGGGACGAGGCCTCGCGCGGCGGCATCAACGAAACGGTGCGCAATGCCGGAACGGCCGCTTCCGACGCGATGTCGGGCGCAGCCGAAACGGTGGGTGAGCGGTTCGAGGAAGGCGTGGCTGGCGCGCGGGACATGTTCGATCGGCTGGGTCGGGCGTTGCCGCGGAAAGAGACCTTCATGCAGGCGCAATCATCGCTTTCCGACCTGCTGGAACGGCAACCGCTGGTTCTCGGAGCCGTCGGCGTTGCAATCGGCGCCACAGTGGCCGGCGCCCTGTCCAGGTCCGGTGTCGAGGATGAGTGGGTAGGGAACCTGAGTGACAGCCTGAAGGCCGACCTGAAGGAGCGTGCCGGGGCCGTGTCGCAAAGTGTCCAAGAGGCTTCCGATACACTGAAAGCCGAGCTCTCGGACGCCGGGGCCGAATATGCCGACCGGGTCCAACAGGCCGGCCGGGACGCGCTGGACGCCGCCCGCGAAAAGGTCAGGTCGAACGGTACTTGAGCGGAAAATACAAATCGTCAACGAATCAATGGCTTGTCTGGATTTTCTATGATTCAGCCAGAGCTAGCCAAAGAACGCCGTGAGGACCGCAAGATCCGATCGCGCCGGGGCCTCGCCGCGCAGATCGGCGTCGATCACGCGCCGGCATGCATCCACCGTGAAGGTATCGCCGAGGTCGTTTGCCGCGTCGAGAACGGTCCAGGCCGTCTCGCCCGCGGGACTTTCCAGGTCTTGGCCTAACAATGCCATGGTCATCTCGCCCCTGTGGAGCATCCAGAATAGCTGAGAGCTTTTAAAAACCAGATCGTGGTCTAGTGAGCATTTGAGCCAAGGCGGTACCCGGGATTAACCACTGGCATCCGGCCCGTTTTCCCGCCGGCCGGGGCCCCGCGCGTCCCGTATCTTGACCTTTTGCCCGGTCGGCAGTAGATACGCGCCACCTGCTGCCGGCCCGCTAGATGCGGATATCCGGCGCGGCTTTGGATTCCCCCGAACAATCGAGCCCGCTTGGCGGCTCATCCTTCGAGAGAGGGCTGGGCGCAAGAGGGCTGTTCGGATTCGCTTTAAATCTCAATCGTCTCACGAAGGACGCGGTAACCAACGATGGCTTTCAGCCCGTTCAAATTCCTGCAGGAAGTGCGCTCGGAGACCGCCAAGGTCACCTGGCCGACACGCCGTGAGGTGACGATCACCACGATCATGGTGTTCGTGATGGTTGCGCTGGCTTCGATCTTCTTCTTCGTGGCGGACTTGATCATCCGCTACGTCGTCACTTTCCTGTTGGGCGTCCACTGATGAGCACCGGAACCCTTACGATGGACAAGCGCTGGTATATTGTTCACGCCTATTCGAATTTCGAGAAGAAGGTCGCGGAATCGATCCGCGAGCAGGCCAAGCAGCGCGGGCTCGAGGAACTGTTCGAACTGGTACTGGTGCCGACCGAAAAGGTCACCGAAGTGCGCCGCGGCCGCAAGATCGACGCCGAGCGCAAGTTCTTCCCGGGCTACGTGCTGGTGAAGATGAAGCTGACCGACGAGGCGTTCCATCTCATCAAGAACACGCCCAAGGTGACCGGCTTCCTCGGCGCCGAAAACAAGCCGATGCCGATCTCCGAATCCGAGGCGATGCGGATCCTGCATCAGGTGCAGGAGGGCGTCGAACGTCCGAAGGCGTCGGTGTCGTTCGAAATCGGCGAGAACGTGCGGGTGGCCGATGGCCCGTTCGCCTCGTTCTCCGGCGTGGTTGAAGAAATTGACGAGGCGCGTTCGCGCGTGAAGGTCGCGGTGTCGATCTTCGGCCGCGCCACGCCCGTCGAACTGGAATTCGGTCAGGTCGAGAAGGTCTGATCGGAAAAGCGCGAGGCCTTGGCTTCGCGTGAATGAGGCCGTGGGAGGGAGAGGGCGGTCGCCAACCGCTCCTGAACCGAACCACGGAACCTGAACCAGCCGGCGACCTGCCGGCGCAACAGGAGTGATACATGGCAAAGAAAGTGACCGGATACCTGAAGCTTCAGGTCCCGGCCGGTGCGGCGAATCCTTCGCCCCCGATCGGCCCCGCGCTTGGTCAGCGCGGTCTCAACATCATGGAATTCTGCAAGGCGTTCAACGCTCAGACGCAGAAGGAAGAAAAGAACACCCCGATCCCGGTGATCATCACCATCTATGCGGACCGTTCCTTCACCTTCGAGATGAAGACGCCGCCGATGTCCCACTTCCTCAAGCAGGCCGCCAAGATCCAGTCCGGCTCGAAAGCCCCGGGCCGCGACAAGGCCGGCAAGGTGACGAAAGCGCAGGTGCGCGAGATCGCCGAGAAAAAGATGAAGGATCTCAATTGCGATTCCATCGAATCGGCCATGAAGATGGTCGAGGGCTCCGCCCGTTCGATGGGTCTGGAAGTTGCGGGGTAACGGACCATGGCAATCGGAAAACGTTTGAAGAAGGTCCGCGAAGGCATCGATCGCGAAAAGCTCTATCCGCTCGCGGATGCCATCAAGATGGTCAAGGAGCGCGCCACCTCGAAGTTCGACGAGACGATCGAGATCGCGATCAATCTCGGCGTCGACCCGCGTCACGCCGACCAGATGGTTCGCGGCGTCGTCAACCTGCCGAACGGCACCGGCCGCACCTTGCGCGTCGGCGTGTTCGCCCGCGGTGCGAAAGCGGAAGAAGCCAAGGCTGCGGGTGCTGACGTCGTCGGTGCCGAAGACCTGGTCGAGAAGGTGCAGGGCGGCAACATCGATTTCGATCGCTGCATCGCCACTCCCGACATGATGCCGCTGGTCGGCCGCCTCGGTAAGGTGCTCGGCCCGCGCGGCATGATGCCGAATCCGAAGATCGGCACCGTGACCATGGACGTCACCTCCGCCGTGAAGGGCGCCAAGGGCGGCTCGGTCGAATTCCGCGTCGAGAAGGCCGGCATCGTGCAGGCCGGCGTCGGCAAGGCGTCGTTCTCCGAGGAAAAGCTGGTGCAGAACGTGAAGGCGCTTGCCGATGCGGTGTCGAAAGCAAAGCCCGCGGGCGCCAAGGGCACCTACATCCAGCGCGTGGCGGTCTCCTCCACCATGGGCCCGGGCGTCAAGGTCGAGCCGGGCACGCTGCTCGGCTAAGGCTTTGCCGTTGACGTAAATAATAAAGGGCGGAATCGGGTGACCGATTCCGCCCTTTGCGTTTGCTATCGGTTTTGCGTAATCGTCGGCCGGCCGGACTTGCCAAGAAAGAAGAACAATGCCCGAGAAAGTCCTGATCTATTCGCGTTTTCCCAAAGCCCAGATGGAGCGCTTCGGCCAGCGCTATGAATTGCTGAACGCGGCCGGCAAGGCGCCCAATGAGGTGTTCGCGGCCGATCAGCTCGCGGATATTCGTGCGCTGATCACCGCAGGCGCTACGTCGCTTCGCGGTGAAGCGATGGACATGATGCCGAAATTGGGCGCGATCGTCTGCTACGGCACCGGCTATGACGGCGTCGATCTGGCGGCGGCGGCGAAGCGCAGGATCGCGGTCGGTCACAGCCCGGGCGCGAATGCGGCCTCGGTCGCCGACATCGCGGTCACGCTGATGCTGGCAGCCACGCGGCGGTTGCTCGTGGCGGATGACTATGTGCGGGGCGGGAGCTGGGCGGCGGCAAAGCCGTCGCCGATGATGCGCCCGCAAGCCGGCATGCTCGGTCGCAAAATCGGCGTCTACGGCATGGGCGAGATCGGCCGCAAGATCGCGGCGCGGGTGGCCGCGTTCGAAACCGAGGTCGGCTATTTCAGCCGCAGCAAGCACGACGTTCCCTATCAATATTTTCCGACGCTCGATGCGCTGGCCGAATGGTGTAGTGTCCTGATGATCGCGGTGCGGGCGGGCGCGGAAACCAATCACGCGGTCGATGCCAATATCCTGCGCAAGCTTGGCAAGGACGGCTACGTCATCAACATTTCGCGCGGCTCGGTGATCGACCAGCCGGCGCTGATCGCGGCGCTGTCCGACCAGACCATCGGCGGCGCCGGCCTCGACGTCTACGCCAAGGAGCCGCATGCGCCTGACGCGCTGACGGCGCTGCCCAATGTCGTGCTGTCACCGCATATCGGCGGCCATACGCTGGAGTCGCATGTGGCGATGCAGGATTGCGTGCTGGCCAATCTCGATGCCTTCTTCGCCGGCAAGCCACTGCCGTATGCGGTGCCGCTCGGCTGACGCGTCAGTGCGCTGCTGCGGGCGGCAGGTGCCGCAGCTTGTCCGGGTTGCGAACGACATAGATCGCGGCGATTTTCTCGCCTGATATCGCCATGCTCAGGGTGAGATCGAGTTCGCCGTCCAGAAAGAGCAGGGCGCCAGCGGCGCCGTTGATGGCAGCCGGCTCGATGCGGAAATCCTGGCCGGCGATCTTGCCGGCAAGGCCGATGAAGAAGCGCGCGACCTTGTCGGCGCCGATGATCGGGTTGAGCGCGGCGAACTTGCGGCCGCCGCCATCCGTGATCGCCACCGCATCCTCGCGCAGCAACTCGGCAAGCTGCCTGACATTGCCGCTAGCAACCGCATCGCTGAAAGCCTGCAGCAGGCGCGCGTGACTGTCCGGCGTTGCCGCGGGTGCCGGGCGATCGTCGCGCACCGCGCGGCGGGCCCGCGATGCCAGTTGCCGGCAGGCCGCCTCGCTGCGGTCGAGCATGGCGGCGATTTCGGGAAACGGCGTATCGAAGACGTCGTGCAGCAGGAAGGCCGCGCGCTCCAGCGGCGACAGCCGATCCAGCGCCAGCAGCAGCGCGAACGACAGGTCGTCGGCCAGTTCTGTAGCGGCGTCGGCCGACAGGCCCTCGGCATCGAACACCGGCTCGGGAAGCCAAGGCCCGACATAGATCTCCCGTTGTGCTTTCGCGCTCTTCAGGCGATCGAGACAAAGCCGCGTCACGACGGTGACGAGAAAGGCTTCCGCATTGTGAACGTCCTGCGCGCCGGTAAATCGCAGATAGGCGTCCTGCACGACGTCTTCGGCGTCGCTGCGGCTGCCGAGCATGCGATAGGCGAGCCCGAGCAGACGCCCGCGATGGGGCGCCAGCGGGTCGTGATCATGCGGCCTGTTTGACGACATCAACATCGTGCCCGCTCACCGAGACGCGGCGGCACTCCTTGGCATAACCGAGCCCGGCCTTCACCATCGGAAACATGCGGCCGAGCTGCAGCGCCATTGTCAGGTCTATTACGCCCTTGGGGTCCCATTGGGCCGTGACGGCGTCGCGAAATTCGTCGTCATCCGTCGAGCGGCGCACCACGGCATCGGCAAAGCGGAACCCGAGCATGGTCGCGTCATTCATCGCGCGCGGATCGCGGCGAAGTACCGCTTCGATCTGGTCCTTGGCCATGCCGGCCTCCAGCGCCATGTCGACAACGAGCTGGGTACAAGGGCCGCAATCCTCCGCCAGCGCGCCGACGATCTTGGCGGCGAAGCTGGCATCGGCCGGGACCACCTCGCGGTGGGCGGCCGCCTTCATGAGGGGCGCGAACTTGAAGAGGGCGGCAGGCGATTCGTTCAGCATCATTTCGAGATAGCTGACGTCGTAACCATAGCGCCTGGCGAATGCACGCAAACTGCGGCGGGCGATCCAACTACGCATGTTGTTCTCCTTGGTTGGGGAAGGCGGAATAGAGGGCGGCTGCGGCGGGCAGAACGATCGCGAGAAGGTCGAAGGCGGGGTAATGGGCGTGGCCGCCGACTAGGATCGCCACGTGGAGCAGGGCGTGAACGACCAGGAATCCGGCGCCCGCAACGGCCGCCGGCCAGTACCTTGGCCGCCATGCCCGAGCGGCCAGCGCAAGACCGGCGACGAGGAAGGCGGCACCGATGTCCTGGACGAAATGTGGGTTGAAGGGGCCGGTATCCGGCACCCCCGGCACGGTTTGATACCAGAACGGGCCGGCGACCAGCATGACCAGCCCGTTCAGAACCGTCGGTATCGCAAGAATCGCTGCCAACTGACGCCGCATCGGGAGCCTCCTGGGGCAAAGACGAGCCAGGCGGCCCCGGTGTGACGGAACCGGTCAAAAAAATTTCGGGGGCAAACCGGAAATTTTTCTCCGGCCGGGCCGGCAAACTGGTGTGAATTTTGCTCTTGGCAAAAAGGCCAAGACCCGTTAAAGAACGGCTTCCGGGCGTGCTGGCCATTGCTGGCATCGTCTGTGCTCGCATTCCGAAAACCCGACACGGTAGGAGATCATTCCTTTCAGGACGTCCGCATGGATTGCTCGAAAGGAAGGAAACCTGATCGTTTCGTGGAATGCGGCAGGGGTCCTTCGGCTTGCCGAACGGCCTCGATCCTGTCCGAGACTGCAGGCGCTCGCGAAGAAACGCAAGTTCTTCAACGGCTTAATTTTACAGCCTGCATAGACGGGTGAAGACCGGATTTTGCTTTAACGCCGCCTCTCGCGGCGCCATGGCTGATTTGGTTCGAACCTCGACACCCCGCGCCATCTGGTTCGGGAGGGCAGGCTTTTCAAATGTCGTCTGCCCGGCGTGTCCTAGAGACTGGTGTCTAGAGGTCAGGTTTTGGGCGAGACGATGGGTGCAACCCGGCGGTCTTGCTCTTGCGAAGGCCGCCAACCGGAGAGAGCTTGCTGTGGAAAGAGCGGCAAAAAAGGACGCGGTTGAGGCGTTGAACGGGGTCTTCAAGACCACGAGCGTCGCAGTCGTCGCCCACTATTCCGGCCTCACCGTGGCCCAGATGCAAAAGCTGCGTACGCAGATGAAGCAGGCGGGCGCGTCGGTGAAGGTCTCGAAAAACCGTCTCGCCAAAATTGCTCTTGAAGGCACTGACGTCGTTGCCATCGGTTCCCTGCTGAAGGGACCGACCGTGATCGCCACTTCAAACGATCCGGTAGCGGCGCCGAAGGTTGCCATGGAATTCGCCAAGGCGAACGAAAAGTTCGTCATTCTTGGCGGTTCGATGGGTAAAACCGTCCTGGATGTGAACGGCGTGAAGGCGCTTGCCTCGCTGCCGTCACTCGATGAACTGCGCGGAAAGCTTGTCGGCCTCCTGGTGGCGCCGGCGACCAAGATCGCCCAGCTCTCGACTGCGCCTGCGGCCAAGCTCGCGCGCGTCATTCAGGCTCATGCCTCAAAGGGCGAAGCGGCCTGACCCTTCGCTAATCTCAAACCTGGTTCGAAACCAAACGTTTAAGGAAATAGATCAATGGCTGACTTGCAGAAAATCGTCGACGACCTCTCGAGCCTGACCGTGCTCGAAGCCGCCGAACTCGCCAAGCTCCTCGAAGAAAAGTGGGGCGTTTCCGCCGCTGCCGCCGTCGCGGTTGCCGGTCCCGCGGGTGGTGGCGCCGCCGCCGCTCCGGCTGAAGAGAAGACCGACTTCACGGTCGTTCTCGCCGCTGCCGGTGACAAGAAGATCGAGGTCATCAAGGAAGTCCGCGCCATCACCGGCCTGGGCCTCAAGGAAGCCAAGGACCTCGTCGAAGGCGCTCCGAAGCCGCTGAAGGAAGGCGTGAACAAGGAAGAAGCCGACAAGATCAAGGCCCAGCTCGAAAAGGCTGGCGCGAAGGTGGAATTGAAGTAAGCGAAGCTTGCTTCAATTCCATCCCCGGACAAGCGAGGCGCAAGCCGAGTGCGATCCGGGGATCTGCCAAGGACGTGGATGGCCGGGACAAGCCCGGCCACGACGAAAGTGGCGGGATCTGTGCAAAGTTCGTGCGATGGGGTAACCCGGAACACGGCGTACACAAAAAAGTGTGGGGATTCGCGGGGTTAGCTCCTCGAATCTCCACGTTTCCGCCCCATATCGGAGCGGCAGCAGGAAAACGCGGTAGGCGGCGGGGGCAGCAGGGTTCCCGGCGTAAGCCGTTGGGAGACAGTCAGATTTCGGGCTTTCTCAGTCCGTGAAGTGATCAGTTGTGACGGGCGGGTGCGTCATGCGCCCCGCGCGTCGTTTTGCGTTTTGAAGGTCTAAGGTGCGGGTTCAGGACTTAATTCCTGAAAGTGGGCTTTGTTCCTTTGAGCGATTCGACATTCAACCCGGGGGCGATGGCAGTCGCGCTTCGGAAGGTTCGCCCACAAGGGCGACGAAAATGAGAGGCCACGATGGCGCAGCAGACATTCACCGGTCGCAAACGCGTTCGCAAGTTCTTCGGACATATCAAGGAAGTTGCCGAGATGCCGAACCTCATCGAGGTTCAGAAGGCGTCGTACGACCAGTTCCTGATGGTCGACGAACCCCAGGGCGGTCGGCTGGACGAGGGTCTGCAGGCGGTGTTCCGGTCGGTATTCCCGATCTCGGATTTCTCGGGCACCTCGATGCTGGAATTCGTCCGCTACGAATTCGAGCCGCCCAAATATGACGTCGACGAGTGCCGCCAGCGCGGCATGACCTATGCTGCGCCGCTGAAGGTGACGCTGCGCCTGATCGTGTTCGATATCGACGAGGAAACCGGCGCCAAGTCAGTCAAGGACATCAAGGAGCAGGACGTCTACATGGGCGACATCCCGCTCATGACCATGAACGGTACCTTCGTCGTCAACGGCACCGAGCGCGTCATCGTCTCCCAGATGCACCGTTCGCCGGGCGTGTTCTTTGACCACGACAAGGGCAAGACGCATTCGTCCGGCAAGCTGTTGTTTGCCGCGCGCGTAATTCCGTATCGCGGTTCCTGGCTCGACATCGAGTTCGACGCCAAGGACATCGTGTTCGCGCGCATCGACCGCCGCCGCAAGATCCCCGTGACCTCGTTGATGTACGCGCTCGGTCTCGACGGCGAGACGATCCTGTCCACCTTCTACAAGAAGATCAATTACAAGCGCGCCAAGGAAGGCTGGCGCGTGCCGTTCGACGCCTCGCGTTTCCGCGGCTACTCGACCATCAACGACCTGATCGACGCCGACACCGGCAAGGTCGTGCTCGAGGCCGGCAAGAAGCTGACGGTTCGCGCGGCGCGCCAGTTGCAGGAAAAGGGCCTGAAAGCCCTGCGCCTGTCGGATGAAGAGCTGATCGGCAATTACCTTGCCGAGGATCTCGTCAATCCTAAGACCGGTGAAATCTACGCCGAAGCCGGCGAGGAACTCACCGAGAAGTCGCTGAAGGCGCTGAACGAGCAGGGCTACAAGGAACTGCCGCTGCTCGACATCGACCACGTCAATGTCGGCGCCTACATCCGCAACACGCTGAATGCTGACAAGAACATGACGCGTGAAGACGCGCTGTTCGACATCTATCGCGTGATGCGTCCGGGTGAGCCGCCGACGATCGATTCGGCCCAGACCATGTTCCAGTCGCTGTTCTTCGACGCCGAGCGTTACGACCTGTCCGCGGTCGGCCGCGTCAAGATGAACATGCGCCTTGAGCTCGACGCGCCCGACACCCATCGTACCCTGCGCAAGGAAGATATCCTGGCCGTCATCAAGACGCTGGTCGACCTGCGCGACGGCAAGGGTGAGATCGACGACATCGACCATCTCGGCAACCGTCGTGTGCGTTCGGTCGGCGAATTGATGGAGAACCAGTACCGCATCGGTCTGCTTCGCATGGAGCGCGCGATCAAGGAGCGCATGTCCAGCGTCGATATCGACACCGTGATGCCGCAGGACCTGATCAACGCCAAGCCGGCGGCTGCCGCGGTGCGCGAGTTCTTCGGCTCCTCGCAGCTCTCGCAGTTCATGGACCAGACCAACCCGCTGTCGGAGATCACCCACAAGCGCCGTCTCTCGGCGCTTGGCCCGGGCGGTCTGACCCGCGAGCGCGCCGGCTTCGAGGTGCGCGACGTGCATCCGACGCATTACGGCCGTATCTGCCCGATCGAGACGCCGGAAGGTCCGAACATCGGCCTGATCAACTCGCTGGCGACGTTCGCGCGCGTCAACAAATACGGCTTCGTCGAGACGCCCTATCGCAAGGTGAAGGACGGCCGCGTCACCGACGAGGTCGTGTATCTCTCGGCGATGGAGGAGGGCCGCTATCGCGTCGCGCAGGCCAACGTGCCGCTCGACGCCAAGGGCCGCTTCACCGAAGACCTGATCGTCTGCCGTCACGCCGGCGAAGTGCTGCCGATCACGCCTGATAAGGTCGACTATATGGACGTGTCGCCGAAGCAGCTCGTTTCGGTCGCCGCGGCGCTGATCCCGTTCCTCGAGAACGACGACGCCAACCGCGCGCTGATGGGCTCGAACATGCAGCGCCAGGCGGTGCCGCTGGTTCGCGCCGAGGCGCCGTTCGTCGGCACCGGCATGGAAGGCGTTGTGGCCCGTGACTCCGGTGCTGCGATCGCCGCCCGCCGCTCCGGCGTGATCGACCAGATCGACGCGACCCGCGTCGTGATCCGCGCCACCGAAGATCTCGATCCCACCAAGTCGGGCGTCGATATCTACCGGCTGATGAAGTACCAGCGCTCCAACCAGTCGACCTGCATCAACCAGCGTCCGCTGGTGAAGGTCGGCGACATCGTCAAGAAGGGCGACATCATCGCCGACGGCCCGTCGACCGATCTCGGCGAGCTCGCGCTCGGCCGCAACGTGCTGGTCGCGTTCATGCCGTGGAACGGCTACAACTTCGAAGACTCGATCCTGCTCTCCGAGCGGATCGTGAAGGACGACGTCTTCACCTCGATTCACATCGAGGAGTTCGAGGTGATGGCCCGCGACACCAAGCTCGGACCTGAGGAAATCACCCGCGACATTCCGAACGTCTCGGAAGAAGCGCTGAAGAACCTCGACGAAGCCGGCATCGTTTACATCGGCGCGGAAGTGCGCGCCGGTGACATCCTGGTCGGCAAGATCACGCCGAAGGGCGAAAGCCCGATGACGCCGGAAGAAAAGCTCCTGCGCGCCATCTTCGGCGAAAAGGCTTCCGACGTCCGCGACACCTCGCTCCGTGTGCCGCCTGGCGTGCAGGGCACCATCGTGGAAGTGCGCGTGTTCAACCGTCACGGCGTCGACAAGGATGAGCGTGCGCTGGCGATCGAGCGGGAAGAGATCGAACGTCTGGCCAAGGACCGCGACGACGAACAGGCGATCCTCGACCGCAACGTCTACGGCCGCCTCGCGGAGCTGCTGGAAAACCGCCAGGGCATCGCGGGTCCCAAGGGCTTCAAGAAGGACACCAAGATCACGCGCGCCGTGCTCGATGAGTATCCGAAGTCGCAGTGGTGGATGTTTGCATCCCCGAACGACAAGCTGATGGCCGAAATCGAGGCGATGCGGAAGCAGTACGACGAATCGAAGAAGGGCCTTGAACAGCGCTTCCTCGACAAGGTCGAAAAGCTGCAGCGTGGTGACGAACTGCCGCCCGGCGTGATGAAGATGGTCAAGGTCTTCGTCGCGGTGAAGCGCAAGATCCAGCCCGGCGACAAGATGGCCGGCCGTCACGGCAACAAGGGCGTGGTGTCCAAGATCGTTCCGATCGAGGACATGCCGTTCCTCGAGGATGGCACGCACGCGGACATCGTGCTCAACCCGCTCGGCGTGCCCTCGCGCATGAACGTCGGCCAGATTCTGGAGACGCATCTCGGCTGGGCCTGCGCCGGCCTCGGCAAGCGCATCGGCCAGACCATCGACGGCTATTATCAGAAGCAGGATCTCAAGCCGCTGCGCGAGACCCTGAAGAAGATCTATGGCGACGATGAAACCATCAAGTCGCTGAACGACAACGAGCTGATGGAGCTTGGCAAGAACCTGAGCCACGGCGTGCCGATCGCAACGCCGGTGTTCGACGGCGCCAAGGAAGCCGACATCGAGGAGATGCTGAAGCTCGCGGGCTTCGACGCCTCCGGCCAGTCGACCGTCTATGACGGCCGCACCGGCGATGCCTTCGATCGCAAGGTGACGGTGGGCTACATCTACATGCTCAAGCTGCACCATCTGGTCGACGACAAGATCCACGCGCGTTCGATCGGTCCGTACTCGCTCGTCACCCAGCAGCCGCTGGGCGGCAAGGCGCAGTTCGGCGGTCAGCGCTTCGGCGAAATGGAGGTGTGGGCGCTGGAAGCTTACGGCGCGGCCTACACGCTGCAGGAAATGCTGACCGTGAAGTCGGACGACGTCGCCGGCCGTACCAAGGTGTACGAGGCGATCGTGCGCGGCGACGACACGTTCGAGGCGGGTATCCCGGAATCGTTCAACGTGCTGGTCAAGGAAATGCGCTCGCTCGGCCTCAACGTCGACCTGCACAATTCCAAGATGGGACCGGCGCCGACATCAGAGGCGGCCGAGTAACGCCGAAAGTTCCATGTCCGGCCCGTGCGCGAAGACAGCTTCGCAGATGGGCCGGACATTCGCGCTCCGCTCGGACGTTGAGCGGGGCGCGGGCCAAGAAGAATTTCGAATTTGCTGCCGGTGACGATCGGCACGCGAGGAGAAGACGATGAACCAAGAAATTATGAATCTCTTCAATCCGACGACCCCGGCCCAGGTCTTCGACCAGATCCGGATCTCGATTGCGTCCCCGGAGAAGATTCTGTCCTGGTCCTACGGCGAGATCAAAAAGCCGGAGACCATCAACTACCGGACCTTCAAGCCGGAGCGCGACGGCCTGTTCTGCGCCCGCATCTTCGGGCCGATCAAGGATTACGAGTGCTTGTGCGGCAAGTACAAGCGGATGAAGTACAAGGGCATCATCTGCGAAAAGTGCTCGGTCGAAGTGACGCTGTCGCGCGTCCGGCGCGAGCGCATGGGCCATATCGAGCTGGCCGCGCCCGTCGCCCACATCTGGTTCCTGAAGTCGCTGCCGTCCCGCATCGGCCTGCTGCTCGACATGACGCTGAAGGATCTCGAGCGGATCCTGTACTTCGAATATTACGTCGTGCTGGAGCCGGGCCTGACCGCGCTCAAGGACCGTCAGTTGCTGTCGGAAGACGAGTACCTGAAGGCGCAGGACGAATACGGCCAGGATTCGTTCACTGCCATGATCGGCGCGGAAGCGATCCGCGAACTGTTGAAGGGGCTTGAGCTCGAAAAGCTCGAGCAGTCCCTGCGCGCCGAGATGCAGGAGACCGAGTCCGACATCAAGCACAAGAAGCTCGCCAAGCGCCTGAAGATCGTCGAGGCCTTCCGCTATTCCGGCAACAAGCCGGAGTGGATGATCCTGACCGTGGTGCCGGTGATTCCGCCGGACCTGCGTCCGCTGGTGCCGCTCGACGGCGGCCGCTTCGCGACCTCGGATCTCAACGACCTCTACCGCCGCGTCATCAACCGCAACAACCGCTTGAAGCGGCTGATGGAGCTGCGCGCGCCTGACATCATCATCCGCAACGAAAAGCGCATGCTGCAGGAGGCCGTCGACGCGCTGTTCGACAACGGCCGCCGCGGCCGCGTCATCACCGGCGCCAACAAGCGGCCGCTGAAGTCGCTGGCCGACATGCTCAAGGGCAAGCAGGGCCGCTTCCGTCAGAACCTGCTCGGCAAGCGCGTCGACTATTCGGGCCGCTCGGTGATCGTGGTCGGTCCCGAACTGCGCCTGCATCAGTGCGGCCTGCCGAAGAAGATGGCGCTCGAACTGTTCAAGCCGTTCATCTATTCGCGGCTCGACGCCAAGGGTCTGTCCACCACCGTGAAGCAGGCGAAGAAGCTGGTCGAGAAGGAGCGTCCCGAGGTCTGGGATATCCTCGACGAGGTGATCCGCGAGCATCCGGTGCTGCTCAACCGCGCGCCGACGCTGCATCGCCTTGGTATTCAGGCGTTCGAGCCCGTGCTGATCGAGGGCAAGGCGATCCAGCTCCATCCGCTGGTTTGCGCGGCGTTCAACGCCGACTTCGACGGCGACCAGATGGCCGTGCACGTTCCGCTGTCGCTCGAAGCGCAGCTGGAAGCGCGCGTCCTGATGATGTCGACCAACAACATCCTGCATCCCGCGAACGGCCAGCCGATCATCGTGCCGTCGCAGGACATCGTGCTCGGCCTGTATTACCTCTCGATCATGCGTGAAGGCCTGCCCGGCGAGGGCAAGATCTTCGGCGACATGGCCGAGCTCGAGCACGCCCTGCACTCGAAGGTCATCCACCTCCACACCAAGATCAAGTACCGGTGGGAGGGCTCCGACGAGAACGGCAAGTCGGCCAAGCGCTGGATCGAAACCACCGCGGGCCGCGTCATGCTCGGCAACGTGCTGCCGAAGAACTCGAAGATTTCGTACGACATCATCAACAAGCTGATGACCAAGCGCGAAATCTCCGGCGTGATCGACCAGGTCTACCGTCACTGCGGTCAGAAGGAGACCGTGATCTTCTGCGACCGCATCATGGCGCTCGGCTTCTACAACGCGTTCAAGGCCGGCATCTCGTTCGGCAAGGACGACATGGTCGTGCCGCACTCGAAATGGAAGATCGTCGACACCACCCGTACGCTGGCGAAGGATTTCGAGCAGCAGTACAACGACGGCCTGATCACCCATGGCGAGAAGTACAACAAGGTGGTCGACGCCTGGTCGAAGGCGACCGAAGAAATCGCCAAGGAGATGATGAAGGAAATCTCCTCGACCAAGAAGACGCCGAAGGGCGCCGATGCCGACATCAACTCGATCTACATGATGGCGCATTCGGGCGCGCGCGGTTCGCCGGCCCAGATGCGTCAGCTCGCCGGTATGCGCGGCCTGATGGCGAAGCCGTCGGGTGAGATCATCGAGACGCCGATCATTTCCAACTTCAAGGAAGGTCTGTCGGTGCTCGAATACTTCAACTCGACCCACGGCGCCCGCAAGGGTCTCGCGGACACCGCGTTGAAGACCGCGAACTCCGGTTACCTCACCCGCCGTCTGGTCGACGTGGCGCAGGACTGCATCATCACGCAGGACGATTGCGGCACCAAGCTCGGCATCAAGATGCGCGCCATCGTCGACGCCGGCACGGTCGTCGCTTCGCTGGCCTCGCGCATTCTCGGCCGCGTCGCGGGCGAGGATCTGCGCGATCCCGCCTCCAACAAGGTCGTGGTCAAGCGCGGCACGCTGATGGAGGAGTCGCATGTCGACGCCATCCAGCAGGCCGGCATCCAGGAAGTGAAGATCCGCTCGGCGCTGACCTGCGAACTAGTCAACGGCATCTGCGGCAAGTGCTACGGCCGCGATCTGGCCCGCGGTACGCCGGTCAACCACGGCGAGGCGGTCGGCGTCATTGCCGCCCAGTCGATCGGTGAGCCCGGCACGCAGCTGACGATGCGCACGTTCCACATCGGCGGCGCGGCGCAGATCAACGAGCAGTCGTTCGTCGAATCGAACTTCGAGGGCAAGGTCACCATCAAGAACAAGTCCATCGCCCGGAACAGCGAAGGTCACTTGATCGCGATGGTCCGCAACATGGTCGTTGCCATCGTCGATGCCGACGGCACCGAACGTGCGACCCACCGCATTCAGTACGGCGCGCGCATGCATGTCGACGAAGGCGACATGGTCAAGCGCGGCCAGCGCATTGCGGAATGGGATCCGTACACCCGTCCGGTTCTCACCGAAGTCGAGGGCACCATCGGGTTCGAGGACCTGGTGGAAGGGCAGTCGATCTCGGAAACGCTCGACGAATCCACCGGTATCGCCAAGCGCGTCGTCATCGACTGGCGTGCGTCGCGGGGCGGCGCCGACCTGCGTCCGGCCATTGTGGTCAAGGGCAAGGACGGCAAGGTGCTCAAGCTCGCGCGTGGCGGCGATGCCCGGTACATGCTGTCGGTCGACGCCATTCTGTCGGTGGACACCGGCGCAAAGGTCAAGGCCGGCGACATCCTGGCGCGTATCTCGACCGAAAGCGCCAAGACCCGCGACATCACCGGCGGTCTGCCGCGGGTGGCCGAACTGTTCGAGGCCCGCAAGCCGAAGGACGCGGCCATCATCGCGGAGATCGCCGGCACGATCCGCTTCGGCCGCGACTACAAGAACAAGCGCCGCATCTCGATCGAGCCGATGGACAAGACCGAGGAGCCGCGCGAGTACCTGATCCCGAAGGGCAAGCACATCCATCTGCAGGACGGCGACATCGTCGAAAAGGGCGATTTCATCGTCGAAGGCAATCCGGCGCCGCACGACATCCTGGCGATCAAGGGCATCGAGGAACTCGCTGCCTATCTGGTCAACGAAATCCAGGAGGTCTACCGGTTGCAGGGCGTGCTCATCAACGACAAGCACATCGAAGTGATTGTCCGTCAGATGCTGCAGAAGGTCGAGATCACCGACCAGGGCGACACCGACATGATCTCGGGCGAGCAGGTCGACAAGATCGAGTTCGATGCGCTGAACCTGAAGGCCAAGGAAGAGGGCAGGAAGCCCGCCACGGGAACGCCGGTTCTGCTCGGCATCACCAAGGCGAGCCTGCAGACCCGCTCGTTCTTCTCGGCGGCCTCGTTCCAGGAGACCACGCGTGTGCTCACCGAAGCCGCCGTCAACGGCAAGGTGGATCCGCTGGAAGGCCTCAAGGAGAACGTCATTGTCGGCCGGCTGATCCCGGCGGGCACTGGCGCCTCGATGGCCAAGATCCGCGAAGTCGCGGTCAAGCGCGACAAGCTGATCCTCGACGAGCGCGAGAAGCAGTCGGCGATCGTGCCGACCGCTCCGGAAGCCGAACCGCTGGCGCTGCCGCCGGCGGAGTAAGGGTTCCGTCAGGTTCCAATCAACAAGAAAGCCGGCTGCGAAGCCGGCTTTTTCTTTGTGCAGATGGGGAGCGATGTTGCGCTTCACCCAGATGGGGGATGCCTGCTATCAAGTCGGCGAGGGGCGTCCTGCTACAACGGTAATAGTTGCTCATGAGCGAATTGGCTCATCTTGAATCCTTGATCGATCGCATCTACGAGGCGGGGCTCGTTCCTTCCCTTTGGCCGGCCCTGCTTGGCGAACTCAGTGCAGCGGTCGGCGGCAACGGCGGCTTTCTCTTCGGCGTGCGGGACGGGTACGCAAGCGCGGTCAATTCCGTCGAATGGGACCCGCTGATGCCGGTTTTCTTGGGAGAGGGATGGAGCGAACGCGATCCCAATCTGCCGCGCGCCATCGCTCTCAATCACGCGGGTTTCGTCACCGACTTCGATCTCCTCTCGGAGGAGGAGATTGCGACCAATGACGTCTATTGCAATTTTTACCGCAAACACGGCCTCGGCTACCGGGCCGGAACGATCATCCCGATGCCGAGCGGCGATTCGATTGCGATCGTCGTGCCGCGGCATCAGGATTTCGGTCCGGTGCCGCGAGAAGTCGTCACCTTGCTGGATGGGCTGCGGCCGCATCTGGCTCGGGCGTCCCTCGCAGCAAATCGTCTTGGCTTCGAGCGCGCCCGCGCGCAGGCTGACGCCCTGCAGGTGCTGGGCCTGCCGGGCGCGGTGCTGCGTGGGCGCGGCCGGGTGTTTGCCGCGAACGGCCTCTTCGAAGCGCTGGTCCCTTCGTTGTTTCAGGATCGGAACGAGCGCGTAACGATGACGGATGTCACGGCGGACGCGAAGCTTGCCGAAGCGCTCGGCCCAAAGTCTCTTGCCGATGGCCGGACCGTGAAGTCGATCCCGGTCGCTGCGACGGCAACCCGGGTGCCGATGGTGCTGCATGTTATTCCCGTGCGCGGCGATGCACGCGATATCTTCTCGCAGGCCACTGCGCTGTTGGTGGTGACCCCGGTCGATCGCGCCGCGGTGCCGACTGCGGAGGTTTTGCAAGGCCTGTTCGACCTGACGCCGGCGGAAGCGCGGGTGGCGCGGGGAATCGGCCGGGCTGAAACCGTCGACGCATTGGCCGACGCGACCGGCGTTAACCGAGAGACGGTGCGCAGCCAGCTCAAGGCTGTGCTGTCGAAGACTGGCCTCTCGCGCCAGCAGGAGCTTGTCAGCCTGCTCGCCGGCAAGGCATTCCGTGGCGGATAGAGCACACCGGCCGGCCCATCCGCTGGCCGAATAGGACATCCGCAAGAATACGGTGCGAAGACAAATGGCCGGCGCAAGCCGGCCTTTTTGCTGCTTTCTTTAATTGCTGCGTTGCGAGGACCTGCTTTGTTCATCTTCCCTTCAGGGTGAAAAGCGCCTTTGAATGCGGTTTAAACCGGCTGTTTTCCCATAGGCAGGGGGAGCCGGAGGGCGACGGAAAAGACATGTTGGATCTTGCAATCGTAGGCGGCGGCCCGGGCGGGCTGATGAGCGCCTGGTATCTGAAGAAAAAGCTCGGCGATCTCTGCCGCGTCACCATCTACGAGGCGTCCGACCGTGTCGGAGGCAAGATCGTCTCGCGTAAATTCGATTCCGCGCCGGCGATGTACGAGGCGGGCGTCGCCGAAATCTACGATTATTCGATGACCGGCCCGGATCCCCTGCGGGAACTGATCCAGCATTTCGGCCTGCAGACCATCCCGATGGACGCCGAGCAGGTGCACCTCGACGGCGAACTGCTCGAGGACGTTCCCGGCATGCGGCGCAAATACGGCGCGAAAACCGCTGCGGCGATCGAAGCGTTCCGCAAGCGTTGCGCCGACCTGGTGTCGCCGATCGAGTATTACGAGGGCGTCGGCGCCCACGACAACGAGCATCCCTGGGCCTACATGACCTGCGAGGAAGTGCTCGACAAGGAAGTCGAAGATCCCACCGCCAAGCGTTTTTTGAAGGTGATGGCGCGCTCCGATATCGCGACCGAGAGCCACAATACCAACGGCCTGAACGCGCTGAAGAACTTCGTGATGGATATCGAGGGCTACATCGGCCTGTATTCGATCCAGAACGGCAACGAGCAGTTGATCGAGTGCCTGCGCTCGGAAGTCGATGCCGACATCCAGCTCAATCACCGCGTGCTGAAGGTCGGAAAGACCTCCGCCGGCCGCTACCAGCTCAACATGATGAACGGGAAGGGGCCGGAGGTCAGGGATTTCGATCTCGTGCTGATGTGCCTGCCGCATTCCTGGCTCGCCACCATGCGCTGGGATGGCGAAGACCTGCGCAAGTCGATGGTCAAGCACGTCGCCTATTTCGACCGTCCGGCGCATTATTTGCGCGTGTCGATCCTGTTCGACGAGCCGTTTTGGGGCGAGAAGATCGCCGGCGCCTGGTTCATGTCGGAAGCGTTCGGCGGCTGCTGCGTCTACAATGAGGGTGCCCGCCACGACGTCGGCAAGCATGGCGTGCTCAACTGGCTGATCGCAGGCTCCGACGCGCTGGCGTTTGCCAATCTCAGCGACCAGGAACTGATCGACGCCGCGCTGAAGTCGTTGCCGCCGTCCTTCGGCAATGCCCGCGATCATTTCATGGAAGGCAAGATCCATCGCTGGTTGTCGTCGGTGAATGCGCTGCCGGGCGGCCTGCCGGTCCGTGACGTCATGACCAACCATCGCCCCGAGCCGAAAGAGCATCCGGGCATCGTCGTGGTCGGCGACTACCTGTTCGACTCGACGCTGAACGGTCTGCTCGACTCTTCAGACGCCGCGACCGACATCATTCTGACCGAGATGATGCGGCTGCGCCGCGCCCGCGCGCAAGCGGGCGAGGAATCGTCCGACAAGATCGATCGCAGCTATTTCGAGAATTATCGTGGGCTGGGCCCCTATAGCGAAGTCTGGAGCCGGTTTACCGACCCGGCCTATCTGATCGACCTGATCAAGATCGTCTGGAACAGGGCGAAGGGCTACAAGCTGCTCGTTGCGGGCTCCGCCAGCGGCGAACTGGTCGGCGCGCTGCGCGAACGCGGCATCGACGCCTGGGGCATCGAGAACAACAAGGCGATCCACGCCAGAACGCCGAAGGCGCTGCGCAAGTTCAACAAGCTTGGCTCCATCGTCGACATGCCGTTCAAGGACGACGAATTCGACTTCGTGTTCGAGACCAGCCTTTGCCACGTCTCCGAAAAGCAGGTCCCGCGCGCGGTGCGCGAGCTCAACCGCGTCGTGAGGACCGGGCTGGTGTTCGGGTCGGTGACATCTGACATGGCGCCTGCGCTGATCGACCGCTACGACCTCTTGCGCGGCGTGAAGAAGCTCGGCACCTGGTGGGAATGGTCCGAATTGTTCTTCGGCAACGGCTTCGACCTTTCGATGCACCGCCGCGATTGCACCGATGCGGTGTGGGCGGCGACGCTGGCCGCCAACAAGGGGCCGGGGCAGTGGTACGCCGACGCCGACAGCCTGCGCTATTCGTTCTTCGACAAGGTCGAATCGGACGATTGAGGTCCGGCGACCGGCTCTGACGAATCAGGGCCGGTCGGCCCAAATGTTTGCCGAATTCATCCCGATCGCATAGAATCCTTGCGGTAGCGCTTGCCGCTACCGCGTTCGATTTGCGGTCATGCCGGCCGTGCAGCATCGGTTGGTTTCATGGCGCCCAAGCCTCCTTCTTCGGATGATCGGAATCCTGTTCCGGCTGACGATCCGGAGCTCACGAAGAAGCTTATGCTGGAGGCCGTCGCGCCGCCGACCGGTGGCAAGGCTGCGCCTGCCGATGACGCCGACAAGGATGGCAAGGACGACGAGCTGGAGCTCGACGACGATGATGATGACGAGGATCTCGTCGTCTTCACCGCCAAGGAAGCCGCCGGCGCGATGGCGACGATCTACGGCTTCACCAAGCCTTATCTGGGCAACTACAGAAAGCTGCTCGCCTTCGTGACCTTCGGTGTTCTCGTTGAGACGCTGTTCAACGTCATCATGCCGCTCAGCCTCAAGTTCCTGATCGACGACGCGCTCGGCGAAGAGGACTTTCAGGCGCTCTACAAGATCCTCGGCGTGCTCGCGGTCGCCGGAATAATCACCTCGATCATTGCGGTTTGGTATGAGCGCTGGGATGCGCGGCTGGCGGCAGGCGTCATCGCCGACGTGCGGACGCGGCTGTTCGAACACGTCCAGAACCTGCCGTCGTCATATTTCGCCCGCACCAAGCGCGGCGAGATACTCTCGCGCTTCTCGATCGACCTCGCGGCCTATGAAAGCTCGGTCAAAACCTTCGCCAACAGCGCGGCACTGCCATTCCTGGAACTGATCGCCGGCATCATCCTGATGCTGTTCCTGAACTGGCAGCTTGCGGCGGTGGCGCTCTTGGTGTTCCCGATCACGCTGATCGGGCCACGAATCCTGACGCCGAAGGCAGTACAGGCGAATTACGAGCAAAAGCTCAATGAAGCGGCGCTGCTCGGCACGGTGCAGGAAAATGTCGCGGCGCAGGCGGTCATCAAGGCATTCAGCCTGCAGCGCCGCACGCTCGGCTGGTTCACCATGCGCAATCAGGATGTGCGCATCAAGACGGCGTCCGCGGTGTTCCTATCCACCATGGTGGAGCGCACCGTCACCATTTCGGTGCTGTTGCTGCACCTCGTCGTGCTGGCGATCGGCGCCTATCTCGCCACCAAGGGCCAGATCACCATCGGCACCTTCGTCACCTTCGAGAGCGCGTTCTGGGAAGTGTCCTACAACATCGCCCATCTGATGCATTTCATTCCGGTGTCGATCCAGTCGGCGGCGGCGGTGCGGCATATGCAGGAACTGCTCGATGAGCCGACGCGCGGCGCCGATCGCCCGGGCGCGCCCGATCTGCCGCGCATCACCAACGACATCAGCTTCGAGCGCGTCACCTTCGCCTATGAAGGCAGCGAGACGCCGGTGCTCGACAATTTCAGCCTCAAGCTCAATGTCGGCAAGCGCATTGCGATCGTCGGTCCCAGCGGCTCGGGCAAGAGCACGCTGCTCAACCTGATCCTGCGGCTTTACACGCCGGACGAGGGGAGGGTGGCGATCGACGGCGTCGATATCCGCCGCGTGACCCGCGAATCCCTGCGCAGCGGTATGGCCATCGTGTTCCAGGAGAACATGCTGTTCAACATGACGATCCGGGAGAACATCCGGCTCGGCAAGGAAGGCGCCAGCGACGAAGAGGTCGAGGAAGCCGCGCGCAAGGCCGAGATCCACAGCTACATCATGAGCCTGCCGCAGAAATACGACACACCGGTCGGCGAGCGCGGCGATACGCTGTCGGGCGGCCAGCGCCAGCGTATCGCGATCGCGCGCGCCATCATCCGCAATCCCTCGCTGTTGCTGCTCGATGAAGCGACGTCGGCGCTCGACCAGACCACGGAAGCGGCGATCAACCGCACGCTGCTCAACGTGGCCGAGGGGCGCACCATGATCTGGTCGACCCACCGCCTGACGTCGGTGGTCGAGATGGACGAGATCATCGTGATTTCAGGCGGCAGGGCGATCGAGCGCGGCTCGCATGCGCAATTGCTCGCGGCCAATGGCGTCTATCGCAAGCTCTGGGACGACCAGGGCCACACGCCGCACAACGCCGCCTCTCAGGCCGACGACGACAATGAAGACGATGACGACGATGAGGATGACGACGAGGAGTGAGCAGGGCGGTTTGAGTCCGCACTGATCCCGTTGCGCATCCGCCGCAACGCGCCTTCGCCGAACCACGCCAGGAAGCGCGCCCAGCGCTGGGCCCGCCAGTAGAGCCCGTTCTCGATCGTGACCTTGCGGAAGCTGATCGCTTTTCCCATCGACCAGGCGTCGCAGGCCTGCTTGACCGGATCGTCGTAGAAGGAAGCGATCTTGGCTTCGCTCATGCCTTCGCTGGCAAGCCAGGCGGGGATGTGCACGTTACAGAGCTGCGCGACGTCGGTGAACACCTTGTCGGTACCGGTGCCGGTGACCGGGCAGGTGGCCGCAAAGGCGTCGCCGATCAGAACGATGCCGGGTTGGCGATAGCCGGTCGAAACATAGACATCGGCCGGGCGGATCTTGACGTCGCCGGCAACGGCGTATTCGCCGGTGATCCGGCGCAGCCTCGGCAGCGCCGCGTTCATGGTCTCGACCGGCCTGTGCCGCATCTCGCGCAGCCAGGGGTCGTCGACCTCGCGGTAGACGAAAAGGTTGGCCCGCATCCGCTTTCCGACCGGGAACAGCGTCACATAGGCGACGCGCTCCTTCGTCCGTTCCGAAAAATAGGCCAGGGCGGGAAATTCGAAGGCCGGGCGGCCGACCGGCACGAGGTCGAACCCGATCGAGATCGAATGGCTGGCGCTGATCACCTGGCGCTCGATGCCGAGATTGCGGCGCAGCCCGACACTCAGTCCGTTGGCCAGCACCACCAGCCGCGCCGAGATCGTTTCGCCATCCGACAGGGTCAACTTCTGCCGCTCCGCGCTGGTCGCGAGCTCGGTCACCTTGGCGTAGATAAGTTCGGCGGGGGCTGCGATTTCGGCTCTGATAGCGCCGATCAGCGCGTCATACATGATGCCGTATTGGCGGCTCGGCCTCTTGTCGAGCAGATAGCCGAATCGCGCGATCCAGTTTTGCCCGTCATGGGTGGCCGAGCGCAGCACCGAATCGGCGATTCCGGTCTGGTAGAAACGGCCGAGCTGCTCGTCGCCGCTGATTTTTTCGACGCGGAAGTCGAACGGATAGACCTGATGCGGATCGATCAGGACCGTCGAAATTCCTGCGCGTCCGAGCATGGCGGCCGCGGTCGAGCCGGCTAGGCCGCCCCCGATGATCGCAATGTCGGTGTATTTCATAGGGAATCCCGCCGGGATGCGACACTTTTGCACCCCGAATGGCAAATAAAGGCTTAGCCGGGCTCCCGGCTTCGGAGAGAAATCCAAGGAATATTGTTTCTGGTTGTATCTATCCGGGTAAAAATGCCGACTCGGACCGCACCAAGAACAGGGCGTTATTGCCTATTTCGGACTTCCCGAATTCATGCGAAGTGCTGAATCCGCAGCCGCCATAGGCATTTCCAGTGTCATGCTTTTGCTTGACTTAGCTATCCACCGCTTATAGAAGACGGCCACTTAACGACAGGCGGTGAGCAACGCCAGCGTCGGAACGGAACACCCTTTCAAATCCTTATGGACTGAGACGGGCACCAACCTCGACGAATGCCGCTCAAACGCTGTCGATTATTGCTAGGCAATGCCAGGACGATTTTAGTTCTCTTGAGCACGTCCTCTTGAGAGTGAACTCGGATGCATGACCTCGGAAGCAGGCCGGACAGCGACCGCTGATCGGCCTTCAATCGCGGTCCTCTGTGGCGTCGAAGCGCTTTCCGCTCAGCGATGAGTGGTTGGCGCGATTTCGTTTTGCGTGAATGTTTCTTCGCGCAAAGCGGGCCGAACGGAACGGCTAGTTCCGAGAAGAATTTGCGAAAGCCGTTCAAGGTTTCGCGCGAACTAAAGGGTGAAGGCTACATGCCGACGATCAACCAGCTGATCGCAAATCCGCGTACGGTACAGAAGTCGCGCAAGAAGGTGCCGGCGCTGCAGCAGTCGCCGCAGAAGCGCGGCGTCTGCACGCGCGTCTACACCACGACCCCGAAGAAGCCGAACTCGGCGCTTCGTAAGGTCGCCAAGGTGCGCCTGACCAACGGCTTCGAGGTGATCGGCTACATCCCCGGTGAAGGCCATAACCTTCAGGAGCACTCGGTGGTCATGATCCGCGGCGGCCGCGTCAAGGACTTGCCCGGCGTTCGCTACCACATCCTCCGCGGCGTCCTCGATACCCAGGGCGTCAAGAACCGTAAGCAGCGTCGTTCGAAGTACGGCGCGAAGCGTCCGAAGTAAGCGGGAACAGATACGATGTCTCGTCGCCATTCTGCCGAAAAGCGTGAAGTCAACCCGGATCCGAAGTTCGGGAACGTCATCATTACGAAGTTCATGAATTCGATCATGTACGACGGCAAGAAGTCTGCCGCCGAAAACATTGTCTACGGCGCGCTCGCCATGATCGAGGCCAAGACCAAGCAGGGACCGCTCACCGTATTCGAGCAGGCGCTGGAAAACGTCATGCCGACCATCGAAGTGCGGTCGCGCCGCGTCGGTGGCGCCACCTACCAGGTGCCGGTCGAGGTTCGTTCGGTCCGCCGTCAGGCGCTGGGCATTCGCTGGCTGATCACCGCGGCGCGCGAGCGTAACGAAAAGACGATGACGGAGCGTCTCTCGGCCGAGCTGCTCGACGCGTCGAACAACCGGGGGAACGCTGTCAAGAAGCGTGAAGACGTGCACCGGATGGCGGAAGCCAACCGCGCCTTCTCGCATTATCGCTGGTAACGGCGAAGAACGGATTTAAGGAACAGCCCATGCCCCGCCAACATGCCATCGAGGACTACCGCAACTTCGGTATCATGGCGCATATCGACGCCGGCAAGACCACGACCACCGAGCGCATCCTCTATTACACCGGCAAGAGCCACAAGATCGGCGAAGTGCACGAAGGTGCCGCGACGATGGACTGGATGGAGCAGGAGCAGGAGCGTGGCATCACGATCACCTCGGCTGCGACCACCGCGTTCTGGAACGGCAAGCGCCTGAACATCATCGACACGCCCGGCCACGTCGACTTCACCATCGAAGTCGAGCGTTCGCTTCGCGTGCTCGACGGCGCCGTATGCGTGCTCGACTCCAACCAGGGCGTCGAGCCGCAGACCGAAACCGTCTGGCGCCAGGGCGACAAGTACAAGGTTCCGCGCATCGTCTTCGCCAACAAGATGGACAAGACCGGCGCCGACTTCTTCAAGTGTCTCGCCGACATCGTCGATCGCCTCGGCGCCAAGCCGATCGCGATCCAGCTTCCGATCGGCGCGGAGAACAATTTCAAGGGTCTCGTCGACCTCGTGAAGATGCAGGGCATCATCTGGAACGATGAATCGCTCGGCGCCAAGTTCGACTATGTCGACATCCCGGCTGACCTCGTCGACCAGGCCAAGGAATACCGCGAGAAGATGGTGGAAGCCGCCGTCGAGCTCGATGACGACGCTCTGGCCGCTTTCCTCGACGGCAAGGAGCCGGATGAAGCGACGCTGAAGCGGCTGATCCGTAAAGCCGTGCTGACCGGCGCGTTCTATCCGGTGCTGTGCGGTTCGGCGTTCAAGAACAAGGGCGTGCAGCCGCTGCTCGACGCTGTCGTCGACTATCTGCCGTCGCCGCTCGACGTGCCCGCGATCAAGGGCACCGACGACAAGGGCAACGAAGTCGTGCGCAAGGCGGACGACAAGGAGCCGCTGTCGCTGCTCGCGTTCAAGATCATGGACGACCCCTTCGTCGGCACCATCACCTTCTGCCGCATCTATTCGGGTATCCTGGCGTCGGGCACCGGCGTCGTGAACTCGACCCGCGAGAAGAAGGAGCGCATCGGCCGCATGCTGTTGATGCATGCGAACAACCGCGAAGACATCAAGGAAGCCTATGCCGGCGACATCGTCGCGCTGGCGGGTCTGAAGGAAGCGCGCACCGGTGACACGCTGTGCGATGCCAACAACCAGGTCATCCTCGAAAAGATGGAATTCCCGGAGCCGGTGATCGAGATCGCGATCGAGCCGAAGTCGAAGGCCGACCAGGAAAAGCTGGGCGTGGCGCTGGCCAAGCTCGCCGCGGAGGATCCGTCCTTCCGCGTGTCGACCGACCACGAGTCCGGCCAGACCATCCTCAAGGGCATGGGCGAACTCCATCTCGACATCAAGGTCGACATCCTCAAGCGCACCTACAAGGTCGACGCCAATATCGGCGCGCCGCAGGTGGCGTTCCGCGAGCGTGTCACCAAGCGCGTCGAGCACAGCTACACCCACAAGAAGCAGACCGGCGGTACCGGTCAGTTCGCGGCCGTGACCATCATCGTCGAGCCGAACGAGCCGGGTAAGGGCTACGAGTTCGAATCCAAGATCGTCGGCGGCGCGGTGCCGAAGGAATACATCCCCGGCGTCGAAAAGGGTCTCGAGAGCGTGCTGTCCTCGGGCGTGGTCGCCGGCTTCCCGGTGGTCGACGTCAAGGTCCAGCTCATCGACGGTAAGTTCCACGACGTCGACTCGTCGGCGCTGGCCTTCGAAATTGCCACGCGCGCCTGCTTCCGCGAGGCGCTGCAGATGGGCAAGTCCGTTCTGCTCGAGCCGATCATGAAGGTCGAAGTGGTGACCCCGGAAGACTATACTGGTTCGGTCATCGGCGACCTGAACTCCCGGCGCGGCCAGATCCAGGGCCAGGACATGCGCGGCAACGCCAACGTCATCAACGCCATGGTGCCGCTGATGAACATGTTCGGGTACGTGAATAACCTGCGCTCGATGAGCCAGGGACGCGCGACCTTTACGATGCAATTCGATCACTACGCTGAAGCGCCGGCGAACGTGTCGGCAGAAGTCCAGAAGAAGTTTGCCTGATTGTCGTTGGTTGCAAGCTAACGACTGAACGGAGAGTCAAATGGCCAAAGCAAAGTTTGAACGTACTAAACCGCACTGCAACATCGGAACCATCGGTCACGTCGACCATGGCAAGACCTCGCTGACCGCAGCGATCACCAAGGTGCTGGCTGAAACCGGCGGTGCGACGTTCACGGCGTACGACCAGATCGACAAGGCGCCGGAAGAGAAGGCGCGCGGCATCACCATCTCGACCGCTCACGTCGAGTATGAGACGAAGAATCGGCACTACGCCCACGTCGACTGCCCCGGCCACGCCGACTACGTGAAGAACATGATCACCGGCGCCGCGCAGATGGACGGTGCGATCCTGGTCGTGTCGGCCGCCGACGGCCCGATGCCGCAGACCCGCGAGCACATCCTGCTCGCCCGTCAGGTCGGCGTGCCCGCGCTGGTCGTGTTCCTGAACAAGTGCGACATGGTCGACGATCCGGAACTGCTCGAGCTGGTCGAGCTCGAAGTCCGCGAACTGCTCTCGAAGTACGAATTCCCGGGCGACAAGATCCCGATCATCAAGGGCTCGGCGCTCGCCGCCCTCGAAGACAAGGACAAGAAGCTCGGCCACGACGCCATCCTCGAGCTGATGCGCAATGTCGACGAGTACATTCCGCAGCCGGAGCGTCCGGTTGACCAGCCGTTCCTGATGCCGGTGGAAGACGTGTTCTCGATCTCGGGCCGCGGCACCGTCGTCACCGGCCGTGTCGAGCGCGGCATCATCAAGGTCGGCGAGGAAATCGAAATCGTCGGTCTGCGCGACACCCAGAAGACCATCGTCACGGGCGTCGAAATGTTCCGCAAGCTGCTCGATCAGGGCCAGGCCGGCGACAACATCGGCGCGCTGCTCCGCGGCACCAAGCGCGAGGAAGTCGAGCGTGGCCAGGTGCTGGCGAAGCCGGGTTCGGTCAAGCCGCACACCAAGTTCAAGGCTGAGGCCTACATCCTGACCAAGGAAGAGGGCGGTCGTCACACCCCGTTCTTCACCAACTACCGGCCCCAGTTCTACTTCCGCACCACCGACGTGACCGGCGTCGTGCACCTGCCCGAAGGCACCGAAATGGTGATGCCGGGCGACAACATCGCGATGGAAGTGCACCTGATCGTGCCGATCGCGATGGAAGAAAAGCTGCGCTTCGCCATCCGCGAAGGCGGCCGCACCGTCGGCGCCGGCGTCGTCGCCGCCATCATCGAGTAAGCGAGCGAACAGGAATAGCGAGTAGCGAATAGATCATTCGCTACTCGCACCACTCGCCAATACGACGACAAAGAAAGACAACGGCAATGAACGGCCAAAATATTCGCATCCGTCTCAAGGCGTTCGACCATCGAATCCTCGATACGTCGACCCGGGAGATCGTGAACACGGCGAAACGTACCGGTGCCCAGGTTCGCGGACCCATTCCGCTGCCCACTCGCATCGAGAAGTTCACCGTCAACCGTTCGCCGCACGTCGACAAGAAGAGCCGCGAGCAATTCGAGATGCGCACCCACAAGCGCCTTCTCGACATTGTCGACCCGACCCCGCAGACCGTCGATGCTTTGATGAAGCTCGACCTGGCCGCCGGTGTCGACGTCGAGATCAAGCTCTAAGATTTTCAGGATCGTCCGACGTTAGCGGACAGAAAGAACAGGAAGCACGCCGATGCGCTCCGGAGTGATCGCACAAAAGGTCGGGATGACGCGGGTCTTTACGGAGACCGGCGAACATATCCCCGTGACCGTGCTCAAGCTGGGCAACTGCCAGGTGCTGGGCCATCGCACCACCGAAAAGAACGGCTACGTCGCGCTGCAGCTTGGCGCCGGCACCCGCAAGACCGTCTATCTGCCGAAGGCAGAGCGCGGCCAGTTTGCGGTTGCCAAGGTCGAGCCGAAGCGGAAGGTCACCGAGTTCCGCGTGTCGGAAGATGCGCTGATCCCGGTCGGCGCCGAGATCCAGGCGGACCACTTCGTGGTCGGCCAGTTCGTCGACGTTACCGGCACCTCGGTCGGTAAGGGGTTTGCCGGCGGCATGAAGCGCTGGAATTTCGGCGGTCTGCGCGCCACCCACGGCGTGTCGATCTCGCACCGTTCGATCGGCTCGACCGGCGGACGTCAGGACCCCGGTAAGACCTTCAAGAACAAGAAGATGCCCGGTCACATGGGTGTCGATCGCATCACCACGCTCAACCTGCGTGTGGTGCAGACCGACGTCGAGCGCGGCCTGATCCTCGTCGAAGGCGCCGTTCCCGGCTCCAAGGGCGGCTGGATCTCGGTGCGCGACGCCGTCAAGAAGCCGTTGCCGAAGGAAGCGCCGAAGCCCGGCAAGTTCAAGGTCGCCGGCGGCGAGCAGGCTGCTCCGGCCGAGCAGGAGGGCGCGTGAGATGGAACTGAAAGTCACGACCCTCGAAGGTAAGGAAGCCGGATCGGTCCAGCTCTCGGACGCGATCTTCGGTCTCGAGCCGCGCGTCGACATCATCCAGCGTTGCGTGCAATGGCAGCTTAACAAGCGCCAGGCCGGAACGCACAAGACGCAGGGCCGCGCCGACGTCTGGCGCACCGGTAAGAAGATGTACAAGCAGAAGGGCACCGGCGGCGCCCGTCACGGCTCGGCCCGCGTGCCGCAGTTCCGCGGCGGTGGCCGAGCGTTCGGTCCGGTGGTCCGCTCGCACGCGACCGACCTGCCGAAGAAGGTGCGGGCGCTCGCGCTCAAGCATGCTCTGTCGGCGAAAGCCAAGGACGGCGGCCTGATCGTGATCGACAATGCGCAGGTCAAGGATGCCAAGACCAAGGCGCTGGTCGGCCACTTCTCCGGCCTTGGGCTCACCAATGCGCTGATCATCGACGGCGCCGAGCTCAACACCGGTTTCGCGACCGCTGCGCGCAACATTCCGAATATCGACGTGCTGCCGATCCAGGGCATCAACGTCTACGACATTCTGCGCCGTCAGAAGCTCGTGCTGACGAAGGCGGCAGTGGATGCGCTGGAGGCGCGCTTCAAATGAAGAATATCGATCCGCGCCATTACGACGTGATCGTCGCGCCCGTCGTCACTGAAAAGGCGACGGTTGCGTCCGAGCACAACAAGGTCGTGTTCAAGGTCGCCAACAAGGCGACCAAGCCGCAAATCAAGGAAGCCGTCGAAAAGCTGTTCGACGTCAAGGTGAAGAGCGTGAACACGCTGGTCCGCAAGGGCAAGACCAAGGTGTTCCGCGGCAATTTCGGCTCGCAGTCGGACGTGAAGCGGGCGGTCGTGACCCTCGAAGAGGGCCACCGCATCGACGTCACCACCGGACTATAAGGCGACACAGCGATGGCATTGAAAACATACAATCCGACGACGCCGGGCCAGCGCCAGCTGGTGATGGTCGACCGTTCGGCGCTCTACAAGGGCAAGCCGGTGAAGGCGCTGACCGAGGGCAAGCTCGGCAATGGCGGCCGCAACAACACCGGCCGCATCACCGTGCGTTTCCGCGGCGGCGGCCACAAGAAGGCCTACCGCATCGTCGACTTCAAGCGGAACAAGGTTGACGTTCCCGCCGTCGTCGAGCGGCTGGAATACGATCCGAACCGCACTGCGTTCATTGCGTTGATCAAGTATCAGGACGGCGAGCAGGCCTACATCCTGGCGCCGCAGCGTCTGGCCGTGGGCGACACCGTCGTCGCCGGTAGCCATGTCGACGTGAAGCCGGGCAATGTCATGCCGCTCGGCAACATGCCGGTCGGCACCATCATCCACAACATCGAGATGAAGATCGGGAAGGGCGGCCAGATCGCGCGTTCGGCCGGCACCTACGCCCAGATCGTCGGCCGCGACCAGGACTACGTCATTCTGCGCCTGAACTCGGGCGAGCAGCGCCTGGTGCACGGCCGTTGCCGCGGCACCATCGGTGCGGTGTCGAACCCCGACCACATGAACATCTCGATCGGCAAGGCCGGCCGCACCCGCTGGCTCGGCTGGCGCCCGCATAACCGCGGCGTCGTCATGAACCCGATCGATCACCCGCACGGCGGCGGCGAAGGCCGCACCTCGGGCGGCCGCCACCCGGTTACCCCGTGGGGCAAGCCGACCAAGGGCAAGAAGACCCGGTCGAACAAGTCGACCAACCGATTCATCCTCCTAAGCCGCCACAAGCGGAAGAAGTAAGGAACGCCGGACATGGTTCGTTCAGTCTGGAAAGGCCCGTTCGTTGAGGCGTCGCTGCTCAAGAAGGCAGATGCGGCGCGTGCGTCCGGCCGACACGACGTCATCAAGATCTGGAGCCGCCGCTCGACCATCCTGCCGCAGTTCGTCGGCCTGACGTTCGGCGTCTACAACGGCCAGAAGCATGTGCCGGTCTCGGTCAACGAGGAAATGGTGGGTCACAAGTTCGGCGAGTTCTCGCCGACCCGTACCTTCCATGGCCACTCGGGCGACAAGAAAGCCAAGAAGGCTTGAGGAATAGACGATGAGCAAACCAAAGCGCGAACGTAGCCTCGCGGACAACGAGGCCAAGGCGGTTGCCCGGATGCTGCGCGTCAGCCCGCAGAAGCTCAACCTGGTCGCGCAGCTGATCCGCGGCCGGAAGGCTTCGGCTGCGCTCGCCGACCTGCAGTTCTCGCGCAAGCGGATCGCGGTCGACGTCAAGAAGTGCCTGGAATCGGCGATCGCCAACGCCGAGAACAACCATGACCTCGAAGTCGACGATCTCGTCGTCGCCGAGGCCCATGTCGGCAACGGCATCGTCATGAAGCGTTTTGCGCCGCGCGGCCGTGGCCGCTCGGGCCGTATCTATAAACCGTTCTCGCACCTGACCATCGTGGTTCGTCAGGTCGAGGCCGAGGCAAGCGCTTAAAGCGGCGCGGGAGAATACGATGGGTCAAAAGATCAATCCAATCGGGCTGCGTCTCGGCATCAACCGCACCTGGGATTCGCGCTGGTTCGCCGGCAAGAGCGAATACGGCAAGCTGCTGCATGAAGACGTCAAGATCCGCGAGATCCTGCACAAGGAGCTCAAGCAGGCCGCCGTCGCCCGCATCGTGATCGAGCGTCCGCACAAGAAGTGCCGCGTGACGATCCACTCGGCGCGTCCGGGCGTCGTGATCGGCAAGAAGGGCGCCGACATCGACAAGCTGCGCAAGCGGGTTGCCGACATCACGGCTTCCGACGTCGTCATCAACATCGTCGAAATCCGCAAGCCCGAGCTCGACGCCACCCTGGTCGCTGAATCGATCGCCCAGCAGCTCGAGCGCCGCGTCGCATTCCGCCGCGCCATGAAGCGGGCGGTGCAGTCGGCGATGCGTCTCGGCGCCGAGGGCATTCGTATCAACTGCTCGGGCCGTCTTGGCGGCGCCGAAATCGCGCGCATGGAGTGGTACCGTGAAGGCCGCGTGCCGCTGCACACGCTGCGCGCCGATGTCGATTACGGCGTGGCGACCGCGTTCACGACGTTCGGCACCTGCGGCGTCAAGGTCTGGATCTTCAAGGGCGAGATCCTCGAGCACGATCCGATGGCCCAGGACAAGAAGATGGCCGAGGGCGACACTGCGCGTCCCCGCCGCGACGCCGCCGCTGCGTGAGACATTAGAGAAGGTTTGAGGGCTTAAAGCCATGATGCAACCAAAGAAAACGAAGTTCCGGAAGGCGCATAAGGGCCGTATCCACGGCGTTGCGACTTCGGGTGCGACGTTGTCGTTCGGCCAGTTCGGCCTGAAGGCGATGGCGCCCGAGCGCATCACCGCCCGCCAGATCGAAGCCGCGCGCCGCGCGCTGACCCGTCACATGAAGCGCGCCGGCCGCGTCTGGATCCGCGTGTTTCCCGACCTGCCGGTCTCGAAGAAGCCCGCCGAAGTCCGCATGGGCTCGGGCAAGGGTACGCCGGAATTGTGGGTGGCGCGGGTCAAGCCGGGCCGCGTGATTTTCGAGATCGACGGCGTCACCGTGCAGACCGCGAAGGAAGCCCTCTCGCTCGCTGCCGCCAAGCTGCCGATCAAGACGCGCTTCGTCGCGCGCATTGCGGAGTAACACTCATGGCCCCGATGAAAGTTGAAGACATCCGCGCGATGAGCGACGACCAGAGGGAGGACGCCGTCCTCAATCTGAAGAAGGAGCGTTTCAACCTGCGTTTCCAGCGCGCCACCGGGCAGCTGGAGAACACCTCGCGGCTGCGTGAAGCCCGCCGCGATATCGCCCGCATCAAGACCATCGCCGCGCAAGCCCGCGCGAAGAAGAAGTAAGAGGCCGGACATGCCGAAACGTACGCTTCAGGGCGTGGTCGTGAGCGACAAGCAAGCCAAGACGGTGGTGGTGCGCGTCGATCGCCGCTTCACCCATCCGATCTACAAGAAGACGATCCGCCGCTCCAAGAACTACCACGCGCACGACGAGAACAACGAGTTCAAGCCGGGCGACATGGTGTGGATCGAGGAAAGCAAGCCGATCTCGAAGTTGAAGCGCTGGACCGTGGTCCGGGGCGAACAGAAGAAAACGGCCTGATAATCTCGGCTTAGCCGAGGGAATTCAGGGAAATTTTTAGCGCGCTAAAGCGCAGAAAGAGGACGAGGTGCATCAATGATTCAGATGCAGACCAACCTCGACGTGGCCGACAATTCAGGCGCACGCCGTGTCATGTGCATCAAGGTGCTGGGGGGCTCCAAGCGCCGCTATGCCACCGTGGGCGACGTTATCGTCGTGTCGATCAAGGAAGCGATTCCGCGCGGCAAGGTGAAGAAGGGCGACGTGATGAAGGCCGTCGTGGTGCGTGTCCGCAAGGACATCCGCCGCGCCGACGGCTCGGTCATCCGTTTCGACCGCAACGCCGCCGTCCTGATCAACAACCAGTCGGAACCCGTCGGCACCCGTATCTTCGGGCCCGTGCCGCGCGAGCTGCGCGCCAAGAACCACATGAAGATCATCTCGCTTGCGCCGGAGGTGCTGTGATGGCTGCCAAGATCCGCAAGGGTGACAAGGTCATCGTGCTGAGCGGCCGCGACAAGGGCCGCACCGGCGAAGTATTCGAGGTCCGCCCCGCCGACAACACGGCGCTGGTGCGCGGCGTCAATCTGGTGAAGCGTCACCAGAAGCAGACCCAGAACCAGGAAGGCGGCATCATCTCCAAGGAGTCGCCGATCCACCTGTCCAACGTCGCCTATGTAGGCAAGGACGGAAAGCCGACCCGCATTGGGTTCAAGATTCAGGCCGATGGCAAGAAGGTACGTGTTGCCAAGAGCTCGGGAGCAGAGATCGATGGCTGATACCGCTTACACGCCGCGCCTGCGCGCGGAGTATGACAAGAGCATCCGTGGCCAGCTGACTGAGAAGTTCGGCTACGCCAACGTCATGCAGGTGCCGCGGCTGGACAAGGTCGTGCTCAACATGGGCGTCGGCGATTCCGTCAACGACCGCAAGAAGGCCGAGACCGCGGCTGCCGAGCTGACCCAGATCGCCGGCCAGAAGGCGATCGTGACCTATTCGCGGATCGCGATCGCGACCTTCAAGCTGCGCGAGAACCAGCCGATCGGCTGCAAGGTCACGCTGCGCAAGGCACGGATGTACGAGTTCATCGATCGCCTGGTGAACGTCGCGCTGCCGCGCGTGCGCGACTTCCGTGGTCTGAACCCGAAGAGCTTTGACGGCCGTGGCAACTACTCGCTCGGCATCAAGGAGCACATCATTTTCCCCGAAATCGATTTCGACAAGGTTTCGGAAGCCCGCGGCATGGACATCACCGTCTGCACCACGGCGAAGACCGACGACGAGGCGAGGGCCTTGTTGACCGCTTTCAATTTCCCGTTCCGGCAGTGAGACGCAGCTAGCCTCTCAAACGCGGAAACCCAGGAGCCAAGCATGGCAAAGAAGAGTTCGATCGAGAAGAACAACCGGCGCAAGCGGATGGCCAAGAACGCCGCACCTGCGCGCGCGAAGCTGAAGGCGATCATCGCCGACAAGACCAAGCCGATGGAAGAGCGGTTTGCGGCGACGCTGAAGCTCGCCCAGTTGCCGCGCAACTCGTCGACGACGCGCATCCGCAACCGCTGCGAACTGACCGGCCGTCCGCGCTCGAACTACCGCAAGAACAAGCTCTCGCGCATCGCGCTGCGTGAACTCGGCTCCAAGGGCCTGGTTCCCGGGCTCGTGAAGTCGAGCTGGTAAGGAGGGTCGTCAAGATGTCAACGCACGATCCAATTTCCGATCTCATCACCCGCATCCGCAACGCGCAGATGCGTTCGAAGTCCAAGGTCTCGACCCCGGGCTCGAAGATGCGCGCCAGCGTGCTCGAAGTGCTGAAGTCCGAGGGCTACATCCGCGGCTACGCCAGCGTCGAACATGCTTCGGGCCGCAGCGAGCTCGAGATCGAGCTGAAATATTTCGACGGCGAGCCCGTCATTCGCGAGATCGAGCGGGTCTCGAAGCCCGGGCGCCGGGTTTACGCCTCGGTGAAGAACCTGCCGCGCGTGAACAACGGTCTCGGCATTTCGGTGTTGTCGACGCCGAAGGGAATCATGGCTGACCACGAAGCGCGCGACGCGAATGTGGGCGGCGAAGTTCTCTTCACGGTGTTCTGAGGAAGGATTTTTAGCCATGTCACGTGTTGGCAAACGGCCTGTGGCGATCCCGTCCGGTGTGACGGCGACCGTCGAGGGACAGACCGTCAAGGTGAAGGGCCCGAAGGGCCAGCTTCAGTTCGTCGTGCATGACGACGTCGAGGTGAAGTTCGAGAGCGGTGCGGTGAAGGTCGCGCCGAAGTTCAAGACCAACCGCGCGCAGGCCATGTACGGCACCGCGCGCGCGCAGGTCGCGAACCTGGTCGAGGGCGTCACCAAGGGCTTTGAAAAGAAGCTCGAGATCACCGGCGTCGGTTACCGCGCCGCGATGCAGGGCAAGAACCTGCAGCTCGCGCTCGGCTACAGCCACGACGTGGTCTACGCGATCCCGGAAGGCATCACCATCGCGGTGCCGAAGCCGACCGAGATCACGATCACCGGCACCGATTCGCAGCGTGTCGGGCAGGTCGCGGCCGAGATTCGCGCCTACCGTCCGCCGGAGCCCTACAAGGGCAAGGGCGTGAAGTACGCCAACGAATTCATCTTCCGCAAGGAAGGCAAGAAGAAGTAACGGAGCCGGTCATGTCACTCAAGGTCACGAATGCCCGGCGCAAGCAGCGCGTGCGCAACGCGCTGCGCCGGTCGGCCAATGGACGCCCGCGTCTGTCGGTGTTCCGTTCGTCGAAGCACATCTACGCCCAGGTCATCGACGACCTGAAGGGCGAGACGCTCGCTTCTGCCTCGTCGCTGGAGAAGACCATGCGCGAGGCCGGCAACACGGGCGCCAACATCGATGCGGCCAAGGCCGTCGGCAAGCTGCTGGCGGAACGCGCCGTGCAAAAGGGCGTCAAGGAAGTGGTGTTCGATCGCGGTCAGTATCTCTATCACGGGCGCGTCAAGGCGCTCGCCGATGCCGCCCGCGAAAGCGGACTGAGCTTCTAACCAACCGTTTTGAACATTTACGAGGACAGGGGCTTTCTTCCCCTAAAGATTGGAAAACACCATGGCAGGTGAACGCGAACGCGGCGGACGCGAACGGAGCAGGGATCGCGAGGAGCGCGACAGCGAGTTCGTCGACAAGCTCGTCCACATCAATCGCGTGGCGAAGGTCGTCAAGGGCGGCAAGCGCTTCGGCTTTGCGGCGCTGGTCGTGATCGGCGACCAGAAGGGCCGGGTCGGTTTCGGCCACGGCAAGGCGCGCGAAGTGCCCGAGGCGATCCGCAAGGCGACCGAGTCGGCCAAGCGCAACCTGACGCGCGTGGCGCTGCGCGAAGGCCGCACGCTGCATCACGACATCGCCGGCCGTCACGGCGCCGGCCGCGTCTACCTGCGTGCCGCTCCGGCCGGTACCGGCATCATCGCCGGCGGCCCGATGCGCGCGGTGTTCGAGACGCTCGGCATCCAGGACGTGGTGGCGAAGTCGATCGGCTCGTCGAATCCCTACAACATGGTTCGCGCGACCTTCGACGCCCTGAAGCATCAGGATTCGCCGCGTTCGGTGGCGGCCCGCCGCAACATCAAGGTGTCCACGCTGCAGTCGCGCCGCGTCGGCGGCGACGCCGAAGCGGTGGCTGAATAAACCGGCGCTTTCAAGCGCTTTTTGGAGTTAAGACGATGGCCAAGGCCGCAAAGACGATCAAGGTCGAGCAGATCGGCAGCGCAATCCGCCGCCACCACTCGCAGCGTTCGACGCTGATCGGCCTCAAGCTCAACAAGATCGGCCGGGTTGCCGAGCTTCAGGATACCCCTGAGGTTCGCGGCATGATCAACAAGGTCCAGCATCTCGTCCGCGTCGTCGGCGAGTAAGCAAGTATAAGGAGAAGGGCGATGAAGCTCAGCGATATCGCCGACAACGCCGGCTCGCGCAAGAAGCGCATGCGCGTCGGCCGTGGCATCGGTTCGGGCAAGGGCAAGACTTCGGGCCGCGGCGGCAAGGGCCAGACCGCGCGTTCGGGCGTGCGCATCAAGGGCTTCGAGGGCGGCCAGATGCCGCTGCATCGTCGCCTGCCGAAGCGCGGCTTCAACAACATCTTCCGGCTCGACTTCGCCGAGATCAACCTCGACCGGCTGCAGGAGGCGATCGATGCCAAGCGGATCGACGCCAAGGACACGGTGACCGCGGAATCGCTGGTCAAGGCCGGCGTGCTGCGCCGCGCCAAGGACGGCGTGCGGCTGCTCGGCCGCGGCGAACTCAAGGCCAAGCTCGCGATCGAGGTGCATGGCGCCTCGAAATCCGCGGTCGCGGCGGTCGAGAAGGCCGGCGGCACGGTGAAGATCCTGGCCCCGGCCAAGAAGGAAGAAGGCGAGGCGGCGTAACATCTGCGTCATCGCCCGTTTTGTCGCGGGCGATCCGCACGATAGAACGATGGACTTATCAAAGCCGAGCACCAAATATTGTCCGGCGTCTGCCGATTGTCCCGGGAAGGGACGTCGGCCTGGGGGACGGCGGGAGAAAGCCTGAACATGGTCTCAGCAGCAGAACAACTTGCGGCAAACCTCAATTTCGGTGCTTTGGCGAAGGCCGACGAACTGAAGAAGCGCATCTGGTTTACGCTGGGTGCGCTGCTTGTTTATCGGCTCGGCACCTATATCCCGCTGCCGGGCATTGATCCCGCGATCTGGGAACAGGTGTTCAAGTCGCAGGCCGGCGGTATTCTCGGCATGTTCAACATGTTCGCCGGCGGCGGCATCAACCGCATGGCGATCTTCGCGCTGAACATCATGCCGTACATCTCGGCATCGATCATCATCCAGCTCCTGACGACGGTATCGCCCAAGCTCGAAGCCTTGAAGAAAGAAGGCGAAGCCGGCCGCAAGACGCTGAACCAGTATACCCGCTACCTCACCGTGATCCTCGCCACGTTCCAGGCCTATGGCATCGCGATCGGACTGCAGGGCGCCGGCAATGTCGTCAGCGATCCCGGCCCGTTCTTCCTGATTTCCACCACGGTCACGCTGACCGGCGGCACCATGTTCCTGATGTGGCTCGGCGAGCAGATCACCTCGCGCGGCATCGGCAATGGCATTTCGCTGATCATTCTGGCCGGCATCGTCGCCGAGTTGCCGTCGGCGCTCGCCAACATGCTGGAACTGGGACGCCAGGGCGCGCTGTCGACCGCCCTGATCCTGATCGTGATCGTGATGGCGGTCGCCGTGATTGCCTTCATCGTGTTCATGGAGCGCGCGCAGCGCCGTCTCCTGATCCAGTATCCGAAGCGCCAGGTCGGCAACAAGATGTTCGAGGGCCAGTCCTCGCATCTGCCGCTCAAGCTCAACACCTCGGGCGTGATCCCGCCGATCTTCGCCTCGTCGCTGCTGCTGCTGCCGGCCACCGTTGCGAACTTCAATGCCGGCAAGGGACCGGAATGGTTCCAGTGGCTCAACACCCAGCTCAGCCACGGCCGTCCGCTGTTCCTGTTCTGCTATTTGGCGCTGATCGTGTTCTTCGCCTTCTTCTACACCGCGATCGTGTTCAACCCGACCGAGACTGCCGACAATTTGAAGAAGCACGGCGGCTTCATCCCCGGCATCCGTCCGGGCGAGCGCACCGCGGAATATATCGACTACGTGCTGTCGCGGATCACCGTGTTGGGCGCGATCTATCTGGCGATCGTGTGTCTGATTCCCGAAATCCTGATTTCCTATGCCTCGGTGCCGTTCTACTTCGGTGGAACCTCGCTTCTGATCGTCGTCAGCGTGACCATGGATACGGTGGCGCAGGTGCAGGGTTATCTGTTGGCTCACCAGTATGAGGGGCTGATCAGGAAGTCCAAGCTGAGGGGCCGCCGCCGCTGATTTGCGGGTGGTCTGAAATCCGATAACAGGGTGTGCGGGTTTCGCTCACCAAGCCGGGGGGCGAATAGTCATGAGATTGATCCTTTTGGGGCCGCCGGGCTCGGGCAAGGGGACCCAGGCGCTGCGGCTGGTTTCCAAGTACGGCATCGTGCAGCTCTCGACCGGCGAGATGCTCCGCGCCGCGGTTGCCGCCGAAACGCCGATCGGCCTGCAGGCCAAGGACATCATGGCCAATGGTGGCCTCGTCCCGGACGAACTCGTGGTGGGAATCATCTCCGACCGCATCGAGCAGCCCGACGCCAAAAAGGGCTTTATCCTCGATGGCTTTCCGCGCACGGTGCCGCAGGCCGAAGCCCTCGATGAACTCCTGAAGAGGAAGCATCTCAAGCTCGATGCGGTGGTCGAACTCCGCGTCAACGAGAGCGCGCTGCTTGAGCGCGTCGAGAAACGGGCCGAGGAAACCCGTGCGCGCGGCGAGGAGGTCCGGGTCGACGATACGCCGGAAGTGCTGACCAAGCGCCTGGCGCAGTACCGCTCCCTGACCGAGCCCTTGATTCACTACTACTCCGAGCGGCGGAAGCTTCTGACCGTCGACGGCATGATGACCATCGAGCACGTCACCCGGGAGATCAATCGCATCCTGTCCGCGATCGGGGCGGTGGAACCCAAGGCGGCGCCGGCCAGGAAGGCCACTGCAGCAGCCAGGAAGACCGCCAGGCCGTCGGGTAAAAAGGCTGCCAAAACGGCCAAAAAGGCCTCCAAAGCGGCCCCAAAGGGCAGGAAAGCGGCCTCCAGGAAGATCGGGAAGGCGGCCCCGGCCAGCCAGCGGCGGGCTGTCGGGAAGGCCAAAAAGGCAGCCCAAAAGACCGTCCGGAAGGTCGCGAAAAAGGTCACGAAAAAGCGAGCTAAGCGATAGAGGCGGTTGACGAAACCGAGTTGAATCCTTTAATAAGCCCCGCATCCAAGTCGGATAGTTTTTGACGATGCCGGGCCCCGAAGCAAATGAGGGGAAGGGCGTCGTGTTCGCGTTTGCGAATACCTGCCCGAGTTAGCAAGAACATAGCCCGGTCCATAGGGGATCGGCGACAGGAGAGAAGTCCGTGGCCCGTATTGCCGGCGTGAATATCCCGACCAACAAGCGCGTTCTGATCGCGCTCCAGTACATCCATGGCATCGGCCAGAAGAACGCGGCCGAGATCATCGAGAAGGTCAAGATCCCCGAGGATCGTCGCGTCAGCCAGCTGAGCGACCAGGAAGTCCTGCAGATCCGCGAAGTGATCGACCGCGACTATCTCGTCGAGGGCGACCTTCGCCGTGAGACCGGCATCAACATCAAGCGGCTGATGGACCTCGGCTGCTATCGCGGCCTGCGTCATCGCCGCGGCCTGCCGGTGCGCGGCCAGCGCACCCACACCAATGCGCGCACGCGCAAGGGCCCGGCCAAGTCGATCGCCGGCAAGAAGAAGTAAGTTTTGCGAATAGCTGATAGGGAGCGGCGAATAGATTCTATTCGCTGCTCACCGTCAGCCACTCGCGTTTTTAGGTGTAGCCGCTGGCAGTACGGCGGCGTTTGAGATCACAGGAAGGTTTTAGGATAATGGGCAAGGAAGCCACCCGCGTACGCCGCCGCGAACGCAAGAACATCGCCTCCGGCATCGCGCACGTGAATTCGTCGTTCAACAACACGACCATCACCATCACCGACGCGCAGGGCAACACCATCGCCTGGTCGTCGGCCGGCACGATGGGCTTCAAGGGCTCGCGCAAGTCGACCCCCTATGCCGCGCAGGTCGCGGCCGAAGACGTTTCCAAGAAGGCGCAGGAACACGGCATGCGCACGCTGGAAGTGGAAGTTGCCGGCCCCGGTTCGGGCCGCGAATCGGCGCTTCGCGCGCTGCAGGCGGCGGGCTTCACCGTGACGTCGATCCGCGACGTGACCACGATCCCGCACAATGGTTGCCGTCCGCGCAAGCGCCGGCGCGTCTGATGTCTGGTCGCGGGCGGTTTTGCTGCTCGCGATTGTTTTTGGAATTTTCCGCGGACTGATCCGCGATCTCCAACGCCAGTGATCTGAAGGCGGATCGACTGGCCGGTCTATTGACCCGAAGGGGTGACAAAGTGACGATCCAGAAAAATTGGCAAGAACTTATTCGACCGAACAAACTGCAGGTAACGCCGGGCTCCGATGCGACCCGGTTTGCCACCGTCGTCGCCGAGCCGCTCGAGCGCGGTTTCGGCCAGACGCTCGGTAACGCGCTGCGCCGCATCCTCCTGTCGTCGCTGCAGGGCGCCGCGGTGCAATCGGTGCACATCGACGGCGTGCTGCACGAGTTCTCCTCGATCGCGGGCGTTCGCGAGGACGTCACCGACATCGTGCTCAACATCAAGGACATCTCGATCAAGATGCAGGGCGAAGGCCCCAAGCGCATGGTCGTGAAGAAGTCGGGTCCGGGCGTCGTCACCGCCGGCGACATCCAGACCGTCGGCGACATCGTGGTGCTCAATCCGGAGCTCCAGCTCTGCACGCTGGACGAGGGCGCTGAAATCCGCATGGAGTTCACCGTTGCCGCCGGCAAGGGCTACGTCGCCGCCGAGCGCAACCGGCCCGAGGATGCGCCGATCGGCCTGATCCCGGTCGACAGCCTGTTCTCGCCCGTGCGCAAGGTCTCCTACAAGGTCGAGAACACCCGCGAGGGCCAGATCCTCGACTACGATAAGTTGACCATGACGATCGAGACCAACGGCGCGATCTCGCCGGAGGACGCGGTGGCCTATGCCGCGCGCATCCTGCAGGACCAGCTCAACGTGTTCGTGAACTTCGAAGAGCCGCGCAAGGAAGTGGCGCAGGAGATCATTCCGGATCTCGCCTTCAACCCGGCGTTCCTCAAGAAAGTCGACGAGCTCGAACTGTCGGTGCGTTCGGCTAACTGCCTGAAGAACGACAACATCGTCTATATCGGCGACCTCGTGCAGAAGAGCGAAGCGGAAATGCTCCGCACCCCGAACTTCGGCCGCAAGTCGCTCAACGAGATCAAGGAAGTGCTGGCCCAGATGGGTCTGCACCTCGGCATGGAAGTGCCGGGCTGGCCGCCGGAGAATATCGACGAGCTCGCCAAGCGCTTCGAGGATCATTACTGATTTTCGTCATTCCGGACGTCGCGAAGCGGCGATCGCAGGTGCGCAATTGCGCACCGGGGAATCTCGAGATTCCGGGTTCGATGCTTCGCATCGCCCCGGAATGACTGGGGCGAACGCAGGCAGCCCACCTGAGCAACAAGTCCGACGAACCGTCGCGACGAAGACAAGACAAGGAATAGTTCAATGCGTCACGGCAAGGTTCATCGCAAGCTCAACCGCACCGCCGAGCATCGCCGCGCGATGTTCGCCAACATGTGCGCCGCGCTGATCAAGCACGAGCAGATCGTTACCACGCTGCCGAAGGCCAAGGAATTGCGCCCGATCGTCGAGAAGCTGGTCACCCTCGGCAAGAAGGGCGGGCTTGCCTTGCGCCGCCAGGCGATCTCCGAGATGCGCGATGTCGACCAGGTCAAGAAGCTGTTCGATGTGCTGGCGCCTCGCTACAAGGACCGCCAGGGCGGCTACACCCGCATCATCAAGGCCGGCTTCCGCTACGGCGACAATGCCCCGATGGCCGTGATCGAATTCGTCGACCGCGACGTCGACGCCAAGGGCCAGGACTCCGGCCCGGTGCAGGAAAAGGAAGCTGAAGCGGCGTAAGTCCTTCAAAATCGCAAGTTTCAAAAGCGGCGCTTCCAGCGCCGCTTTTTTGTTGGCCGTTCAAGCGCGCACGCGCTTCCAAACCGATTCGATTCAATGCGACGATTGCCGGCGCATCATTGGAGTTTGCCGAATGAGTGCATCGGAATTGCAGGTCACTTATCGGACAGACGATGACTGGACCGGTCAGATCATTGCGACGGTGAAATCAGGTGAATTCTCCGCACGGGGGGCGGCGTGGTTCGATCGAATCAATGTGAAGCAAACCTTCCTGGCTGCCCTCAGATCTTTTCCACTGACGGCAACCACTCCAGCGCTCATCGAAGGTGGCTTCGGGAGCAAGGAGCGCCCGGGAAGTCTCGAACGCCACCTCAGGATCGCTGTTAAGCCGTACGACAGCCGTGGAACGCTTCTCGTGCACGTTGACCTTTCCTCGGAGGTTTGGACAACGCCTGATGCTGACCTCCAGAATTTGGCTACTATTCGTTTCACGACCGAGTATGCCGCTGTCGATAGGTTCGCCCAAGAGTTCGAGGAGGTCCTGGACGGCAAGCGAGATGTCGCGGTCTTGACTGGGATCAGAAGCTGAGGACCAGCTCTTATCCCTATCGTGAGCTGTTCGACAGCCGGCGCCATGTGCGCCGCTTTTTATTTGCGCATCTGACGCGCGCTGGCTGCAATTGTGGTCGTACCCGCCGCTCCCGATATCGCTGTCATCAACGATGGAGATGACGGATGAAAATCGATCTTTCGGGCAAGACGGCGCTGGTGACTGGCTCCACTTCCGGTATCGGCCACGCAATTGCCAAGGGCCTCTTTGCTGCAGGCGCGGACGTGGTGATCAATGGCCGGACTCAAGCCAAGGTCGATGCCGTGGCCGCCGCGCTCGGCAAGACTGCTGATAAGGCTGGCGGCAAGGTGCGGAGTGTTGCCGCTGATGTCTCGACGGCGGCGGGATGCAAGGCCCTGGTTGCGGCGTTGCCTGATGTCGACATTCTCATCAATAACGCCGGCATCTTCGAGCCCAAAAACTTCTTCGATATTCCGGATGAGGACTGGAGCCGTTTTTTCGATGTCAACGTGATGTCCGGCATCCGTTTGTCGCGCGCTTACATGCCTGGCATGCTGAAGCGCAATTGGGGCCGTATCGTTTTCATCGCCTCGGAGTCGGCGCTGATGATTCCCAGGGAGATGATCCATTACGGCATGACCAAGACGGCGCAGCTCGCAGTTTCTCGCGGCCTTGCCGAATTGACCCGGGGTACCGCTGTTACCGTCAATTCAGTGATGCCGGGACCGACCATGTCCGAAGGCGTCGAGACTTTCGTCGCAGATCTCGCCAGGCAGAACGGCCAGTCCGAGCAGGATGCGGCCGCGCAGTTCATCAAGCAGCATCGCCCCGGATCGCTGATCCAGCGCTTTGCCAGCGTCGAGGAGATCGCCAATATGGTGATCTACGTCAGTTCGAAAGAGGCTTCCGCCACCAACGGCGCCGCGCTGCGGGCAGAAGGCGGACTGATTCAGACCATCGCGTGAGGTGAGGGATGTCAGCCTACGTTATTTCCGAAGTCGACGACGTGCGCGACCCGGTAGGCTTTGAAGTCTACCGAACCATCGCTGCGAAGACGATCGCACAATATGGCGGGCAGTATCTGATCCGTGGTGGCGCCGCAGATTTGATCGAAGGCGGCCCGCTGCCGAAAACCATCATTGTCGTCGAATTCTCAACGCTGGCGCGTTTGCGCGAATGGTACGCCTCGCCGGAATATGCTGAGGCGCTGAAAGTGCGGCAGACAGCGTTCGATCGGCGCCTGATTTTCGTTGAGGGCGTCCTGCCGGTTTGAGCTTGCAAAGCAGTGATGCGCCGAAAGCGCCAGGCGATATCCTTGTGCATTCAACGCCTTGCGGTGCTGCATTCTTCTCGGAACAAGTGGGTGAAAAATCTGTTTTTCCCGCAGCCGCGCTGATGCGGCTTGAGGAGGAACTAGATGAAGAAGCTGTTCATACTTGCGGCGGCAGCGTCGCTGGTTGCGACGATGGCCACCGCGCAAACCACCGTAGTCACTCCCGGAACGACCACCGGAGCTGCGGGCGCCACGATTCAGATCGAGCCGGAATATCGCACCCGGATCAAGAGTTACGTCACCGAGCACAAGATCCGCCCGGTCGAAACACGGGAAAGGATCGTGGTTGGCGCGAAGGTGCCGACCGACGTCGAACTCGCGCCGGTGCCGTCGGATTGGGGCCCGTCAGTGACCAAGTATCGCTATGTCTATTCCGGCAACCGCGTGATGCTGGTCGATCCGGGCACGCGTACCGTGGTGCATGAGATCGACTGAACAATCGACTGACGCGTGTTCATAAAAAGGGCCGCCATGTTGGCGGCCCTTCAAATTCGTTGAATCACCAGCGACGCCAGTAGCCGCCGTAATACCGCGGACCATAGAATCGCGGACCGCCATAGTAGGCGTAGGCCGGACGATACACGCGGCGAACATAGGGGCCGCCGTAGTATCCGCCGTAGTAGGCCGGCGCGTAGGCGTATCCGCCGTAATAGGGACCATATCCGCCGTAGTACGCCGGATAATAGCCTCCTCCATAATATCCGTACGGACCGTAGCCGTAAGCGCTGGAAGCGATGCCGCCGATCACCGCGCCCGCGATCAATCCGCCAGCCACAGCCCCGCCCCAGCCCCAGCCCCCTCCGCGCCAGTGCGCCTCCGCGGGCGACGGTGCCGTTACCGCCGTCAGGCCCAAGACCGCCGCTGCGGCCAAAGCTAAAGGTGCCTTTTTCATCGACTCCTCCTTTACATAACCAGCCAGGCAAACTTTCCACATAACCGGAGACTCGCTAAACACTTTCGAGTGAAGTTTGTTGCTTCGGGCTCGGCTTTCGGGTGGCCCGGCGCCGGATTTAATTTTGATGAATGGACGTTCAGGAGGCGCTTCGACGGGAAGTCGCACCCGCGATTGGCGCCATTTCTTCCGATCGGGAACTATTGTCGCGGGCAGGCGAGCGCCTCCTACCCCGGTATCCAGATGCGAATATGGCGGACCACGGCGCTCTCGTTGCCATGCCAGTGCGGATTGACCGGAAACAGGAAGCGCTAGATTGCGCGAGATCGAGCGCCGCAGCCGCGCCTGCGGCGTCGGGGCCGGTGCGCAACGCAAGGCCCGCCGCGCGGGCATAGAGGTGCAGGCGCACCATCGCCGCGAAACGAATATCGCCTCAGTCGAAATCCAGAAAACCCGGCCGGGAGGACATCGGTGGCTGACGGCGCAGCCATTCGAGATTGGGGACGGGACGGGCCGTCTCAGGATTGGCGCCAAGCAGCGCCTCGATCCCGCGGGCAACCGCAAGCGTTGCGGCATCGCCGCCGCGTGGGCCGATGATCTGGATGCCGAACGGCAATCCGGCGCCATCGCGCCCGGCCGGGATCGCCACCACCGGATGCCCGGCATTGGTCACGGCATAGGCCATCGCCAGCCAGTGGAAATAGCTTTTCGTAGCTACGCCGTCGATCGTGGCCGGGTAGAGCTCCGACCACGGCCGCGGGCTGATCGTGACCGCAGGCGCAATGACGAAATCATGCTCGCCGAAGAATTGCTGCCAGCTTCGATAGAGCGCGGTCTGCAGCGACAGCGCACGCGCGACGTCGAGGGCGGAATATCCAAGTCCCTCGGCGACGTTGTCGCGAATATTGGGACCGACCTTATCAGGATATTTCTCCGCGAGTTCGCGGTGACGGCCGAGGAATGCGACGGCGCGCAAGACCCGGAACACTTCGTCGGCATGGCTGCAATCCGGATGGGTCCATTCGACGCTGCGAAATGCCGATACGAATGTCGCGAGCTTGTTCTTGAATGTGTCGGCGATGGCGCGTTCCGTCGGCGCAAATCCGAAATCGGTTGTCGCTGCGATACGCAAGGTGGCGAGATCGATGTCAGGCGGATTGCGGTAGGCCTCGCTCACGGGCGTTCCGCCGGCATGAAGGATCGCCGACAGCGGATCGCGCGCGTCGCGATCCAGCATGCAGGAAAGCATCAGGCAGGCATCGGATACGTTTCTCGCCATCGGTCCGAGCTGCGAGATCTGCAGCCAGGCCATGTTGCGGCTGTTGCTGGCGATCAGCCCGGGCGAGGGGCGGAAGCCGACGACACCACAGAACGCGGCGGGATTCCTGACCGAGCCGCCGGTGTCCGAACCGGTCGCCAGCGGCACCATGCCGGTGGCAAGCGCCACCGCCGATCCGCCGGACGAGCCGGCGGCGGAGCGCTCGGGGTCGAACGGGTTGCCGGTGGCGCCATGAAGCGCGTTGCGGGTGTTGCCGCCCGCGCCCCATTCGGGGACGTTGGTCTTGCCGACGACGATGGCCCCGGCGCGCTTGAGCATCGCGACGATCGCTTCATCCTCGGCTGCGATGTTGTCCGCGAACAGCACACTGCCGAAGCTCGTCGGCAGTCCCTTGGCGTCGATCAGGTCCTTGACCCCGAGCGGAAGCCCATGCAGCGGCCCGAGCGCATCGCCGCGCATCACGGCGGCCTCGCTTTCCCGCGCCGCGGCGCGCGCCGTGTCGAACGAGCGCGCAATGATCGCGTTGACGGCAGGATCGATTGTCTCGATCCGCCGGATGCAACTGTCCATCAGTTCGACCGGCGAAAGCTTGCGCTCGCCGATCAGCGCCCGCGCCGTTACCGCGGGCAGATCGCACGGCTCGGTCATGTCAGGACTACTCTTCCTTGATCCCGCCCTTGAGGGCCAGTTCCTTCATCTCCGCCGTTTCCTTGGCGATGAATCCCGGCCAGTCCGAATATCGCTTGAAGCCGGGCTCATACCCGACCTTCTTGAAGCGCTCGATCACCGATGGGCTTGCGATCGCTTCTTCCAGCACCGAGGCCAGCCGGTCGCGAATGGCCGGCGGGACACCCTTGGGCACGACGACGGTGCCCCATGAGACAAGGTCGATATTGGGATAACCGAGTTCGACGAGCGTCGGAACGTCGGGGAGGAACTGCGAGCGTTTGGCGGAGAACACCGCCAGCGGGCGAACCGTGCCGGCTTCGATCTGCGGCCTGATCGCGATCACGGTGTCGACGTGGTACTCGATGTGCTTGCCTATCAGGTCGTTCATCGCCGGCGCGCTGCCCCTGTAGGGCAGGTGAACCATCTTGATGCCGGCACTCGATTTGAAGAGCTCGCCGGCAAAATGCGAAATGGTCGCCACGCCAAAGGACGCCAACGACAGCTTGTCGGGATTGGCCTTGGCCGCCGCGACCAGCGCCGCAACGTCCTTGATCGGATTGTCGCGATGGGTGACCAGCACCATCGTGATAGTGCCGGTCTGGGCGATCGGCTCGAAATCCTTGGCGCTGTCATACGGCACGCTCTCCTTCACCGCATTCTGCAAGGTGAAGGTCGAATTCGAGCTGGAGAACAGGGTGTATCCATCGGGAGCGGCGATGGCGACCTCCTTGGCGGCGATCGTGGTGCCGCCGCCGGGGCGATTGATCACGATCACGGGCTTGCCCAGGCGCGCCTCGAGCTCGCCGGCAACGATGCGTCCGACGACATCGGACGCCCCGCCGGCTGGAAAGGGCACGATCAACTGCAGCGGCTTTTCGGGGTAGCTACCTTGCGCTGTTGCGATCGAAGCACAGCCCACCACACAGGCCGACGCTATCGCGGCCGTCAGAATCATCCGTATCATGTCGAAACAGGTCTCCTGTCTTCCGTGTTCCCCGGCAATTCGCGCCGGGGTTTTCGGCGACAGCCATCCCGGATCGATGGAACAGGCTCCCCTGAATCGACCTCCCGATCAACCCTGTTGTTTGGGCCGTTACCAGCCCTCCAGCACGATCTTGCCGCGCGACTTGCCACTTTCCAAAAGCGCATGCGCGCGCTTGAGGTTAGCCGCGTTGATGGTGCCAAAGGTCTGGTCGAGCGTGGTGCGCAGCACACCCTTATCGAGCAGATCTGCCACGTCATTGAGCAGGCGATGCTGCGCGATCATGTCGGGCGTCTGGAACGAAGATCGCGTGAACATCGATTCCCAGTGAACCGAGATCGCCTTGCCCTTGAAGGCGCTCATCGTGAATTCCGGGGGATCGTCGATCAGCCCGAATTTGCCCTGCGGCGCCATGAAGTCCGCGATCGCCTTGTAGTGCTGATCGGTGAAGGTCAGGCTCGCGACCAGCGCAACCGGCGGTACTTTCAGCTTCTCGATCTGCTCCTTCATCGGCTGCGAATGATCGATCACGGCATGCGCGCCGAGGTCGAGGCACCATTTTTGCGATTCCGGCCGCGTGGCGGTGGCGACCACCGTCAGCCCGGTGAGGCGGCGCGCAAGCTGGATCAGGATCGAGCCGACGCCGCCAGCGCCGCCGGTAATCAAAAGCGTGCGCGGATCGAGGCTCTTGCCGGGCACGGCGCCGAGCCGGTCGAACAGCAATTCCCAGGCGGTGATCGAGGTCAGCGGCAGCGCCGCGGCCTGCGCGAACGAAAGCGATTTCGGCTTGCGGCCGACGATCCGCTCGTCGACCAGGTGAAATTCCGCGTTCGTGCCCTGGCGCAGGATCGAGCCGGCGTAGAACACTTCGTCGCCGGCCTTGAACAGGGTCACGTCGGGTCCAACCGCATCGACGATTCCAGCGGCGTCATAGCCCAGGATCTTGGTCTCGCCCTCGGGCGGGGCGGCGCGCTTGCGGACCTTGTAGTCGACCGGGTTGGCGGAGATCGCCTTGACCGCCACTCTGATGTCGCGGCCCTTCGGTTCCGGCTTGGCGGCTTCGAAATCGAATAGCGATTGCGCGTCCTCGATGGGGAGCGATTTTTTGTATCCGACGGCCTTCATGTCCGTTTCTCCTGCCTTTCTTGAGCGTGGCTGCTTAACTGTCCCGCTGGCATCAGATTGGCAAGTACTGTAAATTCGGGGAACTAGTCCCTGTTTGGATACTATTGGAAAAATCGTGGGAAAACCTTCATGAAACGACGGAATTTTGCCCGGCGGCCGGGCTGCGCCGTTGAAGCGACGCTCGACCTGATCGACGGCAAGTGGAAGGGCGTGATCCTGTTCCATCTGTTGGCCGGCACCCAGCGCTTCGGGGAGTTGCGGCGGCGGATGCCCGGGATTACCCAGCGCATGCTGACCAAGCAGCTCCGCGCCCTCGAGGAGGACAAGCTCGTGATCCGCAAGGTCTATGCCGAGGTGCCGCCGCGGGTCGAATACACGCTGTCTGAGATCGGCGAGAGCCTGCGGCCGGTGATCGAGACGCTGCGGGCGTGGGGTGAGGGCCATCAGGAACGACTATCCTGTGGGCCTGCATCCGACAGCCTCAAAGAGCCCGATCGCGCCGCCTAGCTGCCGTTATATGTACCGCTTTATCTTCTCTAGTTACTGCCCCGCATCTATATGTGGGCCGCCAAATTCCAGGATTTTCGAGATGAATTTGATCCGCTGTTTCGCCCTGCTGCTGGCTTCAGTAGTCGTTGCAACGCCGGCGCTGGCGCAGGAGAGGCGCGTGCCGTCCTCCGGCGCCGAGCTCAGGCTGTCCTATGCGCCGATCGTACAGCGCGCGCAGCCGGCGGTGGTGAACGTCTATGCCGCCAAGACCGTGCAGAACCGCAACCCGCTGCTGGACGATCCGGTCTTCCGCCGCTTCTTCGGCGTCCCCGGCATGCAGCCCGAGCAGATGCAGCGCTCGCTGGGATCGGGCGTGATGGTCGATGCTTCGGGGCTCGTGGTCACCAACAACCACGTCATCGAGGGCGCCGATCAGGTCAAGATCTCGCTTGCCGACAAGCGCGAGTTCGAGGCCGAGATCGTGCTCAAGGACAGCCGCACCGATCTGGCCGTGCTGCGCGTGAAGGATGGAAAAGAGAAATTCACCACGCTCGACTTCGCCAATTCCGATGAACTCCTGGTCGGCGACGTCGTGCTGGCGATCGGCAATCCCTTCGGCGTCGGCCAGACCGTGACCCACGGCATCGTCTCCGCATTGGCCCGCACCAAGGTCGGCATCACCGACTACCAGTTCTTCATCCAGACCGATGCGGCGATCAATCCCGGCAATTCCGGCGGTGCGCTGGTCGACATGACCGGCAAGCTGGTCGGCATCAACACCGCGATCTTCTCGCGCTCCGGCGGCTCGCAGGGCATCGGCTTTGCGATTCCCGCCAACATGGTGCGCGTGGTCGTGGCGTCCGCCAAGAGCGGCGGCAAGGCCGTCAAGCGACCGTGGCTGGGTGCCAAACTGCAGGCGGTGACGCCTGAAATCGCCGATACGCTGGGGCTGAAGCTGCCGAACGGCGCCTTGATCGCCAATGTCGCGCCGAACAGTCCGGCGGCGCGTGCCGGGCTGAAGCCATCGGACCTGATCGTCGCGATCGAAGGACAGACGATCGACGATCCCAACGCGTTCGACTACCGCTTCGCCACGCGGCAGCTCGGTGGCTCGGCCCAGATCGACGTGCAGCGCGCCGGAAAGATCGTCAAGGTCGCGGTGCCGCTGGAGACCGCCCCCGACACCAACCGCGACGAAATCGTGCTCACCGGGCGCTCGCCGTTCCAGGGCGCCAAGGTCGCCAATATTTCGCCGGCGGTCGCCGACGAATTGCATCTGGATTCCCAGGCTGAGGGCGTCGTGGTGATCGATCTCGCCGATGGCGGCACCGCGGCCAGCGTCGGTTTCCAGAAGGGCGACATCATCCTGGCGGTCAACAACCAGAAGATCGCCAAGACCAGCGACCTCGACAAGGCTTCGAAGACATCGTCCAGGCTCTGGCGCATCGTCGTGGTGCGCGGCGGCCAACAGATCAACGTGACGCTGGGCGGATGAGCCCGAAGAAACCCCGCGAGGCTGCCAATCTCTTTGCCGCGGCAGGGATGGAAGAGGACGCGCCGCGTCCGCTTCCCGACCGGCTGCGTCCGCGTTCGCTCGCCGATGTCGTCGGCCAGGATCATATCCTCGGTCCCGACGGTGCGCTGACGCGGATGCTGGAGACGCGCACGCTGGGCTCGCTGGTGTTCTGGGGGCCGCCCGGCACCGGCAAGACCACGGTGGCGCGGCTGCTGGCGGATGCCACCGAACTGCATTTCGAGCAGATTTCCGCGGTGTTTTCCGGCGTCGCCGACTTGAAGAAGGTGTTCGACGCGGCGCGCGCCCGGCGCGAGATGGGCAAGGGCACGCTGTTGTTCGTCGACGAGGTGCATCGTTTCAACCGCGCCCAGCAGGATTCGTTTCTGCCCGTAATGGAAGACGGCACCGTGGTGCTGGTCGGCGCCACCACCGAAAATCCCTCATTCGAGCTCAACGCCGCGTTGCTGTCGCGGGCGCGAGTGCTGGTGTTTCACTCGCTCGATGCCGCCGCAATCGAAAAGCTCTTTGCGCATGCCGAGAAAGTCGAGGGGCGGAGGTTGCCGCTCGATGCGGAGGCGCGCGCCGTGCTGGTGCGGATGGCCGATGGCGATGGCCGCGCCGCGCTGACGCTGGTCGAAGAGGTCTGGCGCGCCGCGCGCAAGGACGAAATCTTCAATGCCGCGCAGTTGCAGGAAATCTTGCAGCGCCGCGCGCCGATCTACGACAAATCCGCCGACGGCCATTACAACCTGATTTCGGCGCTGCATAAATCGGTGCGCGGCTCCGATCCCGATGCCGCGCTGTATTACCTCGCGCGCATGCTCGATGCCGGCGAAGACCCGCTGTTCCTGGCGCGTCGCGTCGTGCGCATGGCGGTGGAAGACATCGGCCTTGCCGATCCGCACGCGCTGGTGATCTGCAATGCCGCCAAGGATGCCTTCGACTTCCTCGGCCATCCCGAAGGCGAACTTGCGATCGCGCAGGCCGTGATCTATCTCGCCACCGCGCCGAAATCGAACGCCGCCTACAAGGCCTTTGGCGCGGCGATGCGGACGGCGAAAGAGGGCGGCTCGCTGCTTCCGCCAAAACATATTTTGAATTCGCCGACCAAGCTGATGAAGTCGGAAGGCTATGGTTCCGGCTACGAATACGATCACGACGCGCCGGACGCGTTTTCGGGGCAGGACTATTTCCCGGAAGCTTTGGGGCGGCAGACTTTTTACGATCCACCCGATCGCGGTTTCGAGCGCGAGATCCGCAAGCGGCTGGATTACTGGGCGAAGTTGCGTAGGGAGCGGGACAGGCGCGAATGAACAGGTTCAGGAACTATCTCAGGCAGGCTATCCGGGCAGCCGCATGTATCTCGATGCTGGGGTCGCCGCTTGCCGCGGCCGCTGACACCGTTGAGGTAGCGCCGGGCGTCCAGGTGACGAAGCGAAGCTATACGGCGCCGACCAACGGCCAGCCGTTTTTCGGATTCGCGGCCAAGAATTCGGAAGAGAAAGCCTCCGATGAGAAGTTCGTCAGCGCCATCATCGGGGCGACCGGCTCGCGCGAAAAGGCGTTTGAGGAAATCACCATGCGCGGGTGGAGGGCGGTCAATACCGGCAAGATACGGGAGGCCGCGCTGCGATTTAATCAGGCGTTTCTCATCTCGCCCGAACAGAGCAGCCTCTATCACGGCTTCGCGGTGGTCGCTCAGTTTCGCTTCAATGACCTCGATGCCGCGAACGAACTGTTCAAGATCGCGCTCAAGCAACCCAATCCGGTGAAGGCGCTCAGGGCCGACTATGGCCGCTTCCTGCTGATCGCCAAGCGTCCGCGCGAGGCGCAGCCCGTGCTGGAGCAGGCGGTCAAGGATTCGCCTGACCTCGGCGATGCCTGGACCAATCTCGCGGTGGCACGCTTCCAGAACGGCGACGCGGCAGCGGCATGCGCTGCGGCGGATGAAGCCGGCAAGAAGCGTCCGTCCAACAATTCCGGCGATGATTTGATGACGGTGAGGAAGGCTGCGCAGTGCAAGTAGCCGCCGCGGAGCCATCGCCGGAACGGGCGCGGCAGTCATTTGCCGGCAACTAACGTATTTCCTTGCCGAGGATGAGGTCGATGGTGTGCGCGGCGATCGTCCGAAGCTGGGCTTCATCGCCGAACGCGCGCTCGAGCACGGCCAATCCGCGCGTGACGGTAGCGATGTGCAATGCCGCGACCTCGGGGGTGCCCCTGAATTCGCCTCGCTTCTTGCCCTCGGACAAAGCTTCCTGAATGAGAGCGGTGGCGCGGGCCACCAGGTCCGCGAAAGCCTGGCGCGCGTTCTCATCCAGCCCTTCGCCTGCGCCCGATGCCAGCTCCATCAGCCCGCGCGTGGTCGGACATCCGCGGGGCGGGGAACCGGAACGGAAGTTCTTTATCGTTACGTCGAAAAACGCCGTGAGCCGCTCGCGCAAGGTGCCTGAGTTGAGTGCCTTCTGGAGCGCGCTCAGATATTTGCTCGCATAGCGCTCATAGGCGCAGAGAAACAGCGCTTCCTTGCTGCCGAAGGCGTTGTAGAGACTGCCGCGCTGGACGCCCGCGTCGCGCGCGATGTCCGAGAGCGACGTGCCGCGCACGCCTTTGCGCCAGAATTGTTCGAACGCGATGCGCAGGACGTCGTCATGGTCAAACTCGCGCGGTCTCAATTTCGCTCCTCAGCTCAATAGTCTCAGTCCTGACGCGGTCAGATAATATTTGACGCAGCGTCAAGAATGTGTTTTTGATATCGTGTCAAAAACGATTGATAGCTCATTTTGCCGATGAAGTGAACCACTCGTGCGGGAGCCGCCGTACGGGCGAGGACAGGATGCGAAAGGATTCGCGATGCCTCTCATTCACATCTCGCTGCGCGCCGGAAAACCGGAAGCTTATCGCCAAGCGATCTTCAACAGCCTCTACCGAGCAATGCGCGAGGCGCTCAACGTGCCCGAAGACGACCAGTTCATGACCATCACCGAGCACGACGCGGCGAACTTCCGCTACGGCAATGCCTTTGGCGTCACCCGTAGCGATGACCTCGTGTACATCCAGATCACCGTGTTCGACACGCGCACCGCCGAACAAAAGAAGGCGCTGTTCCGGCGGATCGCGCAATTGCTCGGTGACAGCCCCGGCATCCGGCCGGAGGACGTGTTCGTGAATGTTCTCGACGCAGCAAAAGAGAATTGGTCCGTCGGCCACGGCCTCGCGCAATTCGCCTGAGGCCGGGGTGGGCCGGCGACGTGCCTGCGGCGCAGGGGGCTCCCGTCATTGCGAGCGAAGCGAAGCAATCCATGCTTCGGGAAACGGCGAGATGGATTGCTTCGTCGCTTCGCTCCTCGCAATGACGTGGTGAGATCAATGCCGATCATCGCACGCTACGCTCGCTGGTCGTTATTAAAGCCCGCGAGCCGACGACGCATCATCAACCGGCTGTGAAGGCGGGAAAGTGACGCGTGGCGGTGTGACGAAAGCTATTTCCCCGTCTTCACGAACTCCAAAATCTCGTCGGCAAGGGGCGATTCCACTGCGTTGATCGAATACACTTCCGACATGTGGCTGTGCTGCGGTAGCAGGAGAGCGCGTGCACATCCGCTGGCGCGCTTGCAAGTCGCTTGCTTCGCGCGGTCGAATTGCAACACGAAGCCTTCTGGATCAAGTTCGGCGACAGCCATCATCAGCGGGATGTCGGTCGTCGCCAAACCCTGTAGCGAGGAACGTTCGGCGTAGCGCGCGGGATCGTCGCCGTAATAGGCGCGCTGGCCATCAGCGAGCGACATCCCGGTCAGATCGTAAATGCCCGAGATCATGATCGCGCCGGCCAGGCCGCCGCCCTTCACCTTGTGAAACTCGGGATGCGATACATAGCTTGCCACGTGAACGGCACCCGCGGAATGTCCCATCAGGTAGATGCGCGCGGGATTGCCCCCACGTTCGCCGATCTTGTCCGTGACCCACTTGACCACAGTGGCCATATCCTCGGCGCCCGCCGGCCAGGGCGCCTGCGGAGCGAGGCGGTACGTGGCGTTGACGCCGATAAAGCCGTTCTTCACCGCCCACAGCATGATGTTGTCATAGAACGGGCTGGTCGGTGTCGTGCGCTTGTTGCCGCCCACGAATGCACCGGCATGCACATAGATCAGCACCGGCCGGGGAGATGCAGCCGTCTCCGGCACGAAAATATCGAGAAGGTTACGATCGGCCGGACCGTATTTGACGTCCCGCTCGACATTGACGCCCTGATACGGCTCTTTTTGCTGCAGCGGCGCGAACAGCGCGGCCGTCTTGGGCGGATCAATGACGCGGCCGAGTTCGAGAAGCTTCCAGGCCAGATCCTCCGACATCGGGGCTTGCTGGGCGGCCGCGGTGCTGGCGAGGAAGACTGCCACCAGTGATAGCACCAACTTCGAAAAGGCCATCCGGGGCTCCTTTGATGTTCCCGTTGTACCGAACATGGCCGATCTCGGAACGGATTTGTAGTGGTTTCCCTGCGATGCCGTTGCCCGCAAACCGCAACGAGACGGTGAGATGGAAGGCTCCGCGAACGCCGCGATTTACTATTTACGTAAGTCGTAAGTCCTGCTATCTTTTCCGGACGATGATCGTCAGCTATCGGGACAAGCGCACCGCGCGGTTTGCCTCAGGCCGCCACGTCAAGGAGTTCTCCGGTTTTGCGCGACAGGCCGAGTTGCGTCTTGATCGACTGGAATCGGCGACCAGTCTGGCTGATTTGGCGGCGTTGCCCGGCAACCGTCTGGAAGCACTCAGAGGCGACCGTGCTGGACTGTTTTCGATTCGTATCAACGATCAATGGCGAATTTGCTTCGGTTGGCCGGAAGGATCACCCGGCCCGAGCGAAGTGGAAATTGTCGATTATCACTGAAGGAAGAACGCAATGCCTCGCTCCCCCATTCATCCCGGCGAACATCTCGCCGAAGAATTGCAAGAGCTTGGAATCACCGCCGCGGAACTTTCGCGGCAGATTGACGTGCCGGTAAACCGGATTACGGGTATCATTCACGGCCAGCGCGGTATCACCGCCGACACGGCATTGCGTCTGGGGCACTGGTTTGGCACCAGCCCGCAATTCTGGATGAATTTGCAGCAGCTCTATGAACTGCGCCTCGCCGAAAACGAAGTAGGTAAGGAGATCGCAGCGTTGCCGCGCCGCGCCGGCCGATCGACTTCGCGACAAGTTCGGAGCTAGATCGCCCATGAGCCGCCGCGTCAAGAGACCCCTCGCAAAATCCCGCGCGCCGGGTGATCGTCCCAAGGGTGCGCGCCCTTATCGGGGGGCGCCGGCCGAGCGGCCTCCGGCGCATCGTCAGGGCGGAAAGCCTGCGCGCTTTGCCGAGCCGCGCCGGGAAAAGCCCGTTCCTGTGGCCGCTGCGCCCGAGAAGGCCGAGCCGCCGCCGCTGCCGACCAAGGTCCAGACCGTCGTCGTCACCGCCGACGAGAACAACATGCGCGTCGATCGTTTCCTCGAAGCGCGCTTTCCCGGCCTGTCGTTCTCCCACATCCAGCGCATCGTCCGGAAGGGTGAGCTGCGCGTCAACGGCAAGCGGGCTGACAGCAAGGACCGGCTCGAAGAGGGCCAGAGCGTTCGCATTCCGCCGCTCAAGCTCGATACGCCGAAGGGCGCGGGCCCGCTCTCGGAAGCCGCAACGAAGACGCTGCAGGCGTTGAAGGAGATGACGCTGTTCGAGGACGCCGACGTCATGGTGCTGAACAAGCCAGCGGGGCTTGCGGTGCAGGGCGGCTCCGGCATCTCGCGTAACGTCGACGACATGCTGGAAGTGATGCGCGACGCCAAGGGGCAGAAGCCGCGGCTGGTGCACCGGCTGGACCGGGAAACGTCGGGCTGTCTGCTGATCGCAAAAACCCGCTTTGCCGCCACCGCCTTGACCGGCTCGTTCCGCCACCGCTCCGCGCGCAAGATTTACTGGGCGCTGGTGGCCGGCGTGCCGAAGCCGAAGCAGGGCCGCATCTCGACCTATCTCGCCAAGGAGGAGAGCGAGGAGGACAGCATCATGCGCGTAGCCAAGCATGGCGACGAGGGCGCCAGCCACGCGGTGACCTATTACGCCGTGGTCGAGACCTCGGCGCAGAAGCTCGCCTGGGTATCGCTGAAGCCGGTCACCGGGCGAACGCACCAGTTGCGCGCCCACATGGCGCATATCGACCACGCCATCGTCGGCGATCCTAAATATTTCAACAAGGAGAATTGGGAGCTGCCGGGCGGCCTGCAGAACCGCCTGCATCTGTTGGCGCGACGGCTCGTGATCCCGCATCCGCGCGGCGGCGTGATCGATGTCAGCGCGCCGCTGCCACCGCACATGCTGCAATCCTGGAATCTGCTGGGATTGGAGCACGACCGGTTCGATCCGATCGAGAACGCGCCCGAGGAATAGCGCGCACGCAACGCCGCTGGTTGGCGCAATATCTGTCAAACCGGACACACGCTGATTTGATATTGCGGGGTCCGGACCGTCTCTACCATCGGACCGCCAGATGCAAATTCAGGGGTGCCGCGTATGAACGGAATTCTAGTCCGCCTGGCGTTTTGCCTTTTCGTTTTGATCGGGGCCGCCGGCGCGAGTGCTTCGGCCAATGCGCAAACCCTCGCGCTCGTAGGCGGTAGCGTCTACGCGTCGCCTGACGCTGCGCCAGTTGCCGACGCCGTCATTGTCATTTCGAACGGCGCCATCGCCGCGACCGGCAACCGCAATGATATCCGGATTCCATCAGATGCGCGCCTTATCGATTGCACTGGCAAGACGGTGGTAGCCGGATTCTGGAACAGTCACGTCCATTTCACGCAAGCCGCGTGGAAGAACGCCGCCAGCGCGTCGGCCGCGTCACTCACCGCGCATATGGAGGAGATGCTGACGCGATGGGGCTTCACCACCGTGTGGGATGTCGGTTCTCACCCCGACGACTCGCTGCCGCTGCGCCGCCGCGTCAATGCAGGTGAAGTCCTCGGTCCCACGATCTACCTTGCCGGCAACATCTTCCCAAAGGACGGTCATCCCGCCTATCTGCCGGCCGAACTGCAGCTCCCCATGGCTACGACGCCCGAGGAGGCGGCGCAGTGGGCGCGGCTCTACATGCAACTGGGCCTGGACGGAATAAAGCTGTTCACCGGCGTCTATAAGGGCGAGGGCAACCCGGTAGTGAACATGGACGTGACTATTGCCAGGGCCGCGATCGATGTAGCGCACGCGCTGGGAAAGCCGGTCTTTGCCCATCCGCAGAACTCGGGCGGCTTGGAAACGGTGATCGCGGCCGGTGTGGATGTGATGGCACACACGACCCCGCAGCAGCGGGGATACACGCCCGAGCAGCTCGCGCGCTTTAAGGAGCAGAAGGTCGCGTTGTCCCCAACATTGTCTCTTTTTTCGAAAGTACCGGCCCCGCCCGAGGTGATCGCTCGACTGGTCGATAACGTGGTCGGCCAGCTCAAGAGCTTTTCCGAAAATGGGGGAACGGTCTTATTCGGGACCGATGTCGGTTACACGCAGCTCTACGACACCACGCTCGAATACGAGCTGATGCGCCGCGCGCTGTCGGAACGCCAGATCCTGGCCTCGCTGACCACCAATCCCGCGCAATATTTCAAGGCGGCGAAGAAGGGGCGGGTTGAGAAGGATTTTGACGCCGACCTCGTCGTGCTCGACGGCGATCCGCTTGCCGACGTCACCAATCTCGCCAAGGTCGCCTATACGATCCGGGCGGGGAAGGTGATCTATCAGAAGCCGTGAAGCGCCCTCGCGGCAAACCCTCCCGCAGGAGGGGTCGGTAAAGGGAACCGGGCCTACGCAGGCCAAAAGCGGCTGCGCCTGCTCGTAAACCAACATCACAATTGATCGCCGCAACGGCCTCATCAGCTTTATTTGCATCGACCGTTATCATATTGTCAGGGCTGAATTTTCACCCGATCTCTGTAAAGCCGAAATCACGACATGCGTGAACTATTCGATGAAGTCGCCGGACATTCGCCGCTCGATCCGCAGGAGTCGGTGCGTCGCGCCACGCGTGCGCCCCAGCGCAAGCGGTTCTACAAGCAGGCGGCCGTCGCGCCGGCAGAGGGCAGCTTTTCCGTAACGCTCGACGGCAAGCCGATCCGCACGCCTTCCGGCCGCCAGGTCGTTGCGCCCAGCAGCGGCATTGCCGAGCAGATCGCTGCCGAATGGAACGCGCAGGGCGAGACCATCGATCCCCTGACCATGCCGCTGACGCGCTTTGCCAACTCGGTCGGCGAAGTCGCCGACCGCGTCGATGACGTGGCCGACGACGTCGAGAAGTATCTCGGGTCCGATTTGCTGTTCTATCGCGCAGGCCATCCCGAGGCGCTGGTCGCCCGCGAAGCCGCATATTGGGACCCGGTGCTGGCCTGGGCCGCCAATCACCTTGGCGCGCATTTCATCCTGTCCGAAGGCATCGTGCATGTGACCCAGCCGGAGCAGGCGATCAAGGCGGCACGCGCTGTCTTTCCTGCCGATCCATGGTCGGTGGCGGCGCTGCATGTAGTGACGACGTTGACCGGCTCTGCGCTGCTGGCGTTGGCGTTGCAGCGCGGAGCCCTGGATTCCGACGAGGTTTGGGCCGCCGCCCATGTCGATGATGATTGGAACGTCGAGAAATGGGGCGTCGACGAAGAGGTCGCGGCCCGCCGCGCGGCCAGATTCATCGATTTCCGGGCCGCAGTGAGCATTTTGGACGCCCTGAAGGCCTGAGCGCCCGCCATCGGTTAAGCAGAGGTTTACGACGCCGGGTTAGCCTCGATAGCGTTTTCGAGCGAAGTGGACGCCGGTTCGCGTCAAGAAAACGCGTCAAAAGAGAATCCAGAGGCCGGTCCTGATGAAATCAGGAGCGGGCTCTGCCCTGGCCGAGACCTCAACCCATGGCGATATCGATCAATTCCGTTCTGCCGGTGCTATCAGCCCAAGAGGTTGGCGGGATTGCGCCCGAGCTCGTGCTGCAGCCGGGAAGCGTGGTCAACGCCCAGGTCCTGAAAGCGCTTTCCGCCGATCTGGTGCGGATTGCGATCGACAGCCTTTCAATCGACGTCGCCTCTGAAATTCCGCTGCAGCCGGGACAGAGCCTGCAGCTTGCGGTCACGCAGACCAAGGACGGTGGTATCCGCCTGGCCATGGTCGGGCAGGGTGGCGACGTCGCCGACGCCGTCACGTTGTCGCCCGAGGCGCTCGTCGATGCCGCCGTCAATCGGCCGGCCATCGTGTCGAAGAACGTGCTGACGCCGGTGGAGCGCGCTGCCGTCTCCGCGGCGGCGCAGGCGGCGGTGACCGAACAGGACAGCCTGGCGCCGTTATTTGCCAATCTGGCTGCCGCGGTTTCTTCCAGCAATCTGCCGCCGAAATTGCGCGAAGCGATTGCGCAGGTGCTGGCGCAGCAGACCAGCCTCGATCAGAATCTCGACGGCGCCGACATCAAGACCGCGTTTCAGAAGTCCGGAATTTTCCTCGAGGCGTCGCTGGCCTCTGGCTCGCTTGCCCCAGGCGGCGCTCCCGATCTCAAGGCCGCGCTGATCGTGCTGCGCCAGACGCTGCAGTCGGCGCTCGGGATCAATTCGACGACTGCGCCCCCGGTGACACCGGCTGCTCCACAACCCGCCGCGCCGCCGTCGGCTTCCACCGCGAGCCCTGCGCCGGTCTCGTTGCCCACTGTCGATGCGCAGGAAATCCTGCTGCCGCAGGCGCGCTTGGCGGCCGAGAGTCTAACGCCGGCCGTCCAAGCTGGCCAAACACCACTGGCACTGAAGCTTGATGCCGGGCCGTCAGCCGGTGCAACGCTGAACCTGCTGCAGGAGGCGCTGCAGGAACTTGGCGTATCAGCGCGGGTCGCTGCCACAGCCGCCATGCCGAAAGATGCTCGCGGCGGCGACATCACCTTCACCAACACGCCGCCGCCGCCGATCCGCGGCGCGCCGCCGGCCGCCCAGCCGATTGCGTCCCCCACCATCGCGCCGCATGCGCCGCTCGAGGCGACCGCGCATCATCTGCTCGACGACACCGATGCCGCGATTGCACGGCAGACGCTGCTGCAGGTGGCCTCCCTGCCGGATCGGATCGACAACGCCGCGCCGAAAGTCGACGCGACGCTGCCGCGCTGGCATTTCGAAATTCCCTTCGTGACGCCGCAGGGCACGGCGATGGCGCAGTTCGAGATTTCCCGCGATGGCGGCGAACAGGAAGTCGAGGCGGCCAAGCGGGTGTGGCGGGCGCGGTTTTCGCTCGACGTCGAACCGGCTGGCCCGGTTCACGCGCTGATATCACTCACTGGCGACAAGACCTCGGTGCGGATCTGGGCGGAACGGCCGGCGACCGCGGCGCAATTGCGCGCCGGAGCGCCGCAATTGAGCGAGGCGCTCAGCCGCGCCGAATTGCAGCCCGGCGATATCGTGATCCGCGACGGCGCACCGCCGCAGGCCGTGCCAGCCGCCCGTGCCGGGCATTTCCTGGACCGCGCGCTATGAGCGTCGATACGAAGAACAAGCTTGCGGTCGCGCTGCATTACGACAAGACCGGCGCCCCGCGCGTCGTCGCCAAGGGCAAGGGCACCATCGGCGCCAAAATCGTCGAGCTCGCCAAAGAGCATGACATTCCGATTGAGGAGAACGAGGTGCTGGCGGGCGCCTTGTCCCATGTCGAAATCGGCGACGAGATTCCGCCGGAGCTCTACAAGGCCGTCGCCGAAGTGCTGATCTTCGTGCTGCGGCTGTCGGGCCGGATTCGCTAAGGCGTGTAGTCATAAAAACGATGTCGGCTTCTGAGGGCCGAGCGGAATCTTCTGATCGGTTAAAGCGCTACTGCTGGTGGCCCCGAAGCGGACATCGGTCAGACGCTTGTTCCTGCTTACGCCCTAGCCAAGAGGCTCTATTCAGTCATGTTGCTGACGCAATTTCTGTCTTAGACGCTGAGAACTAAGAACACCTGTGCGAGGACCACACTGGTTCCCACAACGGTTCCGTCGCCAAGGTTGGCACGAACCCACAAAAAATTGGCGCGAGTTCGTCAACGCATCCGCGTTCGCTTGACCATTTTTTGCGGCATCGGGAACCGAACGTTCTAGAAAATCAATCAAGGAGTTATGATGTTGTGTCGCTCGAGCGCCGCAATTTGCGGCGCCGTACTTGCGCTTGCCGTTTCTGTTAGCGTTGCTCGAAGTGAGATCGTTGCAGTTCATTCAAGCGCCGTCGTCAATGAAGCTTCCGGGGATGCGATCGTTGGCGCAGCATCCACGTACAATCCGTTCCGGCCCGGATGGCGGGAAGGTGGCCCGAACACGGCCTCCGGCGAGCGCTATGATCCCTCTGTCTGGGCGGCTGCCATCAAGACGAGTTTGCGCCGGAAATTTGGTGGGGTCCAATATGGCGCGAGGCCGAAGTACGCCCTCGTTGAGGCTGTAGGCAAGAAGGTCATCGTCAAGATAAATGACGTGGGGCCACTAACGCCTGGCCGCATCATTGACCTCAATGAGCGGGCGATGCGCTATTTCGATCCGAGCCTGCAGCTCGGGGTAATTTATAGCGTAATCGTCAGGCCACTTTTCGGCGACTATTGGATCCCCGGACCGGTTGGCTGAACATCGCACGCGAAGGAAGTCGAGCACGGCCCTCCTGGACAGTGGATCGCCTCAATGGCCTCCCCGCCGCCGATCTTTGAGGCGATGCCACCTCTGGTGGCAAGGCTCCGGCCGGCGCAATTTGCGTTGCATCAGTTCTGAAATGTAGAGAAGAGCCTGCCGAATGCGCCCTCTTGGGCCCTTAGCTGAAGTACGTCGGCGTCATCGGCGTGCCCGCTTTCAGAGTAGCAGCGGACCTTAGCCTATAGGTTACTGACGCCGGCTTCTGACCCCATAGCGGACTCTATTCCTTGTGAGCGGTAGATGGAATGAACGCGGCGTCTCAGCGTGCTACAGGCGTCTCGCGGACAACCCTGCCATTGCGGTCGGCATAAACCAGTCTGTCGTCAACGAGGTGAATGGAGGATATCGGGGCAAAGGCCGACCCAGGGTCGCCTGTGCCACAAAATCATCAGCCAGACGGAACGTCCCCCCTGCCAGCTTTTCGAGAACGAAATAGCGTTCCTTCGCGACTTGCGGGATTTCCATGAATCGGACGGCAAACTCTCGTCCGGCGGCGACAACGTTTTTACCGCTTGCCATGCCGTAGCCCGGAAACTTGATCTTGCTGAGCTGATGCGCGACGTCGTGCCAGTCCGCGAAATCCGGGCCAACCTGCGCATCTGTCATCAGCTTCTCAACGCGCGGAATCTCCGATGCTGCAAGGTTGGCCGGATCGTTCTTGTAGTCGTCGTAATCGACGTACTTCTTTGACAGTCGGATCTTCTCGCCGCGGTAATCCATCTCATCGCTGCCTATTGCCTCAACATAGGCCCTACGTCCGAGCGCCACGGCGCCCACCGACACCACTAGGACACTTAGAACGACGATTAACTTTCTAAACCGGATCAAGTGCAATTCTCCGAGCTGCTTTAAAGCGAGGACTATACATAGCAACAAGCCTGCCATGGCGCGGCGCCAATTCTTGTGCCGCCTCTATGATGACGCAAAAGCTAAGGGCGCGCCTTCCTGTCGTGTCGGGGCTAATCTACAATGTTGCCTCTTGGCCCGTTGCTGACTTGCGTGCCGAGCGCGCAGATGTCCGGTTTGTGGGGTGGAGCGGACTAGCGCCTGATGGATTGCCGAGGTCGCCTGTTGACCGATTGTGTTGAAAAAGGCGGCTGTTGCGACGCAGAGATATCAGTGATTCAGTCTGTCTAATTGGCAGGACTGAAGGTCATGATGGGGCATCGGCAAATCGAACAAGCTGCGTTGTTCTATGAGTT
>NZ_JBWBWM010000037.1:0-76305 GCF_056174665.1 Bradyrhizobium sp. WYCCWR15520
TCGTGCCAAACTGTGCGGCGGTGGGCGTGTCTACGGTCGATGCTTGCATCTGACTCTCCGATGGTTCGAGTGTGGAAACCCAAACCTACCGGAGAGGGCACGCTCACCGCCCCATGGAATCTACGAACTATTCCCCCTTCACAAACTTCGCGAACGCTTCCGCGTAATCCGGATGCCAGCGCGACAATGCGGGGCGATTTTCGACGATGTCGCCGGCGGCCCACAGCATGCGCCGTTCATCGAGCTGCCGCGGCACATCGTTGTCGGGGCACAGGATGTAGAAATCGCCGGCGTCGATGCGCTCAATCATGAAGTCGACGGTCTGCTCCGGCGTCCAGGCGCCCGGCGGCTTCTCGGTGCGGCCGCGGGCGGTCAGGGCAGTGAAGACGTGACCGGGGATCATCAGATGCGCGCTGATCTGGCAGCCCGGCAGGTTGCGCAATTCGTGCTGCAGTGCCTCCGTCTGCGCTTTCACGCCGGCCTTCGAGACGTTGTAGGCGGGATTGCCGGGCGGCGTCGTGATGCCCTGCTTGGAGCCGGTATTGATGACGAGGCCGGGGCGCCCGCGTTCGACCATGTGGGGCACGAAGGCCTGGGTGCCGTGAATGACACCCCACAGGTTTACCGCGAGAATGCGCTGCCAGTTCTCCAGCGGACCAAAGCTGTTGCTGTCGGGGCCGATGCCGGCATTGTTCATCAGGATGTCGGTACCGCCGAACCGCTTTTGCACCGCGGTTTCAAGCCCGGCGACGTCATCGAAGCGGCTCACGTCGACCGATGCCGTCATGATGTCGGCCGCGCCGCCCTTGGCGACAGACGCCAGTTTGGCCGCGGCCTCGGCGAGGCGCTCGGCGCCGATATCGGCGATGCACACCCTCATGCCGAGGCCGGCGAAACGCATCGCGGCAGCGAGCCCGATGCCGGAGGCGCCCCCGGTGATCACGGCAACATGATTTGGCGACATCGCTGGATGGGGCATCGTCATTCTCCGGACATATCTGAGGTATGGTTTCGCTCGGCGGATACCTTAGACTACCATGGACGAAAGGGCATGGGAGGTCTTCGCGTCGGCCGCTTTCGGCAAGCGTTCGGCTGCGTTACGGTTTCATGCCACCGTTATAGATATTCAAATATAGCGACCACAAGAATCCTGACTGACTTCAAGGGAGTGTAGACATGGCTGTCACCCAGGCAATTCCGATCACGCGCCATCCCTATGCGGACGGCTCCTACAAGAAGATGTTGATCGACGGCCAATGGGTCGATGCCGCCTCCGGCAAGCGGTTCGAGACCCACAACCCGGCGACCGGCGAATTGCTCGCGACCGTCGCCGAAGGCGACGCGGAGGATATCAACCGCGCCGTGGCGGCGGCCCGCCGCGCCTTCGAGGGGCCGTGGAGCAAGGTCAAGCCATATGAGCGGCAGGGCCTGTTGTTGAAGCTTGCCGATCTCGTCGAGAAGAATTTCGAGGAGTTGTCGCAGCTCGACACGCTGGACATGGGCGCGCCGATCAGCCGCACCCGCGGCAACCGGCTGCGCGTGCTCGGCATGCTGCGCTATTACGCGGGGCAGGCGACGGCGCTGCACGGCGAAACCATCGAGAACTCGCTGCCCGGCGAAATCTTCTCCTACACGTTGAAGGAGCCGATTGGCGTCGTTGGCGCAATCATTCCCTGGAACGGTCCGCTCGCCGCGACCGTCTGGAAGATCGGTCCCGCGATCGCAACCGGATGCACGGTGGTGCTGAAGCCCGCCGAGGAAGCGCCGCTGACCTCGCTGCGGCTGGCCGAGCTCTGCATGGAAGCCGGCGTCCCGCCCGGCGTCGTCAATGTCGTGCCCGGTTATGGCGAGACCGCGGGCGCTACGCTGGCGTCACATCCCGATGTCGACAAGGTTGCGTTCACGGGCTCGCACGTCACCGGACAGTCGATCATCCGCGCCTCCGCCGGCAACCTCAAGCGCGTGTCGCTCGAACTCGGCGGCAAGTCGCCCGACATCGTGTTCGCCGATGCCGATCTCGACGCCGCGGTGCCCGGTGCGGCAATGGCGGTGTTCGCCAATTCAGGGCAGATCTGCAGCGCCGGCACGCGGCTGTTCGTCGAACAGAAGGTTTATGACGAGTTCGTCGGCCGCGTCGCCGAATTCGGCAAGAAGCTGCAGGTCGGCAACGGCATCGATCCGAACACGCAAATCGGGCCACTGGTCTCGCAGCAGCAGATGGATCGCGTCAGCGAATATCTCAACATCGGCCAGAAGGAAGGCGCCAGGGCAGTGGCCGGCGGCGGCCGGTTGACCGAAGGCCCGCTTTCGAAGGGCTATTTCGTGCAGCCGACAGTCTTCGCCAATGTGCAGGACAATATGCGCATTGCGCAGGAGGAAATTTTCGGTCCGGTGATCTCGGCGATTTCCTTCGAGGATACCGACGAACTGGTCAAGCGCGCCAATGCCACCACCTTCGGATTGGGCAGCGGCGTCTGGACCACCAATGTCAGCAAGGCGCATCAGGTTGCGAAGGCGCTGCGCGCCGGCTCGGTCTGGGTCAACTGCTATCAGGCGATGGACCCGGCGGTGCCGTTCGGCGGCTACAAGATGAGCGGTTATGGCCGCGAGTCCGGCAAGCAGCACGTCGAGGAATATCTCAACGTCAAGGCAGTCTGGATCAAGACGGCCTAACGCCGCGTCAGGATTGCGCTCCCTCTCCCGCTTGCGGGGGAGGGCTGGGGTGGGGGCTCTCTCCGCAAGCCATAATGTGGAGAGAGCCCCCACTCGGATCGCATCATTCGATGCGATCCGACCTCCCCCGCAAGCGGGAGAGGTGAAGAGAGTCCGTGGCGGCTTCGAGCCATCATTTCTCTTTTACTACCGGCTGGCGGTTTTCTTCGGCCGCCCGATCTCCCTGTGTAGCGCCTCGAGCTCCTTGCGCGCGGCGTTGGCGGCATTGCGTTCGATCTTGCGGTAGCGCGCAATCAACGACGTGCCGAACGGCGTCAGTACCGCGCCGCCTCCGTTCTTGCCGCCGGTTTGCCGTTCGACCGCGGCCTGGCGGCAGATCCGGTTGATCTCGTCGACCAGGTCCCACGCGCGCTTGTAGGACATATCCATCGCGCGGCCAGCGGCCGAGATCGAGCCGCAGGCCGCGATGCTCTCCAACAACTGAATCTTGCCGGGTCCGATGCGTGCCTCGTCAGCCAGGTCGATCCGGACGCTCAGCGAAGGCAGCGATCTGGCGTTCGTTTTCGGCATGGGCGACTTGCTCTCTTGCATCGCGTGGCGAGATTGCCACCGGAGCCTTTTACGAACAAGCTGAAGCGGTTACATATCCGTATCAACACGGGGGTTCTGGAATAGACATGAAGTATCCATCGCTGTTTTCGCCGCTCAAGGTCGGTCCCTATCAGCTCCAGCATCGTCTCGCGCTGGCGCCGTTGACGCGGATGCGGGCAGCCAAGCCCTCGCTGGCGCCGCGGCCATTGAATGCGGAGTATTACGCGCAGCGCGCGACGCCGGGCGGATTGCTGATCGCCGAAGCTTCGCCCGTGATGGCGACGGGCTTCGGCAGCCCCGGCGTGCCCGGCATCTATACGGAAGCGCAGATCGCCGGCTGGCGCGAGGTGGTCGATGCGGTTCACGCTAAGGGCGGCGTAATTTTCCTGCAGCTCTGGCATGTCGGGCGGGTCTCGCATTCCTCGTTCCAGCCTGGTGGCGTGCTGCCGGTCGCGCCTTCGGCGGTACCGATCGCGGACCTGAAAACAGGCACGGCTGATGGCAAGGCTGTCCCCTACGAGACGCCGCGCGCGCTCGAGACGTCGGAAATTCCCGGCGTGATCGACGCCTATCGACAGGCCGCGAAGAACGCGCTTGCCGCCGGCTTCGACGGTGTCGAGGTACATGGCGCCAACGGCTATCTGATCGAGCAGTTTCTGCAATCGCACACCAACCTGCGCACCGATCAATATGGCGGTTCGATTCCGAACCGCGTGCGCTTCCTGATGGAGGTGACGCAGGCCGTGGTCGAGGTCTGGGGCGCCGACCGCGTCGGCGTGCGGCTGTCGCCCTATGGTGTTGCCAATGGCAGCGGCGAGCCGGACCCGATGCCGCTCTACACATATGCGGTCGAGCAGCTCAATCCGCTTGGGCTGGCGTATCTGCATTTCATCGAGCCGCGCTCCTCCGGCGCCGGCCGCGCCGAGGTCAACCACCAGAACGTGCCGTCGGCGATGGTGCTGTTCCGCCCGATCTGGAAGGGCGTGCTGGTCACCGCCGGCGGCTTTACCGGCGAGACTGCCGATGCAGCAATCAGGGATGGCCATGCCGATGCGGTCGCCTTCGGCCGCATCTTCATCTCCAATCCGGACCTGCCGCGCCGCCTGCAGCGCGGCTTCCCGCTGACGCCTTATAACCGCGCCACCTTCTACGGCGGCGACGTGGCGGGCTATACGGACTATCCGGAGCACGATGAGCTGGAGCAGGCGTGAAGCTCCGCCGTCATTGCGAGCGAAGCGAAGCAATCCATCGTGCCATGAGCCGAAAGAATGGATTGCTTCGTCGCTTTGCTCCTCGCAATGACAAAACGTGAGGATGGGCCAAACATGTTTCCGGAAGAGGAATTAGACAAGAAGAAAACCAAGGCTGTCGCACTCGGCAAACCGGCCGTAGGACAATGCCTGTGCGGCAAGGTCGCCTTCGAGATCGACGTGCCGGCGCGCTGGGCCTGGCACGATCATTCGCCGTCGAGCCGTCGCGCGCACGGCGCGGCGTACGCGACCTATGTCGGGAGCTGGCGCAAGCGTTTTCGGATCACCAGGGGCAAGACCAGCCTCGCGCGCTACGAAGACGAGGCCACCAAGACCGTACGCAGTTTCTGCTCCAATTGCGGCACGCCGATTGCCTATGAACGCCCGCGCTCGCCCCACATGGTCAACATTCCCCGCGCGCTGTTCTCGGGCCGCACCGGCCGCCAGCCGCTCTATCACATCGCCATCGAAGAATTGCAGGAATGGGCCTATACGGGCGAGCCGCTGGTGCCGCTGAAGGGATATCCCGGCGTCGTCTGGCAGCGCTCGAAAAAGAAGAAGCGCGCGGAGCGTGAGGGGATGGTCTAGGGCAGGATGAGATCAGGTTGGGTCATGACGACGGACCGTCTCCTGCCTCGGGCGCAAGCGGCCTGAGTGCGGCGTGCCGGGGGCCCATTCTACTTTGCATGGGGTTGTTTTCGCGATTTTGTGTCTGGGCCCTGCGGTGTACCGCCGAAGAGTGTGCGCCGCGTCCGGGACACGAGAGTGCACGCGCAGAGCAGCCATGACCTCGCTCCATTGCGCGCGACGTTCAAGTTTGGTCATCTGCCTCCATCCCGCAGGCCGACGGACCGGCGGGCAGGAGGAGACATGAAGAACAAAATCACCGGCCGCTCCGCTTTCCTTGCACTGCTGAAGGACGAAGGCGTCACGCATCTGTTCGGCAATCCCGGCACCACCGAATTGCCGATCATGCACGCGCTAAAGGACCATCCCGACCTAACCTATGTGATGGCGATGCAGGAAAGCCTCGTCGTCGCCATGGCCGACGGTTTCAGCCGCGCCTCGGGCAAGCTCGTCGCCTGCAATGTCCATGTCGCGCCCGGCCTCGGCAACGCCATGGGCTCGCTCTACAATGCCAGCTTTACCGGCACGCCCCTGATCCTTACCGCCGGCCAGCAGGAGCAGGGCCACGGCCTGACCGAGCCGGTGCTCTATGGCCCGCTGGTGCAGATGGCACAGCCCCTGGTCAAATGGGCGGTGGAAGTGACCCGGCTGGAGGATCTGCCAAGGATCGTGCGCCGCGCGGCCAAGATCGCGACCACGCCGCCGACGGGACCGGTGTTCATCTCGCTGCCGGGCGACATCCTCAATTCCGAGGCCGGCATCGAGCTCGGCCGCTCGACCCGCATCGACACAAGTGTCAAGCCGTCGGAGGAGGCGCTGCAGGCGCTGACCGCGCGTATTCTCAAGGCAGAGCGGCCCGTGATCATCGTCGGCGACGAGATCGTCAAGAGCGATGCATTGCGGGAGGCCGCCGAGCTGGCGGAAACGCTGGGCTGTCCGGCGTATCAGTCGTCGACGCCCTATGGCGCGCATTTCCTGTCCGAAAGCCCGTGCTTCATGGGCGCGATCGCGCGCATCCAGAAGATCGCCCGCGAGACGCTGGCGCCCTACGATCTCCTCATTGCGCTCGGCGGCGATCCCCTGCGGATGTCGGTCTACAGCGAGACCGATCCGCTGCCGGACGGGCTGTCGATCGTGCAGGTTGGGTTGGTCGACAACGACCTTGCCAGGAATTACGGCGCAGACATTGCGGTGAAGGCTGACGTGAAGGAAACCCTGCACGCGCTTGTGCCGGCGCTGCAGGCCGCCGGCGGCGGCGGGCTGCAGGCGCGCGCGAAGCGAGGGCTCGACGCGCTCGCATCAAACAACTGGACGGCGCGGCGCAAGCCGCTGGTCGAACAGATCTCAAAACATGCCAACACCTCGCCGATCGATCCGGACTGGCTGGCGCTGCAGGTTGTCGAGGCGATGCCTGATAGCGCGATCCTTGTCGATGAAGGCCTGACATCGTCGCGTCAGATAATCGCGCTGCGTCCGCATCGTGATCGCTATGGCTATCACGCGCTGGCCTCCGGCGGCATCGGCTGGGGCTTGCCGGCGTCCGTCGGCGTCAGCCTCGCCAATCCGCAGCGGCCCGTCGTGTGCTACTCCGGCGACGGCAGCTCGATGTATTCGATCCAGTCGCTGTGGACGGCGGCGAACCACAAGCTGCCGCTGACGTTCGTGATCGTCAACAATGGCGGCTACCGCATCATCAAGCAGCGGCTGCTCGCCTTCCATGGCGACGATCATTACGTCGGCATGGATTTTGTCGATCCACCGGTGGATTTCACGGGTGTGGCGAAATCGCTGGGGTTGGAAGCGACCAAGGTGACCGATCCCGGTGAGTTGAAGTCGGTGTTGTCGTCCGCCTTCAGCCGCCCCGGCGCGAAGCTGATCGAGGTGGTCGTCAGCAATTCGGTGAATTGATTACCCCCGTCATTGCGAGGAGCAACGCGACGAAGCAATCCATTTCTCTGCTTGCGGCGCGATGGATTGCTTCGCTTCGCTCGCAATGACGGCGGGACTAGTGTTGCGCTACTCAGCCGCTTTCGCCCGCCCATGCGGCCGATACCTTGCCGCCGGGTGCTGCTCCGTCAGCCGCGCTCGGCCCTTGCCGAACAGTTTCTCCCGCAACGTCCCTTCCGCATACGCCGCCTTGTATCGCCCGCGCCGGGTCAACTCCGGCACCAGCATGTCGGCGATATCCTCGAAATCGCCGGGCGAGATGGCGAACGCGACGTTGAGGCCATCGACGTCGGTCTGCTCGAACCACGCCTCGATATCGTCGGCAACCTTCTCAGGCGTGCCGACCACCACGGGGCCTGCGCCGCCAATGCCGACATGCTCGACCACCTCGCGCACGGTCCAGACCCTGTCAGGATCGGCGCGGGTAACATTGTCGAGCGCGGTGCGTCCGGCATCGTTCTGGACATGGCGCACCTGCTGCTCGAGGTCGTAACTCGAGAAATCCACGCCCATCCAGCCCGACATCAACGCCAGCGCGCCCTCGGGCGCGATGTGCTTGCGATAGTCGGCGTATTTCGCCTTGGCCTCGGCTTCGGTGCGGCCGAGAATGATCGTCATCATCGAGAACATCAGGATTTCAGCCGGGTTGCGCCCGATCTCCTTGGCGATCGCCCGGATCGCCGCTACCCGCGGGCCGATGATCTTGGCCGACGGTCCCGACATGAACACACATTCGGCGTGTTGCGCGGCGAACTGCCTTCCACGCGGCGAGGTGCCGGCTTGATACAGCACCGGCGTTCGCTGCGGCGACGGCTCGCTCAGGTGAATGGCGTTGAGCCGGTAGTTGCGTCCCTCATGCTGGATGCGATGCACTTTCGTCGGATCGGCAAAGACGCCGCGCGAGCGGTCGCGTAGCACGGCGTCGTCCTCCCAGCTTCCTTCCCAGAGCTTGTAGACCAGCTCCATATATTCATCCGCGATCTCGTAGCGGTCGTCATGCGCGGTCTGCTTGTCCTTGCCGGCGCCGCGGGCGGCAGAGTCGAGATAGCCGGTCACCACGTTCCAGCCGACGCGGCCTTCGGTGAGGTGATCGAGCGTCGACATGCGCCGCGCAAACGGGTAGGGCGGCTCGAAGGAGAGATTGCTGGTGACGCCAAAGCCGAGATTTTGCGTCACCGCCGCCATCGCCGGGATCAGCATCAAGGGTTCGTTGGCCGGGGTCTGCGCGGCATTGCGCAGCGCAGCGTCCGGGCTATTGCCGAATACGTCGTAAACGCCGAGCACGTCGGCGAGAAACAGCCCGTCGAACCGCCCGCGCTCCAGCACCTTTGCCAGATCGAGCCAGTAGGGCAGACGGTTGTAGCCGAGGGTGCGGTCGCGCGGATGGGTCCAGAGCCCCGGCGATTGATGCGCCACGCAGTTCATGGCGAAGGCGTTGAGCCGGATTTGCTTTGTCATGACGCGAACCTCGAAGCGCGCAGAGTTCCCGCGCGCATCCGCCCGGTTAATCGCCGGGCTGTTGCCTGAAATTGTTGCATCCCCGCTGTGTTTGGCAAGGCCCATTCGGCACGCCCCACCACTTCCAGCGGGCGGGTTATCCCGATAGGTTGCGGCCCAACACGGCAACGAACAAAGGAAGAAAATATGGCTGATAGAGCCGACGCGGTTGCGCGGGCACGCGAGTATCTCCATTCCGGCGCGTTTCTCGCCGAACTCGGGCGCAGGGTCGGCTATCGGACCGAAAGCCAGAACCCCGGCCGCGAGGACGCGTTGCGCGCCTATCTCGTCGAGGACCTTCAGCCTGCCTTTGCCGCGCTCGATTTCTCCACCCGCCTGATCGAATCGCCGACTGGCAGGGGACCATATCTGCTGGCGGATTATCGCGAGGATGCCTCCTTGCCGACCGTGCTCACCTATGGCCATGGCGATGTCGTCGACGGCATGGAGGGCGAGTGGCGCGACAATCTCGATCCCTGGAAGACCACGACCAAAGGCGAACGCGTCTATGGCCGCGGCACCGCCGACAACAAGGGCCAACACAGCATCAATCTCGCGGCCTTGCGCGCCGTGCGCGAGATCCGCGGCGGCAAGCTCGGCTTCAACGCCAAATTCATCATCGAAACCGGCGAGGAGATCGGCTCGCCCGATCTGCGACAGGTCTGCGAAGCCCATCGCGAGGAACTGAAGGCCGATCTGTTCCTGGCGTCCGATGGGCCGCGCCTGTCAGCGGAGCGGCCGACCATCTTCCTCGGCTGCCGCGGCGGCAACCGCATCCATCTTGATGTCAATCTGCGCGAGGGCGGAAACCATTCCGGCAATTGGGGTGGGGTGCTCGCCAATCCCGCGACGATCCTTTGCAATGCCATTGCCAGCCTCGTCGACGGCAAGGGACGGATGAAGCTCGACGCGCTGAAGCCGCCGCGGATCTCGAACGCCGTCCGCGCGGCGCTCGCGGACGTGAAGATCGAGCCGACCGCGGACGAGCCGGCGCTGGCGCCCGACTGGGGCGAGGAGGGACTAACGCCGGCCGAGCGGCTGTTCGCCTGGAATACGCTGGAAGTGCTGGCGATGTCGTCAGGCAGCATCGACAAGCCGGCCAACGCCATTCCCGGGCGCGCCAATGCCGTGCTGCAGCTTCGCTTCGTCGTCGGCACCAAATATGAAGAGGTGGTCGACGCCGTGCGCGCGCATCTGCATGCCAACGGCTTTTCGATGGTGGAGGTCAGCGGCGCGCAGCGTTTTGCTGCTTCGCGCACCGATGTCGACAGTCCCTGGGTAAACTGGACGGCGGAATCAATTCTCAAGACCACCGGCAAGGCACCGGCGATCCTGCCGAATTTCGGCGGCTCGCTGCCCAACGACGTGTTTACCGAGGGACTGGGGCTGCCGACGATCTGGGTGCCGCACTCCTACCCCGGCTGCTCTCAGCATGCGCCGGACGAGCACATTCTTCTGCCGGTGACCGAGGAAGCGCTCGCCATCATGGCGGGGCTGTTCTGGGATCTCGGCGAGAAGAAGCGGGCGTTCTAGCTGCGGCTCACACCCCCTCGTCCAGCGCGACCATCTCGCGCTTCTTGCGCAGCGCGGGCAGCAGCGGCGCGATAAGCAGCACCAAGGCGAACAACAGGCAGGCGGCCGAGATTGGCCGCTGCACGAAGGTCATGAGATCGCCTTGCGATAGGATCAGCGATTTGCGCAAATTGTTTTCCAGCATCGGCCCCAGCACGAAGGCCAGCACCAGCGGTGCCGGCTCGTAGCCGAGCTTGCGCATGAAATAGCCGATCACGCCGAATGCAATCATCACATAGACGTCGAACACGTTGTTGCTGGAGCAATAGACGCCGATGATGGTGAACAGGATGATCAGGGGAAACAGGACGTTGTAGGGCAGCTTGAGAAGCTGCACCCACATGCCGATCATCGGCAGATTGAGCACCAGCAGCATCAGGTTGCCGATATACATGCTGGCGACAATGCCCCAGAACAGGCCAGGGTTTTGCGTGATCATCAGCGGGCCGGGCTGCAGCCCATGAACGACGAAGGCGCCCAGCAACAGCGCCATCACCACGTTCGGCGGAATGCCTAATGTCATCAGCGGAATGAAGGCGCCGCCGGCTGCGGCGTTATTGGCTGCTTCGGGTCCCGCCACGCCCTCGATCGCGCCGTTGCCGAAGCGCTCCGGTGTCTTGGACAGCCGCTTCTCAAGCGCATAGGACGCGAACGACGAGATCACCGCGCCGCCGCCAGGCAGGATGCCGAGGAAAAATCCAAGGATCGTTCCGCGCGACATCGGGCCGGCACTGGCTTTCCAGTCTGCCCTGCTTGGCAGCAGGTGCGTGATCTTCGTGTTGATGATGTCGCGCTTGATGACCTGCTCGGTGTTGAGCAGCACTTCCGCGATTCCGAACAGGCCCATCACCACGGGAACGAGGCCGATGCCGTCGATCAGTTCCACCCGGCCGAAAGTCAGACGCGGCTGGGCGGTAATGCTGTCGAGCCCGACCACGCCAAGCACGACGCCGATGCACGCCATCAGCAGCGCTTTCGCCATCGAGCCCTGCGTCAGGAAGGTGAGAACCACGAGGCCGAGCACCATCAGGCTGAAATATTCCGCCGGTCCGAAAGCGATCGCGACGCTGGCGAGCTTGGGCGCCACCAGCATCAACGCGATCAGCGCGAAGGTGCCGGCGACGAACGAGCCGAATGCGGAGATGCCGAGCGCCGGCCCGGCGCGGCCCTGCTTGGCCATCTGGTGGCCATCGATACAGGTGACGACGGAAGCAGCTTCGCCGGGAATGTTGACCAGGATCGAGGTAGTCGAGCCGCCATACATCGAGCCGTAGTAGATGCCGGCCATCATGATGATGCCGGACTCCGGCGTGCCCGAGAGCGTGATCGGCAGCAGCAGCGACATCGCAGAGATCGGGCCGATGCCGGGCAGCACGCCGACCAGCGTGCCGATGAAGACGCCGATGAAGCAGTAGATCAGGTTGACGGGTTGCAGGGCGACGCCGAAGCCATGGGCGACATTGACGAGTGTGTCCATGGTGCGATCAGCCGATTTCGAAGATGCCCGAAGGCAGTTGGATCAGGAGCAGGCGCTTGAGGATCCACCACATGCCGAGCGGAACCAGCACTGCAATTGGAACGGCCAGCGGCCAGCGGACCGGATCGACCACGCGCAACAGCAGCAACATCAGCGGAATGGAGGTCAAAAGAAAGCCGAGCGGGTTGAGGGCGAAGGAAAAAGCGATGAGGCAGACGATCACCAGCAACGGCTTGGTCCAGCGCGTATTCACCCAGCGCGAGCCAAAAGTCGGCCCGCCCTCGGTCAATGCGGCTGTCATGATCGAGGTGGCGAACAGGCACATCAGAATGCCGGTATAGAACAGCACGAACCCGGAGCCGGGGTCGTTGATAGTGCCGAGCTTGAGCTTCAGCCCGGACCAGATCACGAAGCCGCCGAGCGCAAGCCCGATCAGCCCGCCCCACAGTTCGGAATTGTTGAGGCGGAATTTGACGTCGCTGCCGTTACTCATGTGCTTCTCTCAGCCGTCCCTCGGACACTGCGCAGCACCATCAGCGCGTTTTACGCGCGTCTTGACGCGCTATGGTGGTGCGCTGCAGAGCCGGGGCCCAATGTGTTTGCAGGCGTAGTGTTTGCGGGCGTAGGGTTTGCGGGCGCCGTGGGTCCCGGCTCTGCGAAGCAGCGCTTGCGCGCTGCATCGCGCCCGGGATACGGCGGTTCAGTTCGTCTTCTTCGCCAGACCGAGCTTGTCGACCACCTTGCGCTCTGACTCGGTAACCTCGACGACGAACTTCTTGTAGTCCTCGGTGTTCTTGTAATTCGGCACCATGTCGAATTTGGCGAGCGTCGCGATTACGGCCGGATCATCCAGCGCCTTCTTGAAGGCGTCGTGCAGCTTGGCGACGATCTTCGGGTCCATGCCCTTCGGTCCGGCGATACCGAACGGGGAATCATAGACCATGGGATAGCCGAGCTCCTTCAGCGTCGGCACGTCGGGATAATTCGGCGAGCGCGCCGAGGTCCACACCATCAGCAGCCGCAGCTTGCCGGCGTCGACCAGCGGCCGCCATCCCGTCGAATCCGCCTGCAGCATGGTGTGCTGTCCGAGCACCGCCGCATTGGTTTCCGCGCCGCCCTTGAATGGCACCTGGGTGAGCTTGACGCCGGCCATGGTCGCGATCTGCTCCATGCCGATATGCAGCGATGTGCCGGCGCCCGGCGTCGCATAGGTCACCTTGCCGGGATTCTGCTTGGCGTAATCGACGACGTCCTTCCAGGTCTTGAACGGCGACTCGGCGCTGGTGGTGACGCCGAACGTGTAGCCGGTGAGGTGGACGATATAGGTGAAGTCCTTGTCCGGATTCCAGGACACTTCCTGCATCAAGGGTAGGCGGAATACGGTGATCGGAATCTGCGCAATGGTGTAGCCGTCGGGCTTGGCGCCTGCCGCCATGGTGGCGGGGCCGACGGTGCCGCTGCCGCCGGCCTTGTTGTCGATGGCGATCGGCTGTCCGAGCACCTTGGAAGCGCTTTCGGCGATGGCCCGCATCGAGAGGTCGGTCGAGCCGCCTGCCGGCCATGGGACGATCAGGGTGATCGGCTTGGTGGGATACTCCTGCGCGCCGGCGGCTGCTGAAATCAGCATGCCGACGGCAACAACGGCGATCGTCAGACGGCCATATCGAAACATATGCAACACCTCCCTGCGGCTTCCCTTGATACCGGAGCCGATTGTTTCTTTCCCGGGCGCGATCTTCCCTGAAATTGCCCTGGAAGAAAAGCTTGTTGACCGCGGCGGCTGAGGCCGCCCGCGCCGCAGCAGGCTGGAAACGATGTATGCGACAAATGGTCTGCCGCCGGCATCCCGAATTACGGAATTAGATCGCCACTGCACCGTGGGATGTTGGGCAAGATCTGGTGCGGACCGACCTGGACGGTTGGTTCCGCTGGTTCGCAACCTGCGTCCGTCAGGCGGCGCGGCGCAGGGCGAACGCCCCGGCCGCGGTGACCGAGCGCTTGCACTCAATCATGTCAGCCGTCAGCCGCGCGCTGCCGCATGCCAGCGTCCAGCCGAGCATGCCATGGCCTGAATTGATGAAGAGGCCGTCGAGCGGCGACCAGCCGATGATCGGGCGGCTGTCCGGCGTCATCGGACGAAGCCCGCACCAGGGCTCGACGTCACCGGCCGCGTCGATACCAAGCAGCTCGGTGGATGCGCGGCGCAGCACGCCGACGCGCCCTGCATCGATCGTGGTGCCGCGTTCAAGATCGGCGATGCCGGCAACCCTGATGGCGGGGCGGCGATCGCGCGCGAGCGGGGCGAATACCAGCTTGCGCTCCATATCCGTGACGCTGTGCCGGAGCACACGCGCCTCCGGCGCCGGTGAAAGGGTGATGCTGTAGCCTTTGAGCGGATAGATCGGCAGATAGAATCCGCACGCTTTCGCAAATGCCGCCGATGCCGCGCCCATGCACAAAACGAAATAATCCGCCTGCACATGGCCCTGGTTCGTGTCGATGGCCACCAACCGGCCGCCGGATCGAACCGGCCCGCGAACTTCCGTACCGAGTACCCATTCGACGTTGCGTTGCCGTTTCAGTTGGAGCGTGAGGCCCGCACAAAACGCCGCGCAATCCCCGACCTGTTCGGAGGCCGTGAAGATTCCGCCCGCGAGTTCGCCGGCATCAAGTCTGAGCGCAGGCTCGAGCGAAAGGCATTCCGCCGGCGTCAATGCCTGTTGGCCATCCTCGCCGGCATTCGCGGTGATCGCGCGCCGCGCTGCCTCGAATTCGCCCTGGCGTCGGAACAAGACGAGCTTGCCGGCGGTCCGCAATCCGAACGAGAGCATCAGGCTTTGCGTCAACCGCGCCAGTTCGCTCCGGCTCAAGGCGGCGAGCGCGAGCTGCGCTGCAATGGTCTCGCGCACCGCTGCGGGCCGGCAGGCGAGCAAGAAGCGCAGGCCCCAGGAAATCAACGCGGGATCGAGCCCGGCGCGGATGCGCATCGGCGATTCCGGTGACAGCAGCAGCGACGGCAGCTTCTTCAGGGTTGCCGGCGACGCCAGCGGCGCCACGAACGCGTAAGAGAGCTGGGCGCCATTGGCGGCGCTGGCATCTTTCGCGGTGGAAGCGTGCCGGTCGACGATGATGACGTCGTGCCCGGCCTCGGCAAGGCACCATGCGGTCGTCAGTCCGATGACGCCGGCGCCCAGTACACAGATTTTCATCTCTAGGTCTCATCCAAGGTGATCGTCCGATCAGAACGCGAGAACCGATCGGGCGAAGGGTTGTCACCCACCAGGTTTAAGCCGTCCGAACGCCGCCATCGATGCCAAGTCTGCATGATGCAAAATTTGCATAACCTGTCGGTGGCGTGGCAGGATAAGGAAGGCGAGGACATTGGAGGCGCATGCGGAACGGCTGAGATGAGCGGGCAAGGAATCAGGGAAATTGCCGCCGAGACGGCGCGGGGCGATGCAAAGCTTGCATTGGTCATGCCGCATCCCGATCCGCTACGTTTGCCGGCATGGGGCATCACATTTCCTATTCTGAACCAGCGCCGGTTGGTGGCCGCTTCGATGCGTTGCCCCAAGGTGGCCATCACGGCGGTGGCGCGGCGATCGCCTGCAAAGCGGGGAGGGTGATGGAGCTTCGCTGGCTGCAGGATTTTCTGATGGTGGCCGAGACCGGCAATTTCACTCGCGCCGCCGAGAAACGGAACACGTCGCAGGCCGCCTTCAGCCGCCGCATCAAGTCGCTCGAAGCCTGGCTCGGCTTCGACCTGATCGACCGCAGCGTCTACCCGACGCAGCTCACGCCGCAAGGCGAGCGCTTTCGCGAACATGCCGGCGAGTTGCTGCGACAGATGCTCGACAGCCGTCTCGAGCTTGGCGGCAAGCCGCTTCACCGCAACGAGCATATCCGCATCGCGCTGCCGTTTGCGATGGCCACAGCGCGGCTGCCGCAATGGTGGCAGGCCTGGTCACAGGAGCGGCGGCTGAGCTGTTCGGTGGTCGTGGGCAACATCCATGATCTCGTCACCTCGCTGGTATCAGACAATGTGGACCTGATGATCTGCTACCATCACGCGCAGCAGCCGATCCATCTCGACCCGGATCGCTACGAACGTGTGCTCCTCGGCACAGAGTTCCTGCGCCCCTATGCCAGCGAAGCGCTGGTGGCGAAGGGCGGCGCGTCGCTGCCTGGGCGAGCGTCACATCCGGTGCCGCTTCTGATGTATTCGCCCGGCGTCTATTTCGCCCGGCTGGTCGATCTCATCCTGGAGAATGCCCCCATTACCGGCGTCCGGGTCATCGAAAGCGATATGTCGGACGTTCTGTGCGGGATGGCGCTCAGCGGACGCGGCGTGGCTTGGTTAACGGAGGGCACGGTTGCGGCTTCGGGCCGGAAGCGGCTGACCCCGATCGGCGGCGACAAATGGGCTTTGCCTTTATCCTTAGTCGCATTTCGCGATCGGACGAATAGCCAGCGGCCGCTAAATCTGTTTTGGTCCGAATTGTGCAGGTATAGTGCCGGGCACGCCGGGGGCGGTCTTGCCAAGACAGGTTCGAGACCGCCGGCCAAACGGCCCGGCAAGTTGAGTTAGGGTGGATGAGCAATCATCTGAAACCTTTAGAGGGAGAAGTTACGTGAAACACCGTCAGATTATCGGCTGTCTGCTCGCGGGTGCATTGTGCACCACCCCGGCAATGGCCCAAGAACTCACCGGGACTCTGAAGAACATCAAGGATACCGGCGCGATCACACTCGGCTTCCGCGACTCGTCGATTCCGTTCTCCTATCTCGACGACAACCAGAAGCCGATCGGCTACGCCATGGACATCTGCTACAAGATCGTCGATGCCGTGAAGAAGGAGCTGAAGCTCGACAAGCTCGAGGTCAAGCTCAATCCGGTGACGTCGTCGACCCGCATTCCGCTGCTTGCCAACGGCACCATCGATCTCGAATGCGGCTCGACCACCAACAATGCCGAGCGCCAGAAGCAGATTTCCTACACCAACACCCACTTCCTGACCGCCAGCCGCTACGTCACCAAGAAGGCGAGCAAGATCAATTCGATCGACGACCTCAAGGGCAAGTCGGTGGTTTCCACCGCCGGCACCACCAACATCAAGCAGCTCACCGAGGCCAACGCCGCGCGCAGCCTCAACGTCAACATCATCCCGGCCAAGGATCACGCCGAGGCATTCCTGATGGTCGAGACCGACCGCGCGGTGGCCTTCGTGATGGACGACATCCTGCTGGCGAGCCTGGTTGCCGGCTCGAAATCGCCGGATGATTACGTGATCTCGAAGGATGCGTTCTCCAAGCCGGAGCCTTACGGCATCATGCTGCGCAAGGACGATCCGGCCTTCAAAAAGGTGGTCGATGCCGCGACCGCCGCGCTCTACACGGGCGGTGAGGCGCAGAAGATCTACGACAAGTGGTTCACGCAGAAGATTCCGCCGAAGGGGCTGAACCTCAACGTTCCGATCAGCTCCGAACTGAAGAACGAGTTTGCCAAGCCGTCGGACTCGCCGGATCCGGATTCGTATAAGTAAACGTTCCCGCGCTCATGCAATGGCCCGGCCATTGCATGAGCGTACTCCTGTGGGACGAATGGCGGACGGTGGGGACCCGTGAACTATAACTGGAACTGGCATATCTTTTTCGAGCAGAACCCGACCGGGGCCGGCACCTATCTCGATATGCTGGTCGCGGGACTGCTGCTGACCATCAAGACGGCGCTGCTGGCCTGGATCATTGCGCTGATCTTTGGCACGATCGTCGGTATCTTGCGCTCGCTGCCGTCGAAGACGGCATCCTGGATCGGCTTTGGCTACGTCGAATTCTTCCGCAACATGCCGCTCTTGGTGCAGCTATTCCTCTGGTTCTTCGTGCTGCCGGAGCTGCTGCCGCGTACCGCAGGGCTGTGGCTGAAGCAGCTTCCCAATGCGCCGTTCTGGACGGCGGCTATCGGGGTTGGCCTGTTCATGTCGGCGCGCGTCGCCGTGCAGCTCGCCGCAGGTATCGCCTCGCTGCCGCGCGGGCAGAGGCAGGCGGCGACCGCGCTCGGCCTGACGACGACGCAGGGCTATCGCTACGTGCTGCTGCCGATGGCATTCCGCATCATCATGCCGCCGCTTACCTCCGAATTCCTCAACACCGTCAAGAATACGTCTGTCGCGATCACCATCGGCCTGATCGAATTGACCGGCCAGGCGCGGGCGATGCAGGAATTCTCGTTCCAGGTGTTCGAGGCCTTCACCGCCGCGACCGTGATGTATCTCGCGATCAACATCATCGTCGTCACCGGCATGCGCTTCCTCGAACGCAGCCTGGCGATCCCCGGCTACATCACGGGGAAATGACGATGTTCGGCAATCTCGATTTCGACGTCATCCGCCGCTCGCTGCCCTATCTGTTCCTCGACGGCATGAGCTTTACGCTGATGCTGACCGGGCTGTCGGCGCTGGGCGGGCTGGTGTTCGGCACGCTGATCGCGCTGATGCGGCTATCCAGCTACAGACTGCTCGGCCGTATCGCCGGGCTCTATGTCGACTTCATGCGCTCGCTGCCGCTGGTGCTGGTGATCTTCTGGTTCTACTTTCTGGTGCCCTATATCGGTCAGTGGCTGACGGGCGCGTCGCGGCCGATCCGCGTCGGCGCGTTCACCTCGTCGCTGGTCACCTTCATCATGTTCGAGGCGGCGTATTTCTCCGAGATCATGCGCGCCGGCATCCAGTCCATCTCCAAAGGACAGCCGGCGGCGGCAAGCGCGCTCGGCCTCACTTACAGCCAGTCCATGCGCTACATCGTGCTGCCGCAGGCGTTCCGGAACATGCTGCCGGTGCTGCTCACGCAGACCATCGTGCTGTTCCAGGATACTTCGCTGGTCTATGTGCTGTCGATCCCGGACTTCCTCGGCGCCGCCAGCAAGGTGGCGCAACGCGACGGCCGGCTGGTCGAGATGTATCTGTTTGCCGCCGCGGTCTATTTCGCGATTTCCTGTGTCGCGTCCTGGGGCGTCCGGCGCCTGCAGGCACGCATTGCTATTGTTCGGTGACGAGCATGATCCGGAAAAGTGGAAGCCGGTTTTCCTCGGGACAAACGCGAAGCGTTTGCCCGGAGATCATGCTCAAAAGGATAGGTTCATGATCGAAATCAGCCACGTCAATAAATGGTACGGGCCGAGCTTCCAGGTGCTGAAGGATTGCACCACCAGCGTCGCCAAGGGCGAGGTGGTGGTGGTCTGCGGCCCGTCGGGCTCGGGCAAGTCGACGCTGATCAAATGCGTCAACGCGCTGGAGCCGTTCCAGGAGGGGCAGATCATCCTTGACGGCATCAAGGTCAACGATCCCAAGACCGATCTGCCAAAACTACGCGCCCGCGTCGGCATGGTGTTCCAGCACTTTGAATTGTTTCCGCATCTGCGCATCATCGAAAACCTGTGCCTGGCGCAGGAGAAGGTGCTGGGCCGCTCGCATGATGAGGCCGTTGCCAAGGGCGACAAGCTGCTGGAGCGCGTCGGGTTGACCGTGCATGCGAACAAATATCCGGCTGAACTGTCCGGCGGCCAGCAGCAGCGTGTGGCGATTGCCCGCGCACTCGCCATGGATCCGATCGCGATGCTGTTCGACGAGCCAACCTCGGCGCTCGATCCGGAAATGATCAGCGAAGTGCTCGACGTCATGGTTGATCTCGCCCATGAGGGCATGACCATGATGGTCGTCACCCACGAAATGGGCTTTGCCAGCAAGGTCGCGCATCGCGTGATCTTCATGGACAAGGGCGAGATCGTCGAGGATGCGCAGAAGACCGATTTCTTCGGCAGTCCGCGCAGCGAACGTGCGCAGAAGTTCTTGTCGAAGATTCTGTCGCATTAGGGCGTAATCGTCATTCCGGGGCGATGCGCAGCATCGAACCCGGAATCTCGAGATTCCGGGTTCGCCTCTTCGAGGCGCCCCGGAATGACGGCGTGAAGACTTGGCCGTCAACAATTTGCATATAGGAATGCCGTCACCGGCATCGCTATCGCCAGGAGACTCTACTTTGGAACAGATCGCTTACGTCAACGGCTCCTTCGTCCCCCTGTCAGAGGCGAAGGTCTCGATCCTCGATCGCGGATTCCTGTTTGCCGATGGCATCTATGAAGTCGCCGCCGTGCTCGACGGCAAGCTGATCGACAACGCCTCGCACCTGGCGCGGCTGGAGCGCTCGGTCGGCGAGATCGAGCTGGCGCTCCCCGAGACCACGGCGCGCATCCAGGAGATCCAGCAGGAGCTGGTCAAGCGCAACAATCTCGTCAACGGCATGGTCTATCTCGAAGTGACGCGCGGCGCCGACACCGGGCGCGATTTTGCGTTTCCCAAAGGCGTCAAGCCGACGCTGATCATGTTCACCTCAACGAAGGACATCGTCAACGCTCCCTCGGCCAAGACCGGCATCAGCGTGATCACGGTGCCCGACCTGCGCTGGGCCCGGCGCGACATCAAGAGCGTGGCGCTGCTGGCACAGGTGCTGGCCAAGCAGGCGGCGGCTGCGGCCGGCGCCGGCGAGGCCTGGATGATCGAGGACGGCAAGGTGACCGAGGGCGGCTCGTCCTCCTGCTTCATCCTCACGCAGGACGACGTGATCGTGACGCGGCAGAACGGCAGCGAAATCCTGCCCGGCTGCACCCGCAAGGCCGTGGTAGCGCTTGCCGAAGAGCGCCAGCTTCGCGTCGAGGAGCGTGCATTTTCGGTCGAGGAGGCGCTGGCCGCCAAGGAAGCTTTCATTACCAGCGCCAGCCTGTTCGTACAGGCGGTGGTGTCGATCGACGGCAAGAAGGTCGCCGACGGCAAGCCCGGCCCGATGACCAATCGGCTCCGCGAGATCTATGTCGAGTTCGCCAAGGCGACGGCGGTTTAGCTCCGCCTGTGTCGTCGCCCGCCTTGTGTGCATTTGCGCGCAGGGGCGGGCGACCCAGTATTCCAGAGGCGATCGTGCTTGAGCCGAGAGGCCGCGGCGTACTGGATGCCCCTGCATTCGCGGGGCATGACAGCGAGGGATGTGGAGCGGGGGTCGTCGCTACCACACCACCCCTCACTTCTTCCCGAACGTCGTTAGTTGCGCGCCGTCATCGGCGACGAAAATCGCGAGCAGGCTTGCCGGCTCCGTCGTGCTCGCATTCTCGCTCACCAGATGCTCGCTGCCGGGAGGCTCGAAGAAGGCCTCGCCGGCCTTGTACACCCTGGCCGGTCCGGTTGCCGAATTCTCCGAGCGGATGCTGCCCGTCAGCACATAGGCCATCACGCTGCCGGCGTGATGATGACTGGCGGACTTGCCGCCGGGCGCGTAGTTCACCAATACGGTGGTCAGGCTTTTGCCGGGGACGTTCGGCAGCTTTTCCGAACGCACGGGCGTCACCTTGTCGCCCTCGGCATGCGCGGCCGGCATGGGGCCAGTGACCAGCGCGAGCAGGGCGATTGCCGCCATGCCGCAAATCAATCGTGTCATGCGATTCTCCTTTTCACGCCACTGCTGCCTTCGCCTTCATCGGGTGAACCGCGCGGAAGGAAATCGCGATCCTGTTCCAGGCGTTGATGGCCCCGATCAGCATGGTGAGATTGACCATCTCCGCTTCCGAGAAATGGGCGCGGAGCTCTTCGTAGAGATCGTCGGGGGCGTGTGTCTCGGCGATCAGCGTCACCGCGTCGGTCCACGCCAGCGCGGCGCGTTCGCGGTCGGTATAGAGCGGCGACTCATGCCAGGCGCTCAGCAAATAGAGCCGCTGTTCGGTCTCGCCGAGCTTGCGGGCATCCTGGGTGTGCATGTTGATGCAATAGGCGCAGCCGTTGATCTGCGAGGCGCGCGTCTTCACCAATTCGATCAGCGACTTTTCGAGCCCTGAGGCGACGATCTGGGTTTCCACCGCGACGAGCGCTTTGATGGTATCGGGCGCGGCCTGGTAATAATTCATCCGGGACTTCATGCTCGTTCTCCTCTCTGGACGCTTTCAATTTGAACGATTGCCCAAGTCTATCCCGATCGGAACGATAGTCACGGTCTGGATCGATGCTGTCCGATACAATAAAGTGATCTGAAGAAAGCCAGGGGAGGCGACGGATGTTTGCGCGCGAGCGGGTGTCGGCGGGAAGCCGTGCGATGCTACTGACTGCGGTCGATCGATGCCGCATCGTCTTCCTGTTCGCGCTCGCTGCACTATTGCTGTTTCTGCTCGGCCACGCCGCTCTCGCCGCCTATCCCGAGCGTGTCATCAAGATCATCGTGCCGTTTGCGCCGGGCGGCGGCACCGACGCCATCGCGCGCGTGCTGGCGCAGGAGATGGCAAAGGATCTCGGCGGCAGCATCATCATCGAGAACAAGCCGGGCGCTGGCACCATCATCGGGGCGCAGGCGGTCGCTTCCGCCGAAGCCGACGGATATACGCTGCTGATGGGATCATTTGCCCATGCGGTCAACCCGAGCCTGTAGGCCAAACTGCCCTTCGATCCGGATAAGGACTTTGCGTCGCGCGTTCGCCCAATATCGTCGTCGTCAACCCGAAGTCGCCGTTTCGTTCCATCGCCGATCTGATCGCGGCGGCGAAAGCCGAGCCCGACAAGATCTCCTACGGCACGTTCGGCACCGGGACCTCCGCGCATCTTGCCGGCGAAATGTTCAAGCGCATGGCCGGCATCAACATGACGATGGTGCCCTACAAAGGCTCCGCGCCGGCGATCACCGATCTGATCGGCGGGCAGACCCAGGTGATGTTCACGACGGTCGCAAGCGCGGCTTCCCTGATCGAGGGCGGCCAGCTGCGCGCGCTGGCGGTGACGACTGCAGAACGCTCGCCCGCCTTTCCGCAATTGCCGACGATCGCCGAGACCGGCCTTGCCGGCTTTGAAGCGGAAACCTGGTACGGCCTGTTTGCGCCGGCGAAAACGCCGCCTGATATCATCGACCGTCTCAACAGGTCGGCGGCGAAAGCCGTGCAGGCCGACGCTTTTAAGAAACTTGGCGTCAACGAGGGCCTCGTTATGATCGCGGCGCCGCCGGAGGAGTTCGGCCGCTACTACCGCAGCGAGGTGGAGCGCTGGCGCAAGGTGATCGAGCAAGCCGGCATCAAGGCCGAGTAGGGCGGCGCGAAGTCGGTTCCCCCGGCCGCGGTTCCCCGCTAGGATGCCCCGCATGTATGTAAGCGCTTCCGAGAGCCGGGTGCTGGCGCGCATCTTCGGGCTGTTGTCCGAGGACCTCAGCGAGCGCGACGTGCGCGAGGCCGTAGGCCATGATCTGCTCGAATTGCTGGAAGCCGATCACTACGCCTCCTTCGTGTGGCAGGATGCGACCGGCCGTTTCGAGAAGGCCGTGTACCTGAACATGGACCCGGCCAACATCGCGGCCTACGACCGCTACTACCAGCAACATGACCCGATCACGCTAAAGCTGCAGGCACGCCGCGAGGCGACGCTGGTCACGCAGGTGATGCCGCAGCGCGACCTGATGCGGACCGAGTTTTTCAACGACTTTCTAGCCCGCGATGGGCTGCATTGGGGTGTCAACGCTTACAGTTTCGTTGGCGGCCGCAACATCGGCGACGTCAGGATCTGGCGCGGCCGGCGGCGCGACAATTTCGATGGCCATACGCTGGAGCTGTTGCGGCTGATCGAGCCAGCCTTTACGGGTGCGCTGGTCCGCGCCGCAGGCGGGGCGGCGACCATTGCGGCGGATGGTTCACCGATCCTCAAACTTTCGGTGCGCGAGTTCGAGATCGCTAGGATGATATCGGACGATCTCAGCGACAAGGAGATCGCGCACCGGCTTCAGGTCGAGATTTCGACGGTCCGCACCCATATCGAGCGCATCTTCGCCAAGCTCGGCGTCCGCCGCCGCAGCGGCGTCGCCAGCCTGTTTGCACGGCATTAGGGCAGGGCCCATCCTACTTTGCATGGGGTTGTTTTCGAGATTTTGAGTCTGGGCCCCGTGGTGCCGTGCCCAGCTAGCGCGACGGCGGCGGTAGCCGGCCGAACAGCTTCTCCATCGCCATGCCGACCGCCAGCAACTTGCGATCGCTCCCCGCGGGACCATCAAGCTCGAGACCGACAGGCAGCCTGCTCGATGCACCCAGCGCGATCGGAAGCTGGATGCCGGGAATGCCGGCATTGCTGCCGGGATCGGTGTTCTGGATGAACAGCAGGAAATTGGCGAGGCTCGACGAGTCAGGATTTGAAGCAATCGCCACCTTCGGCACCGTCGGGAAGGCAATGGCATCGAGCTTGTTCTTGGCGAACGTATCGCGATAGAGCGCCTGCAACGCGGGCCGGGCGGTTTTCAGGGCGGCGTCATAAGCGGGTTTGGCCTCAGTGGCCGTATTGTTCGGTCCCGGCAGCTTGCGCGGAATCACCAGCCCGTCATAGGTGCCCTTCACGTCGGGGCTTGCGATCTCCTTGGCGAGGTTCTCGATGCTGACGCCAGAGCCGCTCTTCTTGAGATAGGCGACCATGTCGTCATAGGCCTCGTACAGCGCGAGCGGAAATCCGACCTGGCCGTTGAGCTCCGCAAGTTTCGGCATTTCGATATCGACCACCGTCACGCCGCTCGCCTTGAGTTTTTCCAGCGCAGCCTTGAATGCGGCCTCGGTGTCGCCATCCAGATTGGCCAGCATTGATTTGTCGACGCCGATGCGCACCTGCTTCAGTTCGGCGGGCGCAATCGCGCCGCCGCCGGCGATGACGCGATCGAGAACCGCCACGTCGGCCAGCGTCGAAGCCATCGGGCCGGCGGTGTCGCGGGTATGTGAGATCGGCGCGATGCCGGCTTGCGGATAACGGCCGACCGTCGGACGCAGCGAGGCGCAACCGTTCAGCGCGCAGGGAACCCTGACCGACCCGCCGGTGTCGGTGCCGAGACCGGCCGTGACGATCCGCGCGCCGACCGCGGCGCCCGTTCCCGAGGACGAGCCGCCAGCAATTTTTGTCGCGTCATAGGCATTGCGCACGCCGGGCTCCGGGCCGGTCTTAAAGCCTCCATTGTAGCCGGAGATGCCGAAGGCGAGCTCATGCATGTTGGTCTTGCCGATGATGATAGCGCCTGCCGCGCGCAGTTTTGCGGCCACCGGCGCATCTTTCTTCGGCACGAACTTTTTCAGCGCCGGCGTTCCGGCCGTGCTCGGAAGACCGGCCACCTCGATATTGTCCTTGATGACGATGGGCACGCCGCCGAGCGGCTTGCATGAACCTTTCTTGCGGCCGGCGTCGAAGGCCTCCGCCGCTTTCATCGCGCCGGCCTCGTCGAGCGTGATGAAGGCGTTGAGATCGGCGTTTGTCTTGGCGCGAGCCAGTGCCGCCGCGGTCAGCGCCTTGCTGGTGACCTTGCCGGCGCAGAGATCGGCTGCGGCCTGGGTGGCGGTGAGTTGATCCAGATCGATCGCCTGTTGGGCTGCCGCTGGGGACGCCGCGGCGAGGACAAGGCTCGTAAGAGCCGAGCCGAGCAGGGTGGAGCTGCGAGCCATGATGATCCTCCGTAAGATAGATACTCGTCCGGACGAACCTTATCTTCTGCTGGTTCCGGCGCCTGTCCTCATTTCTGAGGACGCCGGTCGCTCCCATAGCTCCTTAGGGGGAGAGAAGAGCGAACGCCGGTTCTCTTCACGTCATTGCGAGCGAAGCGAAGCAATCCACGTCTCGGCGCGGGGATAGATGGATTGCTTCGCTGCGCTCGCAATGACGGATGGATATAGTTTCACAGTCTCGCGGGATGAGGGTGGGAGACCTCAAATCTTCTCCTTCACAAACCTGTTTCGCAATGTCCCGATCCCGGTGATGTCGATCTCGACCACGTCGCCGTCCCTGAGGTCGGGCGAGGTGCCGTCGGTTCCCATCCAGATCACGTCGCCCGGCGACAGCGTGAAATATTTGGAGAGTTCGACCAGGAACGGCACGACCCCAAAAATCATGTCGTTGGTGCGGAAGCGGCCGGTCTCCTTGCCGTTGACGCGGATCGCCGTCTCCATTTTGTCGAGGTCGACATCGGTCTCGATCCACGGGCCCATCGGCTTGAAAGTGTCGGCGTTCTTGGAACGCCACAGACTGCGGTCGGCCTTCTGCCAGGTGCGCTCGCTGACATCGTTGCCGATGGTGTAGCCGAACACGCAATCCATCGCATTGGCTTCGGTGAGGTGCTTTGCTTTCTTGCCGATGACGACGACGAGTTCGCCCTCGTAATGAATCTTTTCGGTAGCGCTTGCCGGGATCACCACGTCCTCGTCATGGGCGATCAGCGCGTTCTGTGCGCGATAGCCGATCTCGGGCCGATCAGGCACGTTCGGCACCGTGCCGGCCTTGTCGGCGGCTTCCTTCAGGTGCTTGAGGTAGTTCAGCCCGACGCAATAGAAGGTGCGGGGGATCAGCGGCAACTCGATCTTCACGTCTTTCAGCGCATGAGATTGCGTCCCGCGCTGCCACTCGCCGAACGGATCTCCGTTGACAGCGATCACCTTGCCGTTCTCCACGATGCCCCAGGATGTCTTGCCGGCGGCGGTGAATTTCAGCCAACGCATCGCTCTTCCTTTTCTTATTCGGCCGCAGCCCGCGAACTGGATTTCCAGGCACCAGCCGCAGGCCGCTTCAAGCCGAGATTCTCGCGCAGGGTCTTGCCGGCGTAATCCCGGTGAAACAGCCCGCGGCGCTGCAGTTCCGGCACGACATGCTTGACGAAATCGGCGTAGGAGCCGGGCACGATGGTGGCCGCGATGACAAAGCCGTCGCAGCCGCGCCCGACGAACATCTCCTCCAGCTTGTCCGCTATCTCCTTCGGGCCGCCGACGATGGCATCCTGCACCTGGCCGCGGCCGGAGAAGGTGACGAAGTCGCGCGCGCTGGGATTGGTCTTGCCCGATGCCTTGAGCACACCGTCGCGAATGCCCAAAATGCCCTGCATGCTCTTGAGCTCTTCCGTGGTCAGCGGCTCGTCGAGCGGTTTTGACGCAAAATCGTAGTTGAGCGCTTCCGCGAGCAGCGACAACGCGTCGATCTGCAGCGGCAGCTTGTTGATGACCGCCATCTTGTCCTCGGCCTCGGCCTTGGTCGCGCCGCAGACCGGCGTGGTGAGGTTGCAGAGGAACATCTGGTCGGGGTCGCGGCCGGCCTTTGCCGCTTCGTTGCGCACGGCCGCATAGCCTTCCTTGGCGGCGGTGACGTTGCGCGCTGCCGTGAAGATCACCTCGCCCCATCGTCCCGCAAAGCGCTGGCCGCGGCCGGACGCACCGGCCTGGATGATGACGGGATGGCCCTGCGCCGAGCGCGGCACCGTGAACGGCCCGCGCGACTTGAAGAACGCGCCGTTGTGATCGAGCCGCTTCACCTTGGCCGGATCGGCAAAACGGCCGCTTTCCTTGTCCATGATCAGCGAGCCGTCTTCCCAGCTATCCCAATGACCGAGCACGACTTCCATGAACTCGTCGGCGCGATCGTAGCGGAAGTCATGTTCGAGATGGGCGTCCTTGCCCATGTTCTGGGCCTCGCCGTCATTGAGCGAGGTGACGACATTCCAGCCCGCGCGTCCGCCCGACATCAGGTCGAGAGTTGCGAAGCGGCGCGCAACGTCGAACGGCTCGTAATAGGTAGTGGAGCAGGTCGATCCCAGCCCGAGCTTCTCGGTGACCATGCCCATCGCGGTCAGCACGATCAGCGGATCCATCTTCACGCAGCGGATGCCGTATTCGACGGTGTGGGCGTGATCGTTGCCGTAGCGGTCCGGCATCGCGAGGCGGTCGTCGAAGAACGCCATGTGGAACTTGCCGGCTTCGAGAATCCGGGCGATCTCCTGGTAGTAGTCGGCCGACATCGAATCGTCGCGCGATTCCGGGTGCCGCCACGAACTCGGCAGGTTGGTGCAGTTCTGCGCTTGCAAAAATCCCACCAGCGCCATTTGCCGTGTCATGCCGTTCTCCTTGCGCGGGCCGGTGTGGATTTCATTTCAGGTCGAGTTCGGCGGCGAGCTTGTAGTCGGTGGCGAGCGCCTTCAGCCTGTCCCAGGTGGCGTCCTCGACCTCGATACCGTCGCGCCGGCGCTGCTGTTCGCGGATGTGCTCGATCTCGCCGGGATAGAACACGCCGGGAGAGCCTTCCGACGGCGGGGTCGATTTAAGATAGCGCGCGAATTCGCCGACTTCCTTCTCGAAATCCTTCAGGGGGCGGAACGCCCCGACATTGAACACCGCCATGAAACATCCGTCATTGTGCCGGCCGGTCGGCTCGACGCCAAAGCCTAAACCCGTGAGCAGGCCACACAGCACTTCCACCATCGCGGCCAGCCCGCTTCCCTTGTAGCCCTCGCTGCCGCCGAGCGGCAGCAGCGCGCCGCCCTTGCGATACTGCGAGGGATCGGTGGTGTGCCGTCCCTCGGCGTCGATGATCCAGCCTTGCGGGATTTGTTCGCCACGCGCGACCGACAGCGCGATCTTTCCCGCCGCCACCGCCGAGGTCGCCATGTCCAAATAGAACGGCGCCTCGAGATCGGACGGCACCGCAATCGAGATCGGATTGGTGCCGAGCCGTGCCTCACGGCCGCCGAACGGCGCGACATATTTTGGCGAGCGGCCGGAATCGGCGGCCGCAATGCCGATCATGCCGGCCCGCATCGCCATCAGGGGATAGGCGGCGAGCCGCCCGACATGGCTCTGCCGGAACACGGTGCAGGCGGCGACATTGGCGGTCTTGGCCTTTTCGATCGTCAGCGCCATCGCCTTGGCGTTGACGTGAAAGCCGAAGCCCCAATGGCCGTCGATCACGGTCGTAGTCGGCGATTCCTGGACGATGGTCCATTTGGCGCCGGGCACGATATGGCCGGTCTTGATGCGGTCGATATAGGTCGGGATCGCGATCACGCCGTGCGAGTCGTGGCCGGCGAGATTGGCGTTGACGCAGCCGACAGCTACCGCATCGGCTTCCTCCTCCGACGCCCCGGCGGCCCTGAGCAGCGCCGCGCCGATGCGCGTGAGACGGTCGGCCTGGACCATCGGCATGGCAATTTCCTCTACCACTAACGCCCGCGCGGACGGCGGGTCTTGCTTGACGCCGGCATGCTCTCAAAGCGGCGGCGGCAGGGCAAGCGTGGAAATATCCTGTTAGCCATGCTGCGGGCACGGCTCTGGCGTGCCGGGGATTTCCATTCCAGGAAAATTCGACCGATGCCGGCCGGCGGTATGGCTGACAAATCGTGAAAGTACCGTAGTTCTCCTGAGCGGCGCCAATTGCCGTTGGTCTGACATTTACTCTGATTGGCAACGGCAAGTCGCCGATAACGAGCATTTAGGCCTGCTACACGCATAAAATCCGTTGGGGGCAGCCCGGCGCTGCCGGCAGGAGCTTGGGGACGGTGAAGACCGATATCGCGCGCACGCTCGCGGCGTTGAATGCGACCAACGAAGCGATTCTGTACGCCAAATCGCCCGAAGAATTGTACGCCAAGGTCTGCGAAGCCGCGTTCTCGGTTGGCGACTTCCTGGCCGTCGCAGTTTTCCTGCTGGAACCTGAAACCAATCTTCTGCGTTTCGCCGCCGGTTGCGGCGATGACGTGCCCCGTCTGCGCAGCATCAACATTTCCGTCGTGGCCGATACACCGGAAGGATCCGGAGTCTCAGGGCATGCATTCCGCAACCAGCGCGTATGCGTCAGCAATGACTTCCTGAACGACACGCGCTCGCTACCCTGGCGCGACGGCGCCAAGGCTAACCAGGTCGGCGCGGCAGCTGCGCTGCCGCTGATCTGCAACGGCCAGAGCGTCGGCGTGCTGCTGGTCTCGCGGCGCGAGGCGCACTCGATCGACGATCAACTCGTCGCGATGCTGGAGCGTGTGTCGGCCAACATTTCGTTTGCGCTCGACAATTTCGACCATGAAGCCGCGCGCAAGAACGGCGAGCGCACCACGCGGCGCCTGAACCGGATGTTCGGCGCCATCAGCGCGACCAACGAAGCCATTCTTCGCGCCAAGACCGAACAGGAACTCTATCAGCGCGTCTGCGATGCCGCGGTTCACAGCGGCGCATGCTGGCGGCGCTCAGCGCGACCAACGAGGCGATCATCCGTGCCTCGTCGCGGCCGGAACTGTTCGAACTAGTATGCGAAGCGGCGGCGACGGGTGGCAAGTTTACCTTGACCTCCATCGCGTTGGTAAAGCCTGACAGCGATCTTCTCGATGTCGTGGCTGCCGCCGGTCCGACCGCCACTAGCGCCCGCCAGGCAACGCTTTCGACCAGCGAGACGCGACCGGAGGGACGTGGGCTGTGCGGCCAGGCGATACGATCGCAGCGCGTCTGCATCATGAACGATTACCTCGCTGATGCGCGCGCCGCGGTGTTTCACGGTACAGCGCGCACGGACGGTACGAATTCAGGTGCGTCGTTCCCCTTGTTGGTGCAGGGCCAAGTAGTCGGCGTAATGTCTTTCATGTCGCGCGAAAAGGATACGTTCACGCCCGAGTTTGCGGAGCTGCTGCAGCGGCTGGTCGACAACGTGTCGTTCGCGCTGGAAAATTTCGATCGCGCCGATGAAAAGACCCGCGCCGACGAGCGGATCGAGTATCTGGCGTCGCACGACAGCCTGACCAACCTGCCGAACCGCGAAATGTTCAACGGCATGCTCCGCCGCGCGATCGATGCGGCCGCGCGCTACCAGCGGCAATTCGCGCTACTGTTCATCGACCTCGACAGGTTCAAGGTCATCAACGACTCGCTGGGCCATGACGCCGGCGACATGCTGCTGGTGGAGATCGGCGGCAGGCTGCGCCGCGCGCTGCGTTCGAGCGATGTGGTGGCGCGGCTCGGCGGCGATGAGTTCGTGGTCATTCTGGAGGAATCGGCCGAGCGAAACGAGGTCGAGCGCATTGCCGGCGAACTGCTCTCCGTGCTCAGCCAGCCACTGCAGCTCAGCGGCCATGAATGCCACACCACCGCCTCGATCGGGATCGCGATGTATCCGTCCGACGGCACCGACATCCAGACGCTGACCAAGAATGCCGACATGGCGATGTACCTCGCCAAGGAGGACGGTAAGAACGGCTTCCGCTTCTTCACCAAGGAATTCAAGACGCAGTCGATCGAGCGCCTGACGCTGGAAAGCGCCCTGCGCCGCGCGCTGGAACGCAAACAGTTCTCGCTGCACTATCAGCCCAAGGTCGACATGGCGAGCGGCCAGATCACCGGTGTCGAGGCGCTGCTGCGCTGGATCCATCCCGAGCTCGGCACCGTCTCCCCGGGCCAATTCATCCCGCTGGCCGAGGAAACCGGGCTGATCGTCCCGATCGGCCGCTGGGTGCTCAAGGAAGCCTGCGCGCAGAACATGGCCTGGCAGCGCCGCGGCTTGCGGCCGGTGACGATGGCGGTCAACCTGTCGCCGCGGCAATTCGCCGATTCCCATCTGTTGCGCGACGTCGACGAGGCGCTTCTGGCAAGCGGCATGTCGCCGGTGCTGCTGCAGCTCGAAGTCACCGAAAGCATGGTGATGCGGAACGTCTCGCGCGCGATCAAGGTGCTCGACGCGATCCAGAGCCGCGGCATTCGCCTTGCCATCGACGATTTCGGCACCGGCTATTCGTCGATGTCGCTGATGAAGCAATTCCCGATCGACACCATCAAGATCGACCGCTCCTTCGTGCGCGACCTGCCGGTCGATTCCGAAGACCAGGCCATTGCGCAGGCGATCATCAGCATGGGCAAGGCGCTGGGCATGACGGTCATTGCCGAGGGTGTCGAGACCGTCGAGCAGGAGACCTTCCTGCGCAACCATGCCTGCGACGAAATGCAGGGTTATCTGTTCTCCAAGCCGCTGCCGGCAAAGCAGATGGCTGATCTGCTCCGAGCCGAACCGCGGCTTGCCTCGCCGCCGTTGCAGCCAGAAGCCGGGTCAGGGCTGAAAAGCGCTGTCGTCTGACGGCTGCGGGTGCAGCTCACGGACCGTCGGGTCCGGGATGTCGTTCTTGCGGGGAAAGTCGTACGGCCAAGGCAGCGACGTCTGTCCCGCAAAGGCCTGCAGGAAGATTTCTGCCCCCGCCGCATACGTCGCCTGATCGGGCAGGCCGAGCTCGGTGCACCATTCGGGCGGCAGGGATAGCGGCGCGTGGCGCAACTGTATCGCGGGTCCCCACCACCACGCCGGAGCGGGCGACCGTTCCGCTTCGGGAACGGCCCGCCAGCGCGCATATTCGCCGATCATGCGCTCGAATTGCAGTCGCGCCGCTGGATGCATTTCATCTCCTGAAACCGGATGATAGCCGCATCCTTGCGCCGCGCAAATGCGTGTCAGCCGGCTACTGCCGGCCATGCTGCCAGTGCGAAGTCACGTCCGCGCCTGACTTGTTGAGGTGGACATGCTGATCGACATGGTCGACCCATGACACCGGAATGAAGTGGTGGTGCTGTCCGTCGGGCGAACTCTGCTTGGTCAACTTGATCTTGTCGGTTCCTTCCATGTGGTCGACCTTGCCGACCGTCTTCTTGTCCGACGAGATGACGTCCATGTGTTCCTTGATCTGTTCGGTAACAGCCATGTTTCATATCCGTAGAATGGTTGGGAACATGAAACGCGCCGTCGTCGAAATGGTTGCTGCGGTTATTTCTCTTCCGCCGCCGTCGAGGTCGCCGGACCTTCGCCCATGATCAGCAGCACGGCGTCCTCATCCTTGGCGCCGTCCCAGTGCACCTGCTTGCCGAAATGCGTGACGAAACTGCCGGCCGGCATCGGCGTCGTATTGGCCGGATCGAATTTCGGTCCCGAGCCGACCCACCACGTACCCTGCAGCACGACGATGTAGCGATCGTTGGGATGGAAATGCGGACGGCTGGTCATCGTCAGCAGCGTCGCGAGGTATCGCCCAGGTCGCCTTGCCAGCTTCATGGATTCCTCCCTCGATCGGCTTTTTAGCTGTCCGTCCACGCTAGCCGGTCCTGTTCTTGGGACACAAGGCGTGCTTCTGCATGCGTGACCGGCGGCTGCGATACGCACGGTACGCACGGTACGCACAACGCAGCTGCAGCATGAAAAACGGATTTACGCCCGAAATTGTGATGCTAGGTTGCCGCCCAACCAAGAGCAGCCATGGGAGGGTTACGTTCATGAAGCGTTTGTCGGTACTTGCGGCCGGTCTGTTGGTCGGCGCCGCCGCTATGCAATTTTCCAGCGTGGCGTCCGGCCAGAGCGACGGCTGGGTGACGCTCCTCGACGGCACCAAGATGGGTGACTGGACCGAGGTCGGCAAAGCCAATTGGGCGATGAAGGACGGCGCGCTGGTCGCGGACAAGATCACCGAGGGCAAGGATCCGTCCTATCTCGTCAGCAAGCAATCTTACAAAGACTTCGAGATGAAGGTCGAGTTCTGGGCCGACGATGACGCCAACAGCGGAATCTTCATTCGCTGCGACCAGTCGGCCAAGATCGACGCCAAGATCTGCTACGAGGTCAACATCTTTGACAAGCGGCCCGATCCGACCTACGGCACCGGCGCGATCGTCGATGTCGCCAAGGTCGACCCGATGCCGAAGGCGGGCGGCAAATGGAACACTTACGAAATCACGGCCAAGGGCCCTCAGCTCGTCGTCGTGTTCAACGGCCAGAAGACCGTTGATGTCCAGGACTCAAAACACGCCAGCGGCCCGTTCGCGCTGCAATACGGTTCTGGCGTGATCAAGTTCCGCAAGGTCCAGATCAAGTCGTTGTAAGCCGCCGCTCGCTCAGTCTGCGCGGCGCGAGCGCACAAGTTTCCGCATCGTCATGGCCGGGCTTGTCCCGGCCATCCACGTCTTTGTTGCTGCAACATAGGAAGACATGGATGCCCGGGACAAGCCCGGGCATGACAAGCTTGTGGATCAACCGTCCTTATCGGGGGACGCGCTGCATCGGACCGCCGACGCTCAGGGGACCACGGCTGCCTCGCCTCAATCGCGACCAGGACCGATTGTCTTCAACGGATGCGCCGTCTTGTGCCATGCCCAGGCGGTGCGAATGATCGTCGCAAGATCCGAATGAACGGGATTGAAGTTCAGCGTCGCGCGTGCAGCGGAGGGATCGGCGACCAGATAGGTCGGGTCACCGGCGCGGCGCGGCTTGACGACATGCGGGACTTCGCGACCGGTCTCGGCCGCAATCGCCGCGAGGATCTCGCGCACCGAAAAACCGTTGCCGGTACCGAGATTGAAGGCGCCGCCGGAATGTCCCTCGAGCAGCAGCCTTAGCGCCAGCACATGGGCGGCCGCCAGATCGGTTACGTGGATGTAGTCGCGGATCGCCGTCCCGTCCGGCGTGTCGTAATCGTCGCCGAATACGGCGAAATCAGGCACGTGCCCCTGCAGCGCCATCATCGCGCGGGGGATCAGATGTGTCTCCACGTCGCGCAACTCGCCGATGCCGCCGGCAGGATCGGCGCCCGCGGCATTGAAGTAGCGCAGCGCGAACGAGCCGAGGCCGTAGGCTGCGCGATAATCCGCCAGCACACGCTCGATCATCCATTTCGAGGCGCCATAGGGGTTGATCGGCAGACAGGGATAATCCTCGCGCAGCGCCTTGCTGTCGGCATTGCCGTAGACCGCGCCGGTCGATGAAAACACCAGGCGATTGCAGCCGGCGTCGCGCATGGCCGCGAGCAGCGACAGCGTGCCGGCGAGATTATTGGCGTAGTATTTCTGCGGATCGGCAACGGACTCGCCGACCAGGCTCGACGCGGCAAAGTGCATGACGGCCACGATGTCGTGCTCGGCAAAGCTCCGCGCCAGCGTCGCCTTGTCGGCGATATCGCCGACGACGAGCGTGCCCGCGGCGAAGCTGCGATGGCCAGTCGAAAGATTGTCATAGGTGACGGGCAGGTAGCCTGCCGTATCCAATGCCCTGCAGCAATGCGAGCCGATATAGCCGGCGCCGCCGGTGACGAGAATGGCTGGACGGTTGCTCATCGATTGCGTGTCCCGTCGATGTCCGCCGATCGGCTCCTGTTCAGCAACAAATAGAGCGCGCGCGGGTTGGTGGTCAGATAACGCCAGAACAGGCGGCGTGGCTCCAGCCAGATGCGCCAGACCCATTCGAGGCCGGCATTCTGCATCCATAGTGGCGCGCGGACGCGGCTGCCCGACAGGAAATTAAACAGCCCGCCCGACGTCTTGATGACGCCGACATTGGAGAGGGCCGGCGTGAACTCCTCGACAAAGGCCTGTTCATAGGGCACGCCGAGCGAAACCCAGAGATAGTCCGGCGCCAGCGCATTGATCTCGGCGACCTTGGCCCGCAGCGCCCCGCCGCGAAGATACCCGTGGCAGCGGCCGATGATCTTGAGTTCGGGATATTGTTTGCGGACGCTGGCGACTGCGGCGGCGTTCTCCGCCTCGTCCGCGCCGAGCAGGTAGAAGGTCAGGCCGGCCGCCTGCGCCTTGCGGGCGACGACGTGGAACAGGTCGGTGGTCGCGACGCGCTCGGGTAGCGGTGTCGTCGATTTGAAGCGCGACACCGTCACCAGCGGCTGGCCGTCGGCGTTGATCAGATCGGCGGCCCGGAACAGCCGGTCGGTCATCGGCTCGGTCGAGCAGCGCGCCAGCACCTCGCCATTGGCCGAGGTCAGGTAGAGCGGACGATCGGCGCGGCGCTGCGGGAACACCATGTCGATCATGAAGTTCGCGGTCTGCTCGAGATCCAGCACGGCAAGTCGCAGCCCGCCCAGCGTGACGCGGGGGATGTTGGCCGTGGCCGCTCGCCCGACGGTATTTACGCGGCGCTCAAGCATATTGCTTGTCTCGCTGCTGGCTGGCCGTCGGGTTGACTTCGCTGAGGACGACACCGACGAGCCTGTGCTCGGTTCCGCCGAGGGCAGCGATGATGTCTTCCATACTGTCGTTGATATCGAGCTGCACCGGCAGGATCGCTACCAGGCCCTCGGCCATGTCGAGCAGTTTGCGATCGGACGGGCTCCACGGCATGGCCGGCCCGTCGAGGATCACGAGGTCATGACCGCCGGCGGAACGCGCCTGCGCAATCGCTTTGCGAATAGCGTTGCTCGCTTTGGCGTCCGTGGCCTCGATAACCGGGAGGATCGAAATTCCGTTCGCGGTCGCGATCGCACGGGGCGGCTTGGTTCCGATGTTAAGCCAGCCGAACCGGCTGGGCTCGGTCTTGTCCAGGTGGCTCACCTTGTTCGACAGCGCGCGTTCCCTGAAATCGGCATCGATCAACAGCACCTTGGCGCCGTCGCGCGCGGCGGCGAGCGCGATGTTCAGCGCGGCGATGCTGCGGGCCTGATCCGGGCTGGCGCCGATCACGGCCATGACAGGCGTTCTTTCGGTACGCCTGGCCAGCGCCGCGCGCATCTCGCGCAAGGCAGTGAGGACGGTCATCAGCGGAAAGCCCGGGCGCAGCGTCGGCCAGCCCAGACGCGTGACGTCCGTAGTGCCGCCGGTCGCCAGGATACTGCCGAGCGTGCGCATCACGTCGACTTCTTGTAGCCGCGCGATCGGCGGCTTTTCGATCAGGCTGACCGCGGGCTGCGGCTGGCGTTCGGCGGCGGGCGGCTCGCTCGCGGCCTCGGGTGCGGCGGGCTGCTCCGAAGCTTCCGACGGCGCCTTGCCCCGGGGCTGAAACGCAGTCGTGCGCGGCATCAACTGGTTGACGGCGACGAACCAGCCGGCGGCGGCTAGCCCGCCCAGGGCGAAGCCGATCATCGCCAGCAGGCTCATGGCTGGCGGGAAGGTGCGCCGCTGCGGCACGGTGGCTTCGCCGATGATGCGGGCGTTCGAGGTGTTGAGGCTCTCCTGCTCCTCGGTCTCGCGCGAGCGCTTCAGGAACGACTGATAGACGTCGCGGCTCGCCTCGACGTCGCGTTCGAGTTCGCGCAGGCGCACCGAGGCCTGGCTCATCTGGACGCTCTGGATCTTCTGGGTTTCCAGCGCCTTGTTGAGCGAGTTCTCGTAGTCGCGGGCGCGGACCAGATCGTTCCTGGCGGCCTGTGCAAAGCGCTCGACTTCCTCGTTGATGGTGCGGCGCAGATCCTGCACCTGCTGCTCCACCTGGCGCAGCGCGGGATGACGCGGTCCGAGTTCGGCTTGCAATTCGGCCTGGCGCTTGCGCGCTTCGGCTTGTTGCGCGCGCAGATTGGCGATTGTGGGCGACTGCAGCGCCTCGGGAATCGCGCCGGCGTCGCTCGACGCCTTGCGGCTGGCTTCGATCTGGTCGAGTTTGGCCTTTGCGTCGAGCGTCAGCGCGCGCGCCGCGGCGAGCCGCTGGTTGCTGGCCGAAAGCTGCTGGTCGCTGATCAGCGTGTCCTGGGTGCCGACGAAATTGTTCTGCGCCTTGTAGACCGCGAGCGTGTTCTCGGCATTGCGAAGCCGCTCCTGCAATTCCTTCAGCCGGCCGGAAAGGTCGCTGGTCGCGCGCCGCGCGGCGGCAGCCTGCGACTGCTTGGATTCGGCGAGATAGGCCTTCGAGATCGCGTTGGCGAGCATCGCCGCCTTGGCCGGCTCATACGACCAGACGTCGATATCGACGATGAAGGTGCGATCGGTCTTCTTGACGTTGATGTGCCGATTGAGCGCTTCCAGCGCGCTCATCTGAATTTGCTTCTGCTGCTCTGGCGTCGGCCGCAGCTCGATCCCGACCAGGCCGAGCAACGATCCGAGCAGACCTTTGGCGTCGCCGCCGCCGAACTCCGGATCCCTTTCCAGGTTGGTATCGCGGATCACCTGTAGCAGCACGTTGTTCGAGGTGATGACGCGCGCCTGGCTCTCCACCACCATCGCAAGGCCGGACATATCCTGGGCGCGGGGCGTCAATTCGCGATCGACCAGCTGCAGTTCGCGGGGATCGACGTAGAGCTGGGCGGAGGCGGTGTATTTCGGCGTCAGGCTCTTGCCGACCGCAACCGCGACGCCGGCGGAAATCAGCGCCGCTGATGCGATCGCGACCTTCCGTTGCCAGAGGAACTGGGCCAGGTCGAGCACGCTGAAGCCGGCCGGCGCGGTCAGCGCGGCGGGCCTGACGTCAGGCTTTATCGGCTGGTCATAGATAAGCATCGACCCCAGCTTCCATTCGAACTGCCGCACGCATCGGCTGAGGGGTTACTCTTCGGGCTACGCCGGGTGCGCTGGAAAAAAGCGCTGAACAAACGCAACAGGGAAAATTAACCATACTCACCAAGGGACTATTCACCGAATTGGCAAACAAAGCGTTTAAGCGCGGGCGCATCGCATCGCCTCCGCCATGGTCAGGGCCGGAACGCCGGGATGCCGCTCGAAGCGCATGCTCGAGCAAAGCGGGCGAGCAACAATAGCGGCTCGGCCGTTCCGTGACGTCGTGGCCGTAGAAAATTAACCATCTATTATTGCTTTGCGCCAGTCGGTGGCTGACCTTCGCCCGTGTCTCTGACAACATCGCGTTCATGGTCAGCGCTTTCGCAGGATGACGTGGTAGTCGCCGTGCCGTACATCGGTGCGGCCGGGCAGGAATAAGTTCATCACGCGCGCGGCGGCATCGACCAGTGCTGCGAAAGCGGGCATGCGCAGCCGCATCTCGGGATAGCGCGGGCTCTCATACTGCTTGCGATAGATCATCTGCAGGCCATGCTGTTCGGCGAACGCTTCCAGGTTGGGAAGCGTGACCAGCGGGTGGAACAACGTCGGGAACGGCGCGTGGCCGGGCAGGCCGGCTTTCTTATCGCCGCGGACATGGCGATAGAACCAGACGTGGAACCAGTGCGGCGAGTATTTGGTGACGACGCCGGACAGTGAGCGCGGGTTCGGTGCGCCGATCAGGATCATGCCGCTCGGCTTCAGCGCTTCGCAGAAATTCAGCAGCGCCGCTTCGACATCGGGCACGTGCTCGATCACGTTGTAGCAGATCACGAGATCGAAGCTGTTGGGCTTGAAGCGATAGGCCTGGATGTCGCCGAGGATTGCCTTGTGCGCATAGTCGTTGTTGCGGATCTGGTCCTCGTCGATGTCGACCACGGTGACGTGGGCGCGATGCAGCACCTTGAGCGGCAGAAAGCTGGTCGAGCCGCCGCCGGCCTCGTAAATCGAGAGTTCGCCTTCAGGCAAGGTCGCTTCGAGAATGCGGTGAACGGTCAAGAGGCTCTGCCGCGCCTCGCCATGCGCCAGCGCGAGCAGCGCCTGCGGATGCTGCACGGTTTCGGGATTGGCGGCTGCACTCTGCGCGTGTCCGATCGTGACCGCCTCGTTCATCGATTTCGTCCATTCTGACGTGGAGGTTGCCTCGTTCATTTCAGTTTTCCCAATCGACGCGCTTGAAAGCGTCCATCAATGCCTGGTCCGGCTTGTGAACCGACGGATCGAACGGCACGCGGTTGGTGCGCTGATATTTCCAGTTGCTGCCGATTTCGCGGAAGTGCCGGAACGAAAAATCCCCAGTGCAGAAATACGAGGCCCACCAGGAGAAGATCGAATGGACGTGCCATTGCGCATGGGCGGGGCATCGGGCGGGGACCACCGTCCATTTCGGCAGGCACGCGTTGGCGTCGCGCCGGATCACGAACCTCGAACGTTCATATTGCGGCGGCATGAAGATCGAGAAGTCGGTATGGCGAAGCGGAGCGCGCATGTCATCGTGGACGCCGTCGTCGATGCCGATGATCCATCGCCCGCGATATCGGACTAGGCCGGTCCATGACTGTTCGGCGGCTTCGAACACCGATTGTCCCGTCTTCGACAGCACCAACTCGTCGATATCGGAGTTCATGGCGCTCCGCGCATGCTGCAGGAAGCGCCATCTGGCGTGCTCCCAGGCGCCCAACTGGCAGAAATCGGAATCCCAGTGGTCCCAGCTATTGGCTCCCTGCGGGCCGTATTTGAACGGCCACTCCATCACGACGGAGCAGCGGATGCCCGGGACCGACCGAAGCGCCGCGCTCAAGGTGGCGCTGTCGTAGGCGCTGGAGCCGTTATCGTAGATGAGAACCGCATCGGCCCCGTGAATGTCGCGGTTGAACCTCACCCAGTCGAGGATCCATTCGATCGGATTGTCCTTCGACATCGTGAAGATGACGCGGCGATCCCGGAACATTTCCGAACAGTTCGGCGACACCGAGAACGTGAAGCTCCCAAGGTCGCCCAATGCCTGGACCGGGCCTGTATTCTCGGGAATATCCAGCCACAATTGGGCGTGGCGGTCGAGGTGCCTTGTCCGCGCCTTGCGCGTCCCGGCGCCGCTGATGAAGGTCGTCGTCGCGACGTCGCGCGCCAGGTTGAAGAACGGCGGCGCGAACAGGGCGATCTGTGATTTGCTCACCTGCACCGCGTCGTAGAACAGCGTGTTGCTGTCGAAGTCGCGGTCGAAGTTCTCGCCCCGACACGCGAGCGGGCGCGTCGCCTCGCGGCGCTTGTCGGTAAAGCCCGACAGCGACACCGGGTTGGTTCGGCAGATCACATGTCGATTGTCGGCCGCAACGGTCGCATTTTTGCTGGCGAGCCGCATCATGGTTCTCTTGCCGATATGCCGGGTAGTCCCGTGGACGGGGCGGTGACGGACGCGGACGGGAGGACGTGTCCTTCAAGATTTGATTGACCTGCGGCCGACCAGAGATTGCGCCGCGCGCCGTAAGCGATCACGGCCTGGCGGAGGCCCGCGATGTCGAACGCGAAGGCGGCGAGGGCGTATACGATGCAGCCGGTCGTGGCCAGCACGGCAAACGAGACCACACCGATCGGAAGCCGCGGTTTCAGGAACGTCAGCACCAAGGCCATGATCGCCGTCGCCGCGACGACGCGCATGATGTGGGGCGCGTTGAAAGGCAGCGGAAACGCCTTCCGCGTCAGGAACCACCCGAACGCTGCGCCGAAGGCTTCGACGATGACGAGGCTCGATGCGGCGCCGACCAGGCCAAATCGGGCAAGCAGGACCGGCATGACGGCGAGGTTCGCGACCAACATCGCGATGCTCTGCGTCGTCATCATGAACGGCGTCTTGGCGAGGTGAAAGCTCGCGTGAATGTAGGACTGGGAGAATGACTGGAACAGCCAGGCAAAGGCCAGGATCGGCATGGTCTGCGCCGCGGTCTCGCGAAACTCGCTGCCGAGGATCACGCCGGCGATATAGCTGCTCGTCAGCGCCACGCCGACGACCGCCGGCAGCACGGCGGCCAGGAGAATTTCGAGGCTGAACTCCAGATGCGGCCGTGCTTCACGGTCGCCGCCGGTTGCGTAGGCGCGAACCGCCAGCGGAATCGTGGCGGATGCGATGCTCACCGCGGGAATGAGTATGATCTGCCGGACGAGATCGGCAGATGCGCCGTATTGGCCGGCCGCATGGTCGCCCATGAAATGGAACACCAGCATGCGGTCGAGCGCCGCATGGATCGCGAAGACGATGCCGGACAGCGTGATCGGAATGCCAAAGGACGCGAATGTCCGCAGATCGGAAATCTTCGGTCCTGCGACAGGGGATTGCAGGATCGTGCTCGCAAACAGCGTCGTCGTAACGAAATAGGTGATGGCCACCATCGCGAGCTGGCACAGTCCGCCGCCGCCGAGAAGTGCCGCGGCCAGGCACAGCGCAAACGCGAGGCAGGCGCGGATGATCGATGCCGTCATGAACGCAAGCGATTGCAGACGCGCTTTCAATAGTTCCTGCCCGAGCTCGAACAGGCCGAGCCCGAGCGCGAAGAAGATGGCAGCGATATTTCGCTCCAGCGATACCGACGTCGTCAGCGTGGCAACAAGGAGTGCGATCGGCGCGGCGAGCGCGGAGATGAGATAGGCGAGGAAAATGGTCTTCCTGACGTCGACCGCGCCGCCCTCCGACTGAAAACGCAGCGCGGCGACGCGGACCCAGGTGAACAGCAGCGCCGAGACGATACCCGCGGTGCTGAGCCCGACGACATAGACGCCATATTCGTCCGGTGAGAGCAGGCGCGTGAATACGACCGCGCTCAGCAGGCCGATGGCGGCCGACACGACGCTTGCAACCGAATAATGGAACGTCTGGCTGAGCATTAGTTCGGCAATGGGTCCAGGGTTAACAACACGACACTATTCATCTCGACAAATCGGCGGGAGGCCCGCCGTTAACAGGCGCAAACCTCCCGCGCTGCCCATTGGAGCAAGATCGGTGCCGAACCCGCGCTGAACGTGCTGCGGCGCGTCAGCGTGGTTAATCCGACGGTTTTCCGCCGTCTGCTGCAGATAGGCGACGAAGCCGGGAATTTTCGGCACATCCGGTCTTTCCACGATGTCGCAGACATCCGGGCGCCGCTGCAGTTCCGCAGTAACCATAGCGGCGGCGGCGGTCGTGCGTGTGGTCCGCGCTGGACCGGATATTGCAAAGCCGGTTGCCGAGATCGCCGGCCTTGTCGGCAAATGGATTGCCGATGAGCTTTTGTTTGATTTTTTTTCGAGAATCTCTTTCTGCAAGCAGGGGCCGTGAGGCTGCTGTTCTTTTTGGGACAGCCGCCTTGTCCGGCCTGTGTCCTTTTGCGACGGCGCGAACTACTCATCGCGCAAGGTGCGTTAACGCCGTGGGCGACGCGAGGGCAGCCAATGTTTCGAACTGATCCCAGGCGACGCAGGGGACATGGCCTGAAGCGGCTGCTGCTGTTGCTGGCGGTCTTCGTGCTGACCGTGCTGCTGCTGGCTCGCGTCGACAGCAATGCGGCCTCACGCGGCGTTTCCAACCCGGCGAAATTTGCCGACGCCTTCGTCAATTGGGGGCCAAACGGACGCGAACATACGCTGCAGACGTGGGAACAATGGTTGAAGCAAAAGCCGTCCTCGGTGTTGGGCGTCGACTTCTACGGTCAGACGACGTGGGAGGATTTCTCCAAATTGAACTGGGTTCCCGGCGTTTGGAAGAAGCTCAATCCGTCGCGCAACGTGGTCTGGTCGATCCCGCTGACCATGAAAGGCACGCCGCTCGCCGACGTTGCCGAAGGGCTCCACGATATCGAATTCGAAGCGGCGGCCCGGGCGATTTCGGAAGCGCATCCGAAAGCGATCATCCGGCTCGGCTGGGAAATGAACCTGGCTGAGATGGCATGGTTCGCGAAGGGGCATGAGGCGGATTACATCAAGGCGTTCCGCCGCGTCGTGGAAATATTCCGCCGTCACTCCTCAGGCTTCAAGTTCGACTGGTGTCCGGGATGGGGACCGCAGGAAATGCCGGCGGACGCGAGCTATCCCGGCGACGATGTCGTCGACTACATCGGCCTCGACGTTTACGACTTCAAGCATGAAGGCACGCCTGAAGAGCGCTGGAACAACTTTTACGTCAAGGCGCCGTTCGGCCTGGAATGGCATCGCGAGTTTGCGCGTCTGCACGGCAAGCGCATGAGCTACCCCGAATGGGGCGTCGGCAATGCCGGCGACAATCCGTTTTTCATTCAGCAGATGCACGACTGGCTCATGAAGAACGAGGACAGGATTGCTTACGCTGCGTACTTCGATGTCGACGGGGCGTGGCCGACACAGATTGACAACGGCGCGTTTCCGAAGTCGCAGCTCCTGTTCCGAAAGCTGTTCAGTCGTTGATCTCCGGTCGGGAATGTTCAGCGCGGATTAACTCCGTCCATTAACCGTCCTCGGAGTTCGGCACGTCGCGCGGTGCCGGCGGACCGAAATTTGCACCATCGCCAGCGTTACGTTCGCAAACGCCGGGTCATCCCGGAACGAACGGCCTTATCGAGACGGAAGTGTCCCGGGATCCAAGCCGGCGATCCCGTTTCGGGACGATGAGACATATTCGTGAACGACCTGAGTGTCATGGCAGGGATATCGACCAGCGATCTCCGGATGGACGGACCGGATCCGTCGGTCAGGGCGCTGCGCGCGCTGGTGGCGCTTTCGGCAGGCCTCGATCCCACCATCGAAACCGTCGTCTGCATTCCCTGTTTCCGCCGTCCGGATTACCTGCGCCGCACGCTGGAATCGCTTGCCGGTCAGCGCACCGTTCGCCGCTTCGCCGTCGTCATGGTGGAGAACGACGTGTCGAAAAGCGAGAGCGTGCCGGTAGCCACCGAATACCTCGCGTCGGGAAAATTATCAGGTCTTTGCGTGATCGAACCACGGCAGGGCAATTGCCATGCGATCAATGCCGCCTTCGAGACGGCGCTGCAGATGTTCCCACTGGCGACCAGCTTTCTGATGATCGACGACGACGAAATCGCTTCGCCGGACTGGCTGGAGTTGATGCTCACCACTGCGGAAGCGACCGGCGCCGACATCGTCGGCGGACCGGTATTCCCTGAGTTCGATGATGAACGGAAGCGCGGACTTCGGCGTCACCCGGCTTTTGCGCCGGCCTACGACGCCTCGGGTCCGGTGCCGGTGATCTATGGCTGCGGCAATTGCCTGATCCGGCGCTCGGTGTTCGACCGGCTGGGTACGCCGGCGTTTGATCTCCGTTTCAATTTCCTCGGCGGCGGGGACACTGATTTCTTCTATCGCTGCATGCGGCTCGGCATGCGATTTCACTGGGTGGCCGAAGCCACGATCAGCGAGACCGTGCCGCAAAGCCGGACCAGCCTGAAATGGCTGGTGACGCGGGGCCTGCGGATTGGCGCCATCAATTATCACGTCCAGCGCAAGGCTACGCCGACGGTCTGGCTGCAGGCGAAGCTGACCATCAAACTGCTGGCGGCCTTGCCGTTGTCGCTCGTCTATGCCGCGTACGCCATTCTGACCGAACGCAAGGGTTCCATTGCCATGCACCCGATAACGGTGGCGATCGGCAGCGCGCTGGCCGCGTTCGGCCTCGAACCGCAGCCCTACAAGGCGTCGAAGATCGTCTCATGAGCCAGCTCGTCGACGCATCCGAGATCCGCATTGTGGCTGCCGGCGTCGAGCGGCAGCAGGTGATGGATATCGTGCGCGGCGCGACGTTCGTCGGAACGCTGCTGTTGGGGTGGATATCGCTGCATCCGTTTGAAAGCCTCGGCGATCTGCAGATCGGCAACGTCGGCACCGGCAATGAGCTTGCGACTTACGCGTTATTCGGCGCGCTGAGCGTGCTGACGGTCGCGCTGGCGATGCGAGACGATGGGCGCGGATTGGCGACGTTGTTGTCGCCGGCATTTGTCCTGTTCGGCGCCTGGGTGCTGGTGACGGTGGTGCTGTCGTTCGATCCGGGCACGTCGATCAGGCGTCTTTCGCTGACGGTCTGCGTCGTCGCGGTGACGGCGGCGCTGATGCTGCTGCCGAAGTCGCAGCAGGAATTGATGCACTGGTTCACCATTGCGGCGTTCGCACTGCTCGCGGTCTGCTATCTCGGAATATTGCTCGCCCCGGATCTTTCGATCCACCTGGCGAGCGATCCGCAGGAGCCTGGCCTTGCCGGCAACTGGCGCGGCGCGTTCGGCCACAAGAACCAGGCCGCGGCCATCATGGTGATGGTGCTGTTTCTCGGCGTCTACATCATCCGCTCCGGCCTCTGGCTTTCCGGCGCGGCCATCGTCGCGCTTGCTTCGCTGTTCCTGTTGTATTCGGCCGGAAAGAGCTCGCTGACACTGTGCTTTGCGGTGCTGTTGCTGACGTCGGTTACCTCCTTCATACGCTCGTTCTGGCTTCGCGCGATCGTGCTGCTCACGCCGCTGCTGCTATTGAACCTGTTGAGCATCGGCACCGTGATGCTGGAGAGCCTCGCCGGAATTTCCAAGCTGTTGCCGTTCGACTCGACATTTACCGGCCGCACCGACATCTGGGCATTTGCGCTGCAGTCGCTCCGTGCACGGCTGCTCACCGGCTACGGCTTTGCGTCCTTCTGGGGCTCCAGCGCCATTCAAAATCTCCCTGAAGGCAAGGAGTGGGCCGGCTTCGCTGCGCACAGCCACAATGGCTATCTCGACACCGCGCTGGGCATGGGCGTGCCCGGGCTGGCGCTGCTCATCCTGGTGCTGGTGATCCTGCCCTTGCGCAATTTTCAGCGGGCCGACGAGGGCGGCAACAATGGTCCGCTGGCCATGGTGCTGCTGCGGATCTGGCTGTTCGGGCTCTATCTGTCGGCGATGGAAAGTTTCTTCCTCGACCGCGCCGATCCGTTGTGGTTCACGTTCCTGCTGGCGGTATTCGGTCTGCATTATCTCGCGCGGTTTCGGGCGGCAGACTAGCGTCCCGTCATTCCGGGATGGTCCGAAGGACCAGACCCGGAATCTCGAGATTCCGGGTTCGATGCTTCGCATCGCCCCGGAAGGACGGCCCGCACAGCGTCAGCCACATCGTTCCACCAGCCGTCGAAATCGAACGGCAGCGGTATCGGCGGGCGCTTGATCACCGCGGCGATCCGGTCGGCAAACGCCTCGTTGTCCGAACCGCGCGCGACCAGCACGATGGCGCCGCGGCCGATCAATTCCTTGAAGCGCGGGTGGTGGTCGAATTCATCTGGCCGCGTAGGGCCGGCGACGATCAGCGGACGGCCTGATTGCACGCAGGTGAGAATGCTGGAGCGCCGCGCGGTGAGCCCCTCGTCGAGCGGATAGCAGAAGACGTCGATCTCGCTGAACAGGCCGAACACCTCGTGATCGGACGCGACGAAGCCGGAGACGATCACGTCGTCGGCGACGTCGAGTTCTCTCGCGCGGGCATGAAACTCCTCCTCGACCTTGTCGACGCCGCGAATGAAAGAGCCGACATAGACGATCAGCGGCTTGAGCCCGCGTTGCTTCAGGATAGCGCCGATCTCGAGCAGCGCGTTGGGCTGCTTGCCCGGATAGATCGATCCGAAATGACCGATCAGGAGCCGCCCGTCGCCCTTCGCGGCGGTCAGGCGATGCCGCAATTTCGAATCCTCGATTCCCGCTGGTGCCTCGATGTTCGGCGGCAGCGGTGCCAGCACGCTCTTCCTTGTCGTCCAGCCGAGCAAGGGATCGTCTGCCAGCTCCTGCCGTACCAGCGGCGAGAACATGATGATGACATCGGCAAGGACCAGCGCGGGCATGTAGGTGATGCGACGCAGCCAATGCAGCCCGCGCCACTCATGTTGAATCAGGACGACCTTGCGCCGGCGCAGCCGGGCAATCGCCATCGCTACCAGCGGCGCGAACATCACGCGCTTCCAGGCCACGATCGGAAAATTGCAGACCAGGCTTTGCGCCGAACCGACTGCGCGCCAGATCTCGGCGAATGCGCCTTCCTTGCGCGTCAGGGTTAACGTCGCGCTGATTCCCGGCTCGAGCTTTTCGATCGTCTCCTGCAGCAGCCGGGTAAACTGGCCGACGCCGCAATGCATCTGCGGTCCCGCGCCGAGAAACAGCGCCCGATATCGGGTTTCTCCAGTCATCGTGCGGCGGCGGGGTTCGAGGGGCGGTCAGGCGTTAGCCATACAGCGCAGACATTAGCTTGAGGTAAGCGGGCGCGTCTGCCCGGCACCGTTCTTGCCAATCCGACCATGAAAATCGTCCGGCCGTCTCATAACGGCACATCGGGCGGCTACGGCAATGGCGGCAGGCGGCGATTTCGGGACAACCGGAATAGGCGGCCACTGAGGCAACGGAAGTCAGCAGGAGCAGCGGCGATGACGGGCAAGATCTTCAGCACATGGGATGACGCGCATTCCGAGCTTTGGAGCCATCAGCCGATCCGGCTCCAGCATGAGATGCACAATTCGCCGGCGTTCTCGATGGACGAACTTGCGCAGCTGATCGAGAGCTATCCGCGCGAGCACTACAGCCTGGTGAAGACCGGCGCCAAGGGCTCCGGCCGCGTCTGGCGCGAGGGCGATATCGGCAACCTCTCGGGACGGCAGGTCATCGAAGCCATTTCCCGCGGCGGCCTCTGGCTCAACATGCGCGACGTCGGCGCGGTCGACAGCCGCTTTCGCAAGCTGATCGACCGGATGTTCGAGGAGATCGCTGCCAAGGTTCCTGATTTCGTGGTGCCGAATCACCAGGCCGGCATTCTCGTCTCGTCGCCGGACGCGCAGGTTTACTATCATGCCGACCTGCCGGGGCAGGGTCTGATCCAGATCGCCGGCCGCAAGCGGGTGTACGTCTATCCAAACACCGCGCCGTTCATCAAGCCGCAACATCTCGAGGACATCGCGCTGTTCGACGTCGAGGTCGATCTGCCCTACGCGCCCTGGTACGACGCACATGCGCAGGTGTTCGACCTCGAACCCGGCCAGATGCTGAACTGGCCGCTGAACGCGCCGCACCGCGTGGAGAATCTCGGCACCGTCAACATCTCGATGACGGTCTCCTATGGCAATGACGATATTCGCCGCGCCCAGATCGTCCACCTCGCCAACGGCCTGCTGCGTCATCGCTTCGGCTATACGCCGAAGACCAGCAATCTGCGCGGCCCGTCTTTCTTTGCCAAGAAGGTGCTGCAGAAGCTCGTGCGCGACAGCAAGTGGGTCAAGCGCGAGCGCAAAGCCCGACGTGCGATCGACTTCCGCCTCGATCCGAACGAACCCGGCAAAATCGTCGATCTGCCGAAGGCGGCGTAATCGCAACGCCGATGACGGCATTGACGACCAGTGCGGGGCAGTTGGCGGCGCAGTCCACCGGCCGCGCGGCCGGTTTCCGCGTCGAGCTGGTGCGCGACTGGAAGCAGGCCATCGCGCGTTGGCACGACATCAACCCGTCGACGCCGTTCCAGCATCCGCAATGGTATGACGCCTGGTACCGCGCTTTCGCCGGCGCCGAGGGCGTGACGCCATTGATCGCTGTTGTCACGGATGCGTCGACCGGCGAGCCGGCGGTGCTGCTGCCGCTGATCCGCTGCCAGCAAGGCAAAATCGCAACGATCGAATTCGCCGATCTCAATCTGACCGACTACAACGCGCCGATTCTCGGGCCCACGGCGCCGCGCGATGCCAAGGCCGCGCGTGTGTTGTGGCGTAGTCTGTTATCGGCGCTGCGCCGGATGCCGGATGCGGCCGATCTCGTCCGCCTTCGCAAGGTGCCAGTCGATCTCGACGGCAAACCCAATCCGCTCGCCTTGCTTGGCGACGGCGGCGCCTGCGCGCTCAACGGCAATCTCGTCACGACAGGCGAGGATTACGACGCCTGGCGGTACACGCTGCAAAAAGTCGTGCGCACGGAGCTGCAACGAAGCTGGCGCGTCTTCACACGCGATCCTGCCGCATCCTTTGCGGTCGTCACTGATAGCAACGAAGCATTGCGGATTCTCGCGACCACCGAAGTTCAGCAGAGCACACGAATGCAGAGCCTCGGGCGGAACTACATTCTCAATGACGCGACTTGCGCAGCGTTCTACCGCAACCTGGTCCGCGACGGCGTCGGCAATGGCTATGCGGTGGTCTCAGTGCTCAAGGTCGGCGACGAGATCGTGGCGACGCTGCTCGGCATCAGGACCGGCTCGCGCTACGTGATGCTCCGCATCAGCAATGCCGGCGAAAAATGGTCGAACTGCTCGCCGGGCCGGTTGATCATCGAGCGCACCATGGCTGCCCTGCACAAAGACGGCGTGCGCGAGTTCGATTTCTCCGTCGGCAATTACGCCTACAAGCGCCGCTTCGGCGTAAGGCGGCTGCCGCTGATCAACATCAGCACCGCTTTGAGCTGGCGCGGATGGCCCTTTGCCTTGCGCGATCGCGCCGTGGGCGCGCTGCGAAACCATCCGCAGTTCGATGCGAGGCTGAGACGCGCGTTCGGTAAGCCGTTGTCATACGAAGAGAAATGACGCCTAGGGGCCGGAGTTCCGCACCGGTGCAAATCTGTCACACATGCCGGGATTGTGGGGATGTTCTCTCTGTGTTCGCGAGAGTTCATGATCGCCTGCACGTCAGAGGCGTATGCTGCGCTGCGGGTCGGGGACACTGGTAAATGCTTTCTTGGGCGTTTTCTTGGGGAGAGCCGACATGCCAGCCTACATCCATCATCACGACGAATTCGAGCCGGGCTTCGTTATTTGTCCGAGCTGTGTGGGGCTCGAAATGTATGTGCGCGACGTCGAACCGCACTGGAGCATGGCGAAGATCGATTTCACCTATGAGTGCGCCGATTGTGGGACCGAGGTTCGCCAGACCATCGTGAAGCCGGAATTGCGGCATTAGCTTGGGGAATCCGTAGGGGGGCATGGGCGCATCGCGCCGTGCCCACCTTCCTCGGCAAAATCGACGGGGATGGTGGGCACGCGCTTTGCGCCCACCCTACACGCTAGCTTCAAACCCGCCGCACCACGGCCGGCCGGCCAGGATCGCACTCCAGCGCGTCGCGATCCCACTTTGCTGATATTGCCGCGGCCTCATAGGTGCTTTGCAGGAAATCGAGCAGCGCCTTGTCGGGATCGGCAGCCGTGCGCACGGCATCGTACGGCAGGATGAACTCGCCGAGTGCTTCGCTGAAGAAGGCCGCCTCTGGCCGCAGCTTCGCCGAGCGGAAGCCTGCTGGCTGGGGATACGCATAGGAATAGAACGCGGCATAATCGATCGCGCCGCTGCCTGGCCAGAATCCGGCGCTGCTGACTTCGTGTGAATAGGCTTCATGTGCGACCGCATCGGGCAGGTTCGGCACACCGCCGGGATGGCGCGGGGCGCGGCGGCCCGAGAAGCGCGTCACCGCGAGATCGAAACTGCCCCAGAAGAAATGCACCGGACTGGCCTTGCCGAGGAAGCCGGTTCGGAATTGCTTGAAGACGCGGTCGCAGTTGACGAGAATTTGCAGGAAGCACCCGACAGCATCGGGATCGTAGGAAGCGTGCTTGGTGTCCTCTGAAAAGCGCACCGGCTCCGGCAATTCGTTCGGCATCTCGTCGATGACAACGGCAATGTCGAGTTCGGCAAGCGCTGCCATCGTGGCGGCGTAGAAGCTGGCGACCGAATGTCCTGCTAGCGCAAATTGCTCCAGCGAGCCGTCGCTGGTCGAGATGCGCAGCGTGTGGTCAATGAAATCGAAGTCGATCTGGAACGTTCGCGGGCCGTCGGGGACTGGCGACGTCGTCAATCCACGCGGCGTGACGTAGAGCGTCACATGCCAGGAATGATTGAGCCAGGGCGATTTGGTCAGCCGGATCTTGCCGACGATCTGGGTCCAGAGGTGCAGCGTCGCACAGGTGTCACGCCACGCCGCGGTCGGCAACTCCGGCCACGGGACTTGCGAATCGTTACTCATGCCACAACCCTGCGCGTGTCTGCCGTGAAGGCAGAAGGCGTATCACGAATTCACGCGGCCTCTAATAGCGTTTTCGAGCGAAGTGGGAACCGGTTCGCGTGAAGAAAACGCGCCAAAAAAAGAATCTAGAGCTTCGGTTCTGATTCAATCAGAACCGAAGCTCTAGAAACCGCGGCTCACGATTTCGTGCACTCCCGGCAGCGCCGCTGTCCGCGCGAGGCGCTGTACAGGCTTCTGCACCACCAGCGCCTTGCCATGGCCTGCAGCGGCCGGCGCGCCAGTTGAGCGAGAAAGAGAATTTCGACCATCGTTCTTTCCGTCGTCCCCTGAGGGACGAGATAGGGCGGCATTCCCGAATGAGAATGCCGCCCGTATCGCATCAGCCATGCAGTTTGCTCGCGGTCTCGGCGATCACGCGTCCTTGATAGCGCGCGCCGGCGAGTTCGTTTTCGCTCGGCTGGCGGCTGCCGTCGCCACCGGTGATCGTGGTGGCGCCGTAAGGCGCGCCGCCGGTGACTTCGTCGAGCTTCATCTGGCCGGCAAAGCCGTAGTTCAGGCCGACCACCGTCATGCCGAAGTGCAGCAAATTGGTGATGATCGAGAACAGCGTGGTTTCCTGCCCGCCATGCTGGGTCGCCGTTGACGTAAAGGCGCCGCCGACCTTTCCGTGCAGTGCGCCCTTGGCCCAGAGACCGCCGGCCTGATCGAGGAAGTTCGCCATCTGCGACGCCATCCGGCCGAAACGCGTGCCGGTGCCGATGACGATCGCGTCGTAATTGACGAGGTCCTCGATCTTGGCGATCGGCGCGGCCTGGTCGAGCTTGTAATGCGAGGCCTTGGCAACGGCTTCGGGCACCAGCTCCGGTACACGCTTGATATCGACAGTGGCGCCGGCCTTGCGAGCGCCTTCGGCGACGGCATTCGCCATCGCCTCGATGTGACCGTAGGCGGAATAATAGAGCACGAGAACTTTGGCCATGATGGCTTTTCCTTTGAGTTTGCAAGAGGTGTTGTTGGTTGTTGAGCTGTCATTGCCGGGCTTGACCCGGCAATCCCTCGCCTTGAGTCTTGCGAAGAGGGATGGATGCCCGGGTCAAGCCCGGGCATGACGAGTGGAGTTACGCCGCGTCGACCAGCACCAGTTCGGAATCTTCCAGCGCGGTAATCGTCAGCTTCGCCTCGTCGCTGATCGCGGCGCCATCGCGGGCGTTGACGCGCACGCCGTTGACTTCGACGCTGCCGGCCGCCGGCACCAGATAGAGATGCCGCGCCTTCTCCGCGGAATATTCCGCGCTATCGCCGGCCTTCAGCGTTGTGGCGAGCACCCGCGCATTGGCGCGGATCGGCAGCGCGTCCTTGTCGCCTTCAATGCCGCTGGCGATGGTGACGAGCTTGCCGGAGCGATCCGACTTCGGAAACGGTTTGGCGCCCCAAGTCGGCTGGCCGCCCGTCGTCGTCGGCTCGATCCAGATCTGGAAGATCTTGGCCTTCGAAGGCTCCAGATTGTATTCGGAATGACGAATGCCGCTGCCGGCGCTCATCACCTGCACGTCGCCGGCTTCAGTGCGGCCCTTGTTGCCGAGCGAGTCCTGATGCGTGATCGCGCCTTCGCGGACATAAGTGATGATTTCCATGTTGGCGTGCGGATGGGCGGGAAAGCCGGTGTTCGGCGCAATCTCGTCATCGTTCCACACCCGCAAGGAGCCGTGGCCCATATTGTCGGGATCATAGTGGCTGCCGAACGAGAAGTGATGTTTTGCTTTCAGCCAGCCGTGATCAGCGCTGCCGAGCTTTGCAAAAGGTCTAAGTTCGATCATGGGATATTCCTTCGTTGAAAGTTCTTTGAATTAGGAAGCCGGGCGGCATGCGCCCGGCCTCGCTGGATTTGAATTACGCGCCGAAGCCGCCGTCGACGTTGAGCACGGTGCCGGTCACGAAGGAGGCTTCGGGGCTCGCGAGGAAAACGACGCCGGCGGCGATCTCTTCCGGCTTGCCGAAGCGTTGCAGCGCGTGCTGCTTGCGCTGCAGGGCGGCAAAATCGCGGTCGTCGTCCGGGTTCAAGTCGGTGTCGATCGAGCCTGGCTGCAGCACGTTGACGGTGATGCCGCGCGGTCCGAGGTCGCGCGCCGCGCCCTTGGTGTAGCCAACGACGGCCGCCTTGGTGGCGGCGTAGTCGGCGAGGCCGGGGAACGAGGCGCGGGTCGCGATATCGGAGCCGATCGTCACGATGCGGCCGCCTTCGCCCATCAGCTTTGCCGCCGCGCGGATCGCAGTAATGACGCCGTCGACATTCACCGCGCTCTGCCGGGCCAATGCCGCGGTATCCGCATTGGGATCATCGACCGCGCCGCCGACGGCAACGCCGGCATTGTTGACGAGGATGTCGAGGCGGCCGAAATCCTTGGCGACGTTTTTCACGAGTTGATCGACGTCGACGGAGGAGGCCTGGTCGGCCTTGTAGGCGCGGGCATTGACGCCCTTGGCCTTCAGCTCGGTGACGACAGCCTCGGCCTTGTCGGGAGAGGCGACATAGCTGATGGCGACGTTGGCACCTTGTTCCGCGAGGGCGCGGGCGCTGGCCGCGCCGATGCCGCGCGAACCGCCGGTGACGAGGGCTACCTTGCCTGAGAGCTTCTTGGTCATTGGATTCTCCATTGCTTGAATTCCCGATGTCCCTTGGATATGCCGCCGACCGTGGTATAGAAATAGAAACTATTGAAACTCATTGTTTCCAAAAATGACCTTCAGGGGTGGCCGCATGTCAAAGCTCCCGGATTTCGAGGCGCTGGCGATTTTCGCAAAAGTCGTGGAATTGCGGTCGTTTGCATCGGCCGCGACCGAGCTCGCGCTGTCCAAGGCGACCGTGTCCAAGGCGGTCAGCCGGCTGGAGCAGCGGCTCGGCGCGCGGCTGTTCAACCGCACTTCGCGGCGGCTGGCGCTGACCGATGCCGGGCAGAGGCTGGCCGAGCGCGCGGCGCGCCTCCTGGCCGATGGCGAGGACGCCGAGAACGAGGCCTTGTCGCAATCGATGGCGCCGCGCGGGCTGGTGCGGCTCGCAGTGCCGATGACGTTCGGCGTCAAGGCGATAGCGCCGATCCTGCCGGAATTTCTCGCCGCTTACCCGGAGGTCTCGATCGATCTGCACCTGAGCGATGCAACCGTCGACCTGATCGGGGAGGGTTTCGATGCCGGCCTGCGCATCGCGCGCCTGCCGGATTCTTCGCTGATCGCGCGGCGGCTCTGCGCGATGCCGCGCTACACCGTGGCGGCGCCATCCTATTTAAAGCGCCACGGCCGGCCGACACACCCGATGCATCTGGCCCAGCACAAATGCTTCGGCTACGCCTATCTCTCGACTGCAAATGTCTGGCATTACACCAACGCCTCAGGCGAGCAGGCCAGCGTGCGCCCCGCAGGCCAGCTCCGCGTCAACAATGGCGAGGCACTGTTGCCGTCCGTCATCGCCGGCCTCGGCATCGCCGATCTGCCCGACTTCATCATCGGCGACGCCATCGCATCCGGCGAAGTCGAGGTGATCCTGAAAGGCTGGCACCAGCCCGAAGGCGCCGTGCATCTGGTGACGCCACCCGGCGGCCCGCGACCCGCGCGGGTGGAGGTGCTGGCGGATTTTCTCGCGAAGCATTTTGCGAAGGCGAAGAAGCGGAGGAACGGCTAGGCGTTGATCTTCATCCTCCCCCTCCAGGGGAGGGTGAGACGACGCGCACTATCGCCAGATGCCTTGTATCGGCTAGGCTGCCCCCAATAACGAAAATAAATCGGGAGGCCCTCACCAATGAACCGCCGCGAACTTCTCAAGGCGGCAGCCGCGCTGCCGCTGGCGCAGACCGCGCTCTCCAGAGCCGCGTCAGCCCAAGCCCCATACCCTTCCCGCAACATCACCATGATCGTCCCATTCCCGCCGGGCGGCCAGGCTGATCTCGCCGCGCGGCCGGTGGCGCAGGCGCTGGAGCGGATCCTCGGCAAGCCCGTCATCGTCGACAACCGCGCCGGTGGCGGCGGCGGATCGGTCGGCAACGCGGCGGCGGCACGCGCCGAGCCCGACGGGCATACGCTATTGATGACACTATCTTCGCTCGCGGTGCTCCCCGAGGCCGATCGGCTGTTCGACCGGCCGGTGGCGTATGAAGTCTCGCAATTCGCGCCGATCGCGCGCGTGCTCGCCGATCCGACGCTGCTCGCGGTACCGGCCTCGGCGCCGTGGAAGACGCTGCAGGAGTTCGTCGACGACGCCAAGAAGCGTCCCGGACAAATTCCCTACGGCTCGTCCGGGCCCTACGGCACGCTGCATGTGGCGATGGAGATGTTTGCAGCGAGCGCCGGCATCAAGCTGCTGCACGTGCCGTTCCGCGGCGCCGGTCCGGCGCTGACCGCGCTCTTGAGCGGCACCATTCAAGCGGTGGCGTCAGCGCCGGGCACGCTGAAGCAGCAGGTCGATGACGGCAAGATGCGCGTGCTCGCCAATTGGGGCGCCGAGCGCATCAAGAGTTTTCCCGATCTGCCGACCTTCAAGGAACTCGGCTACAAGGATGTCGAGTTCTACATCTGGGCCGGACTGTTCGCGCAAAGCGCGCTGCCGGCGCCGATCATGACCCGGCTGCGCGAAGCGATGGCGGAAGCGGTGAAGGCGCCCGAGGTGGTGAAGACATATGAAACCGCCGGTAGCCCGGTGGCCTATCTCGACGCGCCGGAGTTTGCAAAATTCGTCGCGGAAGACAGCGCCCGGCTGGTCGCAGCCGTGAAGAAAATCGGCAAGGTGGAGTAGGGAACTCGCTTCACATTTTTTTGTTCGCACCAACGTCGCGTGGCCGCATTCATCCAGCAGGCTTGATGCATCATCACCGCGCGGAAACGTCCGCGCCTAACTGAAAACACAAAGAAAGGACCCGTGCATGCGAACGCAGCGGATTGTCCTCGGCCTTGCCATAGCGATCGGCGGCATCGCACCAGCATTCTCGCAGGAATATCGCGGAACCTGGGAACAGCAGATGGCCTGCACGCCCGATGTGTGGCGGCTCTGCGGCGACCAGATTCCGGATGTCAGTCGGATCGTGGCTTGCTTGCGGCATAACACGCCGCAGCTCTCCAGCAATTGCCGCGCGGTGTTCGAATCGAGCGCCGAGCAGCAGCAGGTCAATCGTGCGCCAGGGCAGCGTGTGCCGCAGCAGGCGCCGCGCGGCCGCGCGCCGCAGCAAATGCAGCGAGAAGCGTTGCCCCCGCCGAGGCCGTACTTCGACGAATACGACTAAAGCGTTTTCAAGCGAAGTGGAGACCGGTCGCGTCAAGAAAACGCGTCAGACTCTAGACCGCCGACGCGGCCTCAACTGGCCTGGTCTCGCAGACGTCGACCCATTCGGCCGCCGTCAGTTCCGCCATGCGCTCAGGGGTAATTTTCACCGCGCTGTGGGTTGAGCCCGCGGCCGGCACCACGATGTCGAACGCCTTCAGCGAAACATCGCAATAGATCGGCAGCGGCGTTTTCAATCCGAACGGACAGACGCCGCCGACCTCATGCCCGGTGATCTCGGCGACCTCGTCGAGGCCGAGCATCTTCGGCTTTCCACCGAACAGCGCCTTCACCTTCTTGTTGTCCATCCGCGACGTGCCTGCCGCCACGATCAGCACCATGCGCTCGCCGATCCTTAAGGACAGCGTCTTCGCAATGCGCGCCGGCTCGACGCCGTAAGCTTCCGCCGCCAGCGCAACGGTCGCCGAACTCATTTGGGATTCGATCACGGAGATATCGGGCGCCTTTTCTGCGAAGAAGGCGCGGACGGACTCAAGGCTCATTTCAGGACCTTTGGACAGACACCAGGGCGGGGAGTTCGGCGAGACCGCGGATGCGATGATCCGGCGTCACGCCAAGCTCATCCATCTGGGTACGCAACGCCCAAAACATCGTCAATGGCGGCAGTGTCTCGCTTTCGAGGCAGGCCAGCGCCATCGCTTCCGGCGTCACCCGCTCGATCCAGGCGACGTTGAGCCCGAACGCCTTGGCGCCGCAGGCGTCCCATGGGTTGGCCGAGATGAACAGCACCTCGGCAGGCGGCACCTGCAGCACTTCCTCGATCAGCATGTAGGCTTCGGGGCTGGGCTTGAAAATCTTTTTGGCGTCGACGCTGATGACTGCGTCGAGCAGTTGGTCGAGCCCGCTGTTCTTCACCAGCGCGTTGAGCATATCGGGGCTGCCGTTGGACAGGATCGCGAGCTTGCGATCCTTCATTGCCGATAATGCCGCAAGCGCATCCGGATAGGGATCGAGATGCAGATATTTGTCGATGATGCGCGCGAAAGTCTCGTCGTCATATTCGAGCCCGAGGCTCGCAAGCGTGTAGGCCAGCGAGTCGCGTGTCACGTCAGAGAAATCCTGGTAGCGCCGCATCAGCGAGCGCAGCCAGGTATATTCGAGCTGCTTGATGCGCCAGACCTGGGTGATGATCTCGCCATAGCCGGGAAACGCGTCCTCGGTGACGTCGGCCACCGACTGGACGTCGTAAAGCGTGCCATAGGCGTCGAAGACAATGGCTTTGATGGTCACGGTTGCTTCTCTTTTTCGCCGATGGTCGCATGCAGGAATTTCCGTACGGCGTCGACCGATCGATCCCGCGCCTCCTCGTTGAATTCAAGGTGATGGCCCAGGAACTTTTGGGGCGTGCGGAAATGCGGCACGTCGAAATCATGATAGGCGCCGGGATAGACGGTGAGTTCGATCGGAATCCCCTGGCCCTTCTCGCGTGAGATACCCCAGTCGTCACGGCCTTCGGCAAGGTTGCGACACTCGTTCGCCGGCGTCCAGTCGTCGAGCTCGCCGACCAGAATCAGGGTCGGCACCGTCATGTTGCCTTTGAGGCCGAGGCAAGGCGGATAGAAGCCGATCGCCGCGCGGAATTTTTCTTTCGAACTGCGTTCGATCGCGCCGTGCTCGACAGCATGCAACGCCAGCATTGCGCCTTGTGAAAATCCCACCACGGCCACGCGGTCCGGGTCGACCGATGACTGTCCGACGATGAAATTCAGTGCGCGGTAGGCATCATACAGGGTCGGTGGCGGCGGTCCCGTACAGGCGCTCGTGATGCCGCGTGTTCCGAAGGAGTCCACAGTCAGCGTGACATAGCCCCACGCCGCAAGCAGCTTGCCCCAGCGCTCGTCGAGTCCCCGCCAGCCGCCGCCGCAGCCGTGCAACAGCACGACCGCAGGCGAAGGGCCGGGGCCATCGGGCAATCGCAGGTAACCCTGCAACGCTTGCGGACCGCCCACCAGCGGGCTTTGGAATTCGACAAGGCGCGGCGGCCTGTCGGCCGCCAGCACAGAGTTCACGCCCGCGCCCCAGATCAGGAGCGCGGCGAGCAGGGCGGCAATTCTGGCGAAGTTCGTCATCGATCACCTCGCAGGTTGCCGCCGATGATACTCTTTTAGATTCCCAAAATCTTCCGCGCGTTGGCCTTCATCACCTTCGGCCGGATCTCCTCGCGGATCTCGAGTTTTGCAAAATCCGCCAGCCAGCGGTCCGGCGTGATCACCGGCCAGTCCGAGCCGAACAGCATCTTGTCCTGCAAAATCGAATTGATGTAGCGCACCAGGATCGGCGGGAAATATTTCGGCGACCAGCCGGAGAGATCGATATAGACGTTCGGCTTGTGGGTCGCGACCGACAGCGCCTCTTCCTGCCAGGGGAAGGAGGGATGTGCGAGGATGATCTTCAGATCGGGAAAATCCGCCGCGACGTCGTCCATGTACATCGGGTTGGAATATTTCAGCCGCATCCCCATGCCGCCGGGCATGCCTGAGCCGACGCCGGTCTGGCCGGTGTGAAACAGCGCGATCGCGCCGCCATCGTTGATCGCTTCATAGAGCGGATAGGCCATGCGGTCGTTGGCGTAAAAGCCCTGCATGGTCGGATGGAATTTGAAGCCGCGGACGCCGTATTCCTCGATCAGCTTGCGTGCTTCCCGCACGCCGAGCTTGCCCTTGTGCGGATCGATTGACACGAAGGGGATGAGGACGTCGAGATGGTCGGAAGCCACCTCCAGCATTTCGTAATTGTTGTAGCGGCGGAATCCGGTCTCGCGCTCGGCATCAACAGGGAAGATCACGGCCGCGATATTCTTCGAGCGGTAGTAGGCCGCAGTCTCCGGCACGGTCGGCGGATGCTTGTGCGGCGATTTGAAGTACTCGGCCATGCGCTCCTGGAAGTCGTCATAGCCGTCGTCGCCATGCAGGCCGCACGGTTCTTCCGCATGGGTATGGATGTCGATCGCGACGACCTTTTCGATATCGGGCAGCTTGAGCTTGGGCATATGGGGTTTCCCGCCGACTTGATTTTTGGGTCTGGAAAATTGATTATACTATATAACGAATTCCGCAAGACGGCAGAAAATAAACAGCGGAGAATAGAAAGTAAGGGAGTGTGGCATGGCGCAGGCCGAGGCCTTCGAGACCGATTTCTGGAAAGACGCCAATTTGCGCAAGGTCTGGGACGACATCGTTCCCGGCGAGCCGCGCAAGACCATCCCCTATACGCTGACCAAGGAGGCGATCGAGCTGTACTGCAAATCGGTCGGCGAGGATCACCCGATCTATTTCGACGAGGCCTACGCCAGGACCACCCGCTATGGCGGACTGATCGCGCCGCCCTCGATCCACATCCTCTTGATGTTTTCCTGCACGCCGGCGGACGACTGGATGCGCTCGCCCGGAACCGTCAATGCCGGCCAGTCCTGGAGCTACAACATTCCGGCGCGCCCGGGCGACGTCATCACCCTGCAGGCCCGCGCGCTCGACAAGTTCATCAAGCGCGAACGGCTGTTCGTGGTGCACGACAATGTCTTCTTCAATCGGAAGGGTGACGTAATCTGCTCCGGCCGTGGCTGGACGATTCGGCCGATGTGAGAGGGAGCGATCAATGACCGCTACATTCGACAATCTCTCCGCCGGCGACGTCATCGACGGCCCGAAATTCGCGGTCTCGCGCGAGTCCATCCGCCTGTTCTGCGATGCCTCGCTCGACTACAACCCGCTGCATCTCGACGACGACTACATGAAGGGCAACTTCGGCAAGACCAATTTCGGCGGCATCATCATGCACGGCATGAACAATTTCGGCCTGATCTCACGGATGATCACGGATTGGGCCTGCCCCGCCGGCGCGGTCCACCGGCGGCTGGAGACGCGCTGGGTCAAGCCGGTCCGGCCCGGCGACACCATCCAGCCCTCTGGAATCATCAAGGCCAAGCAGACGACCGAAAAATCCCGCTGGGTGTTGATCGACGTGGTGGTGAAGAACCAGGCGGGTGAAAAGGTCGCGACCGGCGAGGCCTTGGTCGAATTCCCGCGTGACCTGTTTTGCCAGTGATTGCGGGGAGTTCTTCCGGAAGCCGGGCTGTCCGACGCTAGGTCCGGAACGGTAGATGGACCCGAAAGCGGCCCCATTCGGAATTGACATCCGGTGCCGCCTTCCTTAGAACCCGCCCCATCCCGGGCGGATGGCCGCTTTTCGGGGTAAATCCCATTTTGCCACTTTCGGGTAGCTCAGGTTCGGGCCTCCAGCACGGCCTTTCGAAGCATCAGGATTGTCCCATGAAGGTCCGTAACTCCTTGAAATCGCTGCGTGGTCGCCACCGCAACAACCGTCTGGTCCGCCGCAAGGGCCGGGTTTACGTGATCAACAAGGTGCAGCGCCGCTTCAAGGCTCGCCAAGGCTAAGCCTGGAACGCAAGGCTAAGCCCGGGACGCCGAGGCGCTTTTTTCTTCGTTTCACATGTCTTTGATATGACGTGCCGCTTTGCGGCGCGATTTTGCGCGTCTAGACTTGCGCCATGGCTTTGAGATTCCCAGGCGCCCGTAACTGCCGAATCGTGATAACAGCCGCTGTCATGACAGCCGTGCCGGCGGCCGCTTTTGCCCAGAACAACACCCAGGTCGTTCCCCCGCCGAAAGCCCAGAAGAAATTGCCGGAAGCGCCGAGCAAGCTTCCCAAGGTCGGCGCCGATCGCACCCGCGGGCTGGATTTCCTGTTCGGCGCGCTGAAGGCCGCCCCGGATGAGGCCAGCGCCAAGCACGTCGAGGCGCGGATCTGGGCGCTGTGGATGCAGACCCCGAGCGACACGGCTGCGCTGTTGATGCTGCGCGCCAAGGCCGCGATGGATGCGCAGAAAATCGACGTCGCGCTGAAGCTGCTCGACTCCGTCGTCAAGCTCCGTCCGGATTATACCGAGGCGTGGAACCGGCGCGCGACGCTGTACTACCTGAAGAACGATTACACCCGTTCGCTGGATGACATCCGGCAGGTGCTGATCCGCGAGCCCCGACATTTCGGTGCGCTGGCAGGCCTCGGCATGATCATGCAGGAAATCGGCGACGAAAGGCGCGCGCTGGAAGCTTTCCGCAAGGCGCTGGCCGTCAATCCGCATCTCGAGAAGGTGCCGGAACTGGTCAAGACGCTGACCGAAAAGGTCGAAGGCCGCGATATCTGAACTCTTGCGGTTAACCCTGATTCCCGACGAATTACTTCAGGAAGGAACGTAGCTCCGCCGAAGCGTTGTTGTCGGCTGACTGCGTACAGGAGCGAGCCATGAAATCATTGCTGCTGGCAGGCGCGATGATAGTCGCGGCCAAAACTTGCGCTTTGGCACAAGGCGGCTATTGGGTGGTTGGCGACCACGCCACCGGCAAATGCGAGATTGTGACGAGCAATCCCGTGATCAACGCCCAGGTCGGCGGGAATATCTGGTTCGGAACCGGACCCTACCAGTCGCGCAGCGACGCCAAGCTGGCCCGTTCGACCATCCCCCAATGTCCGGCGGTGCAAGAACCGCCCGCGAACACGCAGGACGACGAGAATAAATCCGACTAGCCATATTCGAGCCGTTCGCGTCAGGAAACGCGGCGGCCCAAAGCTCTAGTGTACGGCGTTGCTGCCGCGGGCGAGACCATCGAGACCGACTGCCGCGTAGATTTGCGCCAATTCCGTCTCAAGCTGCTCATTGACCCGCAACAGCGCCTTGAGTGCGCCGCGGATGTCGCCATTGCAACTCGCTACGATCTGATCGATGGCGGCTTCGCTTGCGTCGGAAATCATGGCATTCCTCCGGTTTACGCTGGAACAATTTGTAGTGAGCGGCCCTGTTCCTGTGGATGTTGGGTAAGGCGCCCGGCTACCCCCCAATCAGGCACGCGCACACATGGCGAAAGTGGCAACGGCACTGTACAAACCTGCCGATGACGTCAGTATGACCCCGCTATCCACAGGATCGTCCCTCTGTGGACAACGTCCGAAACCTGCGCCGGCCCGAGCCGTAGCTCGCAGGTGCAAAAGATCAGTCGGAAATTTCAGATGGTAGTCGTGATTGCAGTGACGGCGCTGCTGGTGCTGGCGCTGGTCACGCAAATCGGCGTCTTTCTCGCGCAGCGGGCCCATCCGCCCCAGGGCAGGATGATCGAGGTGACCGGCGGGGCCCTCCATATCCTCGATATCGGTCCGCGGGATGCGGCCGGCCCGCCGGTCGTGATGTTGCATGGCGCGAGTTCCAACCTCGAAGTGATGCGGCAGCCGGTCGGGGAACTGCTGGCCAGGAAGCACCGCGTGCTCCTGATCGATCGTCCCGGGCATGGCTGGAGCACTCGCGCCCGGCTTGAGGACTCCACGCCCGAAATTCAGGCCCGCATGATCAGTGAGGCGCTGGCCAGGCTCGGCGTCGGCGAGGCGATCCTTGTGGTGCATTCCTGGGCCGGCGCGCTGGGGGCGCGGATCGCGCTGGATTACCCGCAAACCGTCGCCGGCCTTCTGATGCTGGCGCCGGTGGCCTATCCGTGGCCCGGCGGCGTCGGGCGCTACAACAGGCTGATCGCCACGCCGGTGATCGGCCCGCTATTCGCCTACACCATCACGCTGCCGCTCGGCCTCCTGTTGGCGGAGCCGGGCGCGCGGGGCGTGTTCCTGCCGCAGACCATGCCGGACGGCTTTGTCAAAAACACCGCCACGCCGCTGTTGCTGCGCCCGCGCGAATTCATCGCCAATGCGCGCGATCTGGTGACGCTGAAGGCGGCGGTGGCCGAGCAGGCGCCGCGCTACGGCGAGATCAAGGCACCCGTCACCATCATCACCGGCGATGCCGACAAGACGGTGTCGACCGACCGACATTCACGGCCGTTCGCAGCGGCTGCGCCGAACGTGAAACTGATGGTGCTGCCGGATGTCGGCCACATGGTCCAGCAAGCGGTTCCCGATCTCGTCATTGCCGAGGTCGAGGCGATGATCTCGGCGGCGGCGCCGAGTGCGACAGCCGCGGCCCATTGAGCCGTTCGAGAATCCGATTATTGCGCGATCAAGGACGATGAGACCATGCGTGCCTCACGGCCCCGGGTGGGCTACGATCGGTGCGCGCGGGATTCCGCTGCTCGTCCCGCGGGATGAAGCTTTGGAAATTGCGATATCGGGCAGCCGACCTTCGAGGGAGAGCCCCATGTACGCCGCCATTCGTCAGGGCAAGGCCAAGGCCGGCAAGGCCGAAGAACTGACACGCCGGATCAAGGAGGGCGCGATCCCAGTCATCAGTGGGGTCGAGGGATTCATGGGCTACTACGTGGTCTATGCGCCCGACGACACGGTGATCGCGATCAGCCTGTTCAACAATTTTGCAGCCGCCGAGGAATCCAACAAGCGCGCGCTGGCATGGATCGAGCACGACCTGGCGCCGCTGTTGACCGGGCCGGCGACCGCCATGGCCGGACCCGTGATCGTGCACACGCTGGCTTGAAAGGGCTGGCGCGGGCCGCAAGGGCATAGTGCATCCGCTCGTCATGCCCGGCCTTGTGCCGGGCATCCACGTCTCTGCTTCAGCAGGCAAGAAAGACGTGGATGGCCGGGACAAGCCCGGCCATGACGGAAAGTACATCGAACGCGTCTCCGGACGACGCCGTGCATCGCCGGGAGAACCATCAGGCCCAGCCCTTACTTCGTCTTGCCGTCCTTGTCGTACTGCGCGATGTAGGCCCAGAGATCACCGGCCTCTTTCTCGTTCTTGATGCCGGCGAAGATCATCTTGGTGCCGGGTATCTTTGCCTTGGGGTCCTTGATGTATTCGAGGAAGACATCCTTGTTCCAGGTGATGCCGGAATTCTTGTTGGCGTCCGAATAGGAGTAGCCCTCGATGGTGCCGGACTTGCGGCCATCGAGCCCGTTCAGCACCGGTCCGACCTTGTTCTTGGCGCCGTCGCCAATGGCGTGGCAGGCCAGGCATTTGTTGAACGAGGTCTTGCCGGCGGCAGCGTCCTGCGCCAGCGCGCCAGGCGCCGTGGCCAGTGAGGTAACGACAACCAGCGCGCTCAAAGTCGATGTTTTCATGTGGTGCTCTTCGTTTCTTCCCAGGAGGCGGATTTCTTGTGGCAGGCCCGCTTGGATTGGACAAGCCACGAAACCTTGACAGGTTTCACCATTGCCGACTTGTCCCAGAGAGAACTGACGTTTGACGCGCCGCAATGCAACCTTCGGATAACCTACCCAAACCTTGGTAGACGTGCTTGATTTGCCATCATAAATCGTTGCGAGGCTTGGAGGGACACGCATGGCCATCATGATGCCGGCTGCCGATCAGGCGGTTCTTGGCCGTCGCGGCGAGATCGTGGCGGCCCTGCGCGCGATCGTGCCCGGCGAGGGCGTCATCGACAGTGCGGCCGAAATGCAGGTCTATGAATCCGATGGCCTCACCGCCTATCGGCAACCCCCGATGGTCGTGGTGCTCCCCGACACCACCGAGCAGGTCTCGCAGGTCCTGAAATATTGCTTCGAGCAGGGCATCAAGGTGGTGCCGCGCGGTTCCGGCACGTCGCTGTCCGGCGGCGCGCTGCCGCTGGTCGACGGCGTGCTGCTGGGGCTCGGCAAGTTCAAGCGCATCCGCGAGATCGATTTCGACAACCGTGTGGTGGTGACCGAACCCGGCGTTACCAACCTCGCCATCAGCCAGGCGGTGGCGCATGCCGGCTTCTACTATGCGCCCGATCCGTCGTCCCAAATTGCATGCTCGATCGGCGGCAATGTCGCGGAAAATTCCGGAGGTGTGCATTGCCTGAAATACGGCATGACCACCAACAATGTGCTCGGCTGCGAGATCGTGCTGATGTCGGGCGAGATCCTGCGCATCGGCGGCAAAGCGGCGGAGAACTCCGGCTACGACCTGATGGGCATCATCACCGGGTCCGAAGGCCTGCTCGGTGTCATCACCGAGATCACGGTGCGCATCCTGCAGAAGCCGGAGACGGCGCGGGCGCTGATGGTCGGCTTCGCCGAGGTCGAAGCCGCCGGCGAATGCGTGGCGCGGATCATCGGCGCCGGCATCATTCCCGGCGGCATGGAGATGATGGACAAGCCCGCGATCCATGCTGCGGAGGCTTTTGTTCACGCCGGCTATCCGCTCGATGTCGAGGCGCTGTTGATCATTGAGCTCGATGGCCCCAGCGTCGAGGTCGACGAACTGATCAAGCGCGTCGAGACGATCGCGCAAGCCTGTGGCTCGACCACCTGCCAGATCTCCACCTCCGAGGCCGAGCGCAATCTGTTCTGGGCCGGCCGCAAGGCGGCATTCCCGGCGGTCGGGCGGATATCGCCCGACTATCTCTGCATGGACGGCACCATCCCGCGCGGCGCGCTGCCGAAGGCGCTGGCGCGCATCCGCGACCTCTCGGAAAAATACCAGCTCGGCGTCGCCAACGTCTTTCACGCCGGCGACGGCAACCTGCATCCGCTGATCCTCTACGACGCCAACAAGCCCGGCGAGATCGAACGGGCGGAAGCCTTCGGCGCCGATATCCTGCGTGCCTGCGTCGAATTCGGCGGCGTGCTCACCGGCGAGCATGGCGTCGGCATCGAGAAGCGCGATTTGATGCCGGAGATGTTTTCGGAAGTAGACCTCAACCAGCAGCAGCGCCTGAAATGCGCCTTCGACGCGCAGGGCCTGCTCAACCCCGGCAAAGTGTTTCCGACCCTGCACCGCTGCGCCGAACTCGGCCGCATGCATGTGCACGGCGGCAAGCTGGCGTTTCCGGATTTGCCGCGGTTCTAGAAGAGCCCACGTCTGCGATGAGCGAGTTTAGCACCAGCTATCATATTCGCCTCGGCGAAGGTCCTGATGTGCAGAAGGTGCTGCGCCAAGCCAAAGTCAGCGGCGTCGTATTTGGACCGGCGAACGGATGGCTGACCTTCGTTCCGTATCCTAAATCGGTGATGTACCGGGGCGAGGCGCGTTTCGCCGATTATCTTTCGAAGCTGACCCGCTGTCCGGTCCTTTACTATTTTTATGCCGAGGACCATGGCTGGAGCTTCGCGCTCGCCCACACGGAGCGTTCCCTGGTCCAGTTTGCGTGCTGGTGGGACCCGCACCCGGCTGTCGAGCTTGATCAATACGATCCGCTCGCGCTTGCGCCGCTCGTCACGTCGCACTTGCTGGAGCCGCTGCTTCGTTCGTTGGATCGAGAGGAAGCGGTGCGAGAGGAGCCAGCGTATCGGTTTGCCGAACTGCTCGGGCTTCCTGCCTACAGGTGGCTCTCCCCGGAACTGGCACAGGAACGGACGCAGGACCTCCTCAAACAGGGTGGTCGCAAGCTCGGTACCAAGCCCGCCAGCGTAGCGAAGCGGCTTCGGCTTCCGCCAGATCGACAGATCGCGCTGCCGCAACCATATCTCAGTGCACGCGAAGCTCTGGATCTCATCGTCCCGTTCATGGCGCAGTTCAAGGCGCCCTGGAGCCTGACGATGCTGTCGACCTACGGTTTCCGGCTCTCTGACGGTCGTGGCATTTGGCAGGCGCGATGGCGCTACGGTGACAGTGGCGACATGGTGGAGGCCGTACTCATGGAAGACGGCAGGTTGTCGTTCCGCGGCAGTTCAGCCCCGTCTTATGAAATAGATGATCTGATGAAAGCGATGCGCTTGCCCGAGACGTGGCTCGACAGCACCGACATCGCTGCGATCATGGCGAGCCTACCCGTTCCTTTCGGATTGACACCATCATCTCTGGGATCGATGACACTGAGATCCTTCATAGACCATCCGCACATCTGGGAGGTCTTGACACCGGGAGATCGGAATGGCGTTGAACCGTTCGCGTCCTGGGTCGTCCATCTTGACGCGGCTTCCGGGGAAGTCTTGGGCGAACAACTAGGTCGGAGGTTCGGCCACGAGATCGTTCCTGTGAGACAACGCGTGAAGAATGGCGATTGGCTGGACTTGAACTATCGTAATCGATGACCGCATGCGGTTCGTCCATCGGATAGGGTGACCGCATTCGCGCTTGGCCTGCAGCGGACGCAGGCGCACTTGTCTCCGCCATCCATCGCTTTAGAAGGGATAGGATGGGCGGCCTCCGGACGGCGGCCCGCTTGAGAGAGGGACGAGAGGCGGAACCTTGTGGACACCCTGAAAGTACGAGACGCCAAGGATGTCGAAGAGGTCGTGCGCGCGGCGATCGCCAGCGAGCAGCCGCTGGAGATCATCGGCCATGGCACCAGGCGCGCTATCGGTCATCCGATGGCGACCAACGCGGTGCTCGACGTGTCGGCGCTGAACGCGGTTTCTTCCTACGAGCCGAACGAGCTGATCATCACGGTGCAATCAGGCGCCCCGCTCGCCGACGTGCAGTCGCTGATCGATTCCAAGAACCAGCAATTCGCCTTCGAGCCGATGGACACGTCGTCTCTGCTTGGCGCATCGGGCAGTGGGACCATCGGCGGCATGATCGGCGCTGGCCTCGCCGGTCCCCGCCGGATCCGGGCGGGCGGGGCGCGCGACCATCTCCTCGGTGCGCATGCGGTGTCTGGCTTCGGCGACAGTTTTAAAACCGGGGGCAGGGTGGTGAAGAACGTCACCGGCTACGATCTCTGCAAGCTCCTGGCGGGATCGTGGGGTACGCTGGCGGTGATGACGGAAGTCACGCTCAAGGTGATGCCTAGACCTGAGAGCGAGCGCACGCTGGTGCTCTCCGGGCTCGACGATGTCGTCGCGAATCGGGCGATGACCGCGGCGCTCGGCTCGCCCTACGACGTCTCGGGTGCGGCGCATCTGCCGAATTCGGCGTTCCGTCCCGCGACCGGCGTACTTGCAGGTCTGTCGGCGCAGGGGCGGGCGGTCACGCTGCTGCGGCTCGAAGGCATCGCGGCCTCGGTCGCGGACCGCGCGGCTTCGCTGGCCAAGACGCTTGCGCCGTTCGGGCCCGTGGATACGCTGCAGGATGCAGCCTCGGCATCGGTCTGGAGCGCCATCCGCGACGTCGAACCCTTTGCCGCCAGCGGGGCGCTCGGCGTCTGGCCGGTGTGGCGGATCGTCTGTCCGCCGGCTTCCGGCGGCGCGCTCGGCCAGGCGCTGGCGCGCGAGACCGGGGGCGACGTGATCTATGATTGGGGCGGCGGCCTGATCTGGGCGGCCTTGCCGCCCAAGCCGGATGCGCAGGCGGCGTTCGTGCGTCAGCGCGTCGAGGCGGCCGGCGGTCACGCATCGCTGATCCGGGCGTCCGAGCAGGTCCGGCGCGATGTCGACGTCTTCCATCCACAAGCGGAGGGCCTTGCCGCCTTGAGCGAGCGCGTGCGCCACAGCTTCGATCCCAGGATCATCCTCAATCGCGGCCGGATGCTGAAGGGGTCTGCGACATGAAAACCGAATTTTCCCTGGCCCAACTCGCCGACCCCGATATCGCCGTAGCCGACAAGATCCTGCGCGCCTGCGTGCATTGCGGCTTCTGCACCGCGACCTGTCCGACCTATGTGCTGCTCGGCGACGAGCTCGATAGCCCGCGCGGGCGCATCTACCTGATCAAGGAGATGCTGGAAAAGGACAAGCCGCCGACGGCGGAGGTGGTCAAGCATATCGACCGCTGCCTCTCCTGCCTCGCCTGCATGACCACCTGTCCCTCGGGCGTGCACTACATGCACCTGGTCGATCAGGCACGGGTGCGGATCGAGAGGGACTATTCGCGGCCCTTGGCCGAGCGGGCCTTGCGCGCGGTGCTGGGGCTGGTGCTGCCGCGGCCCAAGCTGTTTCGCGCCAGCATGGTCATGGCGCGGCTGGCCCGGCCGTTCGCGGCCCTGTTGCCGGCGTCAGGCGCAGCCGCGACACCCGGCCTGTTGCGGCGAATCAAGGCGATGCTGGCGCTCGCGCCGAAAGGCCTTCCGGCGCCAGGACCCTCGGGCGGCAGCGTCTTTCCGGCCATCGGCGAGCGGCGCGGGCGGGTCGCCCTGCTGCAGGGCTGCGCCCAGCAGGTGCTGGCGCCGCGCATCAACCAGGCCGCCATCAATCTCCTGACCCGCCACGGCATCGAGGTCGTCCTGGTCAAGGACGAGCAATGCTGCGGCGCGCTCACCCATCACCTCGGGCAGGACGGCGACGCGCTGGCGCGGGCCCGCGCCAACATCAACGTGTGGAAAAAGGAAGCGGAACAAGGCGGCCTCGATGCCATCCTGATCACCGCATCGGGCTGCGGCACGGTTATCAAGGACTATGGCTTCATGCTGCGTGAGGATCGCGATTATGCTGCTCCCGCAGCGCAAATCTCCGCGCTGGCAAAGGATATCACCGAGTTTCTCGGTGGCATCGCGCTCGCGCCAACGACGCAAAAAGGCGACGTCACAATCGCCTATCACTCGGCATGTTCGCTACAGCATGGACAGAAAATCACAGGCCTTCCGAAAGAATTGCTTTCCAAGAATGGATTCGTGGTGAAAGATGTGCCGGAGAGCCATTTGTGTTGCGGTTCGGCGGGGACCTACAACATTCTCCAGCCCGACATTGCGAGCAGGTTGCGCGATCGAAAGGTCGCCAACATTGCGACAGTCAAACCGGACATGATCGCTGCAGGCAATATTGGATGCATGGTTCAGATTGCCAGCGGTACGTCAGTTCCTGTGGTGCACACGATTGAGCTTCTCGATTGGGCGACAGGAGGTCCAAAGCCTGGATCGTTAACAGGATTGAACTGATCGATCGGCCTAAAGGGCATGATCTGGGAGAGCCTGCCCTGCACTGGGGGCGCCGGTTGGGGGACGGCTTTTCACCGGGATAGACGCGAAAATGTCTGCCTGGAGATCGTGCCTGGATACGGGATGGAGCGGGAGGACACTTCGAAGAAGTGTCGCCCCGGTCTGGCCCAGGACTATTCGAAGCGCTCGACAGACATGGACAGCGTCAACAGGAGGACCAGATGGCGAAGAAGAGTAAGAAGGCCAAGAAGTCTAAAAAGGCCAAGAAGGCCGTAGTGGCGAAGAAGAAATCCGCGAAAAAGGCAGCGAAGAAATCGGCGAAGAAGGCTGCAAAGAAGACCGCAAAGAAGTCGGCCAAGAAGGCCGCCAAGAAATCAAAGGCTGCGCCGAAGAAGGCTGCCAAGAAGAGCGCGGCCAAGAAGAGGGCGGCCAAGCCCGCTGCTCCCAAGACGGAGCCGGCGCCGGCTCCCGAGCCGGAACCCGCGCCCGCTCCAGCGGCGAGCTGGGCCAGCCCGGAACCGTCCAATCCCTCATGGGCCGCCGGCTCGTCCAACGGCGGCGACCACAACTAGACGGTCCCTGTCAGGGGCTGAATTTTTGAAAGGCCGCAGCGTCAGCGCTGCGGCCTTTTTCGTGGACCCTGCGAGGCCCCAGAGACCGTGTTTTCCCGGAAAAGTTGATTCGCAAAAATGCGCTCTGCGGTGTGTCGCCGGCGTCGCCTTTTGCCGTTCCGAATGTCGCGCCGACGAGCGGTCGACCCCCAAAATTGTTGTGGGAATGCAACACACGCCGACAAGATTTATCGAAATCGGCAGAATGCCTAAAAAGGCGGCGGCTGCTTGACTTTTTTGCTTCACGACAATGGCCCCTCAGCCCACTGTGTGACTGCGTTAAGACATTTGGCCGCAGCCGCTTATCGTTTGCCCCGGGGGGCCGGAGCGGGACTGTCTAGAAGGTGGATGGGGATCGTCATGAAGAAACTGGCTTTGTTGGCAACGGCGCTGGCAATGGTATCGGGCTCGGCTCTCGCTGCGGATCTGCGGGTGAAGGCCGTCAAGGCGCCGCCGCCGCCGGCGTTCGATCCCTGGGATTTCGCCTTCGGCGCCGGGATCACCAACGACTACATCTTCCGCGGCATCACCCAGTCCAACCACAAGCCGTCGGTCAACGCTTACTTCGAACCGCGCTACAACGTCACCAAGGACTTCCAGCTCTATGTCGGCCTGGGCGCCGCGAGCATCTCCTTCCCCAACCGCGCCGCGGCTGAAGTCGACGCCTACGGCGGTGCCCGCCTGACGGTCGGACAGTTCGCCTTCGACGTCGGCGCCTGGGGCTATCTGTATCCGGGCGGCACCTGCCACTACGGCTTCGGCGCGACTACCGATTTCGCGGGCGTCCCGCTCAGCAACGAGTGCCAAATCAACCAGCTGGTCAACGGCAACGTCATCAAGAAGGACCTCAGCTTCTTCGAGGTCTATGGCAAGGTGAACTACACCTTCAACGACAACTTCTCGATGGGCGGCAACGTCTATTATACGCCGAGCTTCCTCAACAGCGGCGCCGAAGGCACCTACGCTTCGATCGTCGGCAAGGCGATCGCACCGAGCACCTGGTTCGGCGCCAGCGGCATCGGCATGTATGTGTCGGGTGAATTCGGCCGCCAGTGGCTGGGCACCTCGGACTCCTTCTACGGCGTCGCTGCGTTCCCGAACGGCATCAACTACGCCGATTACAACACCTGGAATATCGGCATCGGCTTCACCTACAAGGTGTTCACGCTGGACTTCCGTTACTCCGACACCAACCTGTCGAAGGGTGATTGCAACGCTTTCACCAGCGACTTCGCCGCTCGTGGCAACGTCAACGGAACCACCCTTGGTACCTTCGTGACGCCGATCAATCCGTCGGGCGTCGGTTCGAACTGGTGCGGCGCCGCCGGCATCGTCAAGCTCTCGGCTGACCTGACCGCGATGACCAACCTGAAGTAAGATCTTCCTGTCGAAGACAAGGGGGCGGCAGAGCGATCTGCCGCCCCTTTTCTTTTTGGGTGGCGCGATGAAACGGAATTGGCGTCGCGTGATGCGGAAAGCGATCGCCCGCAACGATCACCGCAGCGTTGTGGCGGGCGCGGTTGCGGGCCTCGGCGGCGCGATTGCCATCGGGGCCATGGAGTGGTTCTCGCTCGCTTTGCATTATCCGCTCGCGGTGATTCCGTTCGCCACCTCGATCGTGCTGGTGATCGGATCGCCCGAGGTGGCGCCGGCGCAGCCGCGCGCTTTGATCGGCGGGCATCTGGTGTCGGCGCTGGTCGGCCTTGCCGTGCTGAAACTGACGGGGCCGCAAGCCTGGGCCGCGGCCATGGCCGTCGGCCTCTCCATTCTGGCGATGTACGTGACCGGCACCTTTCACCCGCCCGCGGGCATCAACCCGCTGCTGGTGGTTTCAGGCAACCTGCCGTGGACGTTCCTGCTGGCGCCGGTGCTGGCCGGCGCGCTGCTGTTGACCGCGTTCTCCTATGTCTGGCACCGCTGGGTACGCCGCCAGCCCTGGCCGCAGCGTTGGATGTAGAGCGCTCCACGCCTATGACGCAGCGGCGCGCGTTCCATCCTGAACCGCAAAGCGGTCGCCATCGCGGGTGAAAACGACATTGCGCCCGTGGAACGCGTCGAGCGTCGAGCGGTGGCCGATCGAGACGATCGTGGTCTGCGGCAATTTCTGCTCGACCAGGCGGTACAGCGCGGCCTCCGAAGGTTCGTCGAGCGAGGCGGTGGCCTCGTCGAGGAACAGATAGTTCGGCGCGTGCAACAGCGCGCGTGCGAGCCCGAGGCGCTGCTGCTCGCCGAGCGAGAGCGTGCGATTCCAGTGTCCTTCTTCGCCGATTTGCGACGCGAGTTTTGGCAGTCCCACCGCTTCGATCGCGCTGCTGATCTGGCTGTCGGTGAACGTGCCGTCCTTCGCCGGATATTCGACTGCGCTGCGCAGCGAGCCGGTCGGGAAATACGGCCGCTGCGGCAACATCATCAGTGTTGCGCCGGCAGGTATCGCGATCGTACCGGCGCCGAACGGCCAGATGCCGGCGATGGCGCGGAAGAGCGTGGATTTGCCGGAGCCGGACGGGCCGGTGACCAGCGTGCGCTCGCCCTTGCGCAAGGTGAATCCATCCGCGTTCACCAGCGGCGTTCCGTTCGGCAGGCGCAGCGCCACGCCCTTGAGGTCGATCGCGCCGCCGCCTCCCGCGGTGACATGAATCCTGTCATCGCTGGTAGCGAGCTTTTCTGCTGCCACGACGCCCGCCTCGAACCCATCGAGGCGATTGACCACCGCCTGCCACTCCGCCAGCGAGCGATAGATCGAGATGAAGAACGAAAGCGCACCCTGCACGTTCGAAAATGCTGACGCGGTTTGCATCATGCCGCCGAGCTGGATCTTCTGCGCAAAATAGGCCGGCGCCACCAGGACATAGGGAAAGATCACTGAAGCCTGATTGTAGCTCGCCGTGAACGCCGTTATCTTCTTGGTCCGGCTCATGATGGCGAGCCAGTTCTCCACCACGCGTCCGAATCGCACCAGCAGGCGTTCGCGCTCCGCGGCCTCGCCGTGCAACAGCGCGATCTGCTCGGAGTTCTCCCGGACGCGCACCAGATTGAAACGAAAATCCGCTTCGTATTGCTGTTGCCGGAAATCGATGCCGACCAATCGCCAGCCGATCAGATGGGTTAGCACGGTGCCGAGCACCGAATAGATTAGCGCGACCCAGACGAGGTAGCCGGGAATTGCATATTCCTCGCCAAACAGGTGCAGCGGTGCGGCGTTCGAAAGGCTCCACAGCATCACGACATAGGACGCCAGCGTGACAATCGAGTTCAAAAGGCCGACGCCGATGTTGAGCGTGCGATCGACGAACAGTTTGACGTCGTCGGTCATGCGCTGGTCGGGGTTGTCGGCCGCATCCCCCTGAAGCTGCATCCGGTAGTGGTTGGCCTGATGCAGCCAGTCGCCGAGATATTGCGCTGTCATCCAGCGCCGCCAGCGGATCTGCAGCCATTGATTGAGGTAGAGCTGGTAGACCGCCAGCACGATGAAGATTGTCGCGAGGACGCAGAAATAGATGATCTCGCTGACGAAGGAGTCCCAGTTTCGGTCCTGCAGGGCGTTGTAGAAGCGGGCGTTCCACAGCGTGATCAGGACGTTGATGCCGACGACGGCAAGCTCAATGGCGATCACGGCGGCGAGCAGCGTCAGGCCCGCCCACTTGTCCTCGGAACGGAAATAAGGGGCGGACATGCGCCACACGGTGGCGAGCGTCGAGCGGATATTGTTCACAGATCACCGTCTCCGGGGAATCGGGCCTAACGCCCTGAAAGGATGGAAGAATTGGGGTCTACTACGAAGGTCTGGGCAATTTACCGCCTGCGACGGCTTGTCGCAGCCCTCGGCTAGACCCTAGCATGGCTGCGGCGGCGAGGGGCGGTGGCCATCGAACTTCGCGAGGTTGTGAGCGTTGGCGAGCCCAAGGCGAAGCTTAAGGCAGCCCAACCCCGCTTTTCCACGGTTGTTCCCGCCGATCGATTCAGCACGTGACCGGCCATCCACGCCGGCGCGCCAACAACAATGTGGGGAGAACCGCAATGTGGGACCAACACTATAATCCGCTTGGCAACGCCGCACTGTCGACGATCGCCGCCGCCGTGCCCGTCGTCACCCTGTTGGTGCTGATTGCGAGCGGCAAGGTCAAGGCGCATCTCGCGGCCATCGTCGCGCTTGTTGTCGCCAACATCATCACGATCGCCATCTTCACCATGCCCGCCGGCATGTCGATCCGCGCCTCGCTGCTCGGCGTCGTCATCGGCTTCTTCCCGATCGGCTGGATCGTGCTCAACGTCATCTTCCTCTACCGCATCACCGTCGAGACCGGCCGCTTCGAGTTGTTGCAGCGAGCGATCGGCGGCGTCACCACCGATCGCAGGCTGCAGCTTCTCCTGATCGCATTCGCGTTCGGCGCGTTCTTCGAAGGCGCGTCCGGCTTCGGCACGCCGGTTGCGATCACCGGCGCGGTCCTGATCGGTCTCGGCTTCTCGCCGCTGGCCGCCTCCGGCCTGTCGCTGATCGCCAACACCGCGCCGGTCGCTTACGGCGCGCTCGGCACGCCGATCCAGGGGCTGGCGTCGGTGACCGGCCTTGATCCCTATGTGCTCGGCGCCATGGTCGGCCGGCAGTTACCGTTCTTCTCGCTGATCGTGCCGTTCTGGCTGATCTGGGCCTTCGCCGGCTGGCGCGGCATGATCGCGATCTGGCCGGCCATTCTCGTCACCGGCGTCTCCTTTGCGGTCCCGCAATTCGTGATCTCGAACTTCATCAACCCCTGGATCGTCGATATCGGCGCGTCGCTGATCTCGATGGGCTGCCTGATCCTGTTCCTTAAAGTTTGGCAACCGCGCGAACTCTGGCTGTCGCCCGCGCTCCGCAGCCGGGATGAATCCGCTTCGACGATGAAGCCCGCCAAGCCGCTGGATACGACGAAGCTCAGCCAGGCGCAGCTATGGAGCGCGCTGCTGCCGTGGATCATCGTCTGCATCGTGATGCTGATCTGGGGCACCGGCGCGTTCAAGGGCTGGGCGAACGCGAACTTCGCCTGGAAATTCGAGGTGCCCGAGCTGCACAATATGATCAACAAAGTGCCGCCGGTGGCCGCCAAGCCGACGCCGGAGGCGGCGCTGTTCGACTTCACCTATCTGTCGTTCACCGGGACCGGCATGCTGATTGCCGCCATCATCTCCGGCCTGCTGATGGGTTATTCGCCGGCGAAGATGATCGGCGAATACAGCCGCACCATCAAACTATGCGCGATCTCGCTGATCACGATCTCGGCGATGCTGGCGATCGGCACGCTGACGCGGCTCTCCGGCGTCGACGCCACGCTCGGCCTCGCCTTCGCCGCCACCGGCGTGCTCTATCCCTTCTTCGGCACGCTGCTCGGCTGGCTCGGCGTGGCGCTGACGGGATCGGATACATCGTCGAACGTGCTGTTCGGCAACCTACAGAAGATCACCGCCGAACAGCTCGGCCTGTCGCCGGTGCTGATGGCGGCCGCCAATTCTTCCGGCGGCGTCATGGGCAAGATGATTGATGCGCAATCCATCGTCGTCGCCTCGACCGCCACCAACTGGTACGGCCACGAAGGCACGATCCTTCGTTACGTCTTCCTGCATTCGATCGTGCTGGCCTGCCTCGTCGGCGTACTGGTGACGCTGCAGGCCTACGTCTACCCGTTCACGATGATGGTGTTGAAGTAGGACCGCAGATGGAGCGACCCGCCAACGATCCCCGCGGCCGACGCCGCGGGGATTTGTTATTGGTACGGGATTCGTGCGAGGCCCCGTTTTGCGTGTGGTCTCGCAAGACCGACGGGCATAATCAACGCGGCCAAGCTCATGCGGGAACCAACCAACGCGCGGTGTTTTGGATCAGGTCTCGCCACCGGCGAAGATATCCTTCTTGATGACCGCATGGACGCCCCAATTTCCATCGACCACCTGGGTGATGCCGAAGTCGACGCCAACCGTAATCAAGGAGATTGCCTCATCTTCGGTCAGCTTCTTGGTTGTCATCAGGAATTTGCGCATCTTGCGGAAAGCATCGCGCAAAGCCAGGTCAACCGACGATTTCGAGTAAATGTCTGACTGCGCC
>NZ_JBWBWM010000038.1:0-70607 GCF_056174665.1 Bradyrhizobium sp. WYCCWR15520
ATCGAAAATGAAGCAAAATCGCCTCCGAGACACCGCCTACGGCGTCGTTCAGACCTCGGAAGTCGCCGCATCCTCGCGCCGATCAAGAAAATCGCTCCTGCAATCAGCTTTTTCAGCAGCCTGCTAGAACAATCAGCGTGAGCCAATATGTACCGCGGCGCATCGGTGAACTGGAGGCTGCTGCGCCGAGACGGCACCGGTCATTGCCGACGCCCGGTGCATCCACCGTTTTTCAAACTTTGCGAAGAATCGGACACAAACGGCGCCGCTTTATCAGCTTTGAGACCAATGTCTAAAAATTGACGCTACGTACACCCAGTACGAAGCTGTAGAACCTCGAGTTTTCAAATCGGCACGCTGCTTGCTTCGTTCATGCAAGACGACACATGAGGGGGGCGGTGATGGGGCGGACTTTGCACGTGCTCGGTAGCGTCCGGTGGCCCCGCCCTTCGAATGCGCTGTTTCGGTGACCATAGTCGTCAAGAATTTGCTCGCGCGCAAACAGAAGCTCATGGAGCAACTGGGCGTCACCGAAGACGCTGACGAGCGAGCCAAGATCGGACGTCAACTTCGGCAGATTAAGACCGCACTGGCATTTTTGGAGAAGACTGAGCCCAAGATCGAGGAATGACCATTGAATAATGACGCAGCGATAATGGCGGGGATCCATTGGACACGATGCACTTCATTGTGCTCGACCGGCGGAGTTCCCTCAGAACCCTTCAAGCGAGCACCTCAACCAAGGGGCAATCGGCAAAGCCCCGCGACGAAATCGTTTGCGGCGCACTATCATCGCCCAACTGAGCGCGCGTAGAGAAAAGTCAACATTCCAGGCCTGGAGCGAAGCAAATTTCCAGTGGAGAAAAGGTCACCGGCCGCTGGATTTCAATCCGCGGATCTTCTCCGCATCGTTTTACAATGCCGCATTGCCCGTCCGCTGCTTGCGCTGCGGCTGAGCTCGATAGATCTTGCGGGTGCCTGGGCACAGGCGCCACAGCGAGCCACGACGCCGAGCGCGACTGGAGACGAGAGAGTCCTCTCGCCCGCACGGCTCTGACATCATGTGGTGGTGCTGTTGCGGGCTGAGGGTGGACCCGCGCCGCCGATGCAGGTTCGTGGGGCGCTCTCCTCCGCAGTGATGGCAGCTGAGCGAGAAGCGGTCGAAAAGTTTGGGCGTCAGTGGCATTGCTTCTCTGACTTGTCAGCTTCTCGAAAGCCGCTCCCCCTTATAAAAAGAAGATCTGATGACCTATGCTCGCGGGGAACATAATGAATATCGATACACCGAACACGGCAGAAGACTCCGCTCAAGCTTACGGTCTCCTGCGGCAGCATCAACGGGCGCCGGAACAGCCGTGCGACCTGAGCGGACAAACCAGGTCACCAGCACACCCGGCTGCGGGCCAAGCGAAATTTGAGCAGCAGCTAAGTGACGTTCGGCCAATCCACCAAACGTCTGATTCAGCCACCGCTTTGACAGATTCCGAAGTTGGATCGCCCTCGATCATGAAGAAAGGCACTCTGGGATGCGCTATCCAGGGAAGCGAACGGTGCCCAGCCCTATCGTTCATCCGAGGGCGCGCCGAACTTGCCGCATCACTGGCCGGAGCGAACGTTGAGGCGCTCAGGAACGAGATCAGGCTGGCTGAGCAGCGAACAGCACAGTGGCCGAGAACAACCGGATATTCCGCGGGCAGTATCGATGGCGACCGCATTCTCGAGGAGGTGTTGGCATCATCGTATCTGCCGCTACATCGTTTTCAGAACGAGGAAATCGATTGCGAGCCGCTCCTAGATAACGAGGTGAGTGCCATCGCGCATGTGCGTTCCTTAGCGGATTTGCGTGCTCACGCTAGCCCGCATGTTGCTAAGGCCGCTATCTGCTCGGACGACGAAAGGGAGGACGAAATTGATATGGCGCGCCTCGCTGCATTGCACACCCAAGGCGTTACAGAGAGTGCTTTTGTGTCATTGTGCGAGGACCCCTCACGACTGCTCCTTTCAAGGGACGAGACCGAGCACGGCGCAAAGGCAATTGCAGAGAACGCTAAGAAGTTACACACCTACACGGTACCGAGTGTCACCGCTTGGCCGACCAAAAAAATCAACGGCATTTTAGAGCGCGGTCATGCTCCTGGAGATGAGGAATTGCGAGTTTGGATGAGGGGAATACCGACCGAGGAGACCGAGGTCTTGTTTCTGGGCGGCAATCTAGCTGAGTATCGGACAGCCAGCGTAGATAATCCGAACACGGCTGGCGCACTGCAAGATGGTCCGCCCGTCAAGAAAGCAAGGGTGAGCTCCGATGCGGGGACGATACGGCATCATCACGGCCAAACTTGATCGCAGGTTGACGCGCCACTCAGGCGTTCGCGTCAAAGCTCATTGATACAAATCCGCATTTCGCCTTCGCCGCGGTTAGCCCAGCTGAACCACGGAATGAATGTCAGCCGCTGCGGTTGTAGCTGTCCTGCCAATTTGTCCTAATGATAAAGCGCGCTTTCTTCAGAATGCGTGTGTTGCAACCGGGCCCCAGGAAGCCACACGTTGTGTAACTCGGTCCCGTTGTCGGCCTCTTCGAGACAACAAATCAAAGGGCCACGCTGGATAGCCACCTTGCACGCTAAATTGCGAAGTTGCGGATGGCCGTATATGCGGCGTACTTCCCTCGGCAGCGATAGTTTGACCCGATCTCCCTGCCGCCACGTGCGGTGAATATGCAAATAGCCCTTGCGCGACTCGCAATTGACAGGTTCGCCGTTCAGGGTCGTCTCCGGCGCTGCACCATTCCGGCAGGCGCAGGGCGAGCGTGTGGACGATTGGCTGTGTAGATTCCACACCGATTTCCACCTCGTCTCTCCAAGGATAGTTGCCGCTCATGAGCAACTGCAGCGTATGCCCGCCGACCGATACCGCCACTCTGTTGCCAATATAGAGATTGATATAGAGCGCGTCGGAGCATGGCGCATAGATGTAATGACCAATTGATGTGAAAATGCGTGCGATGTTCGGCGGACATCAGGCGCAGCCAAACCAGCGTTGCCGCACCGCCGTGACATGACTGTAGATGCCATCTGACCGCAGCGGTTTGGGATGAACATCGAGCGGGTTAATATAGAAATCGGGTTAACATAGAAATAGTGCGCTCATCGAAAGCGATGCTGCCCAGGACCGTATTGTATAAGGCGCGCTCCATCACGTCGGCATAGCGACTGTCCACTTCCATCGCCAGCATACGGCTCGCGAACATCATCAGGCCAATCGACCCGCAACTTTCCGCGTACGCTGTATTGATCGGCAGATCGTAATCACTGCTGAACGCTTCGCCGAAGCTTTGCGAGCCGATACCGCCGGTGACATAGATCTGGCGCTGCACCATGTTTTGCCATACCGCAGGCAAGCCTGGCGTTGCTGCTGGTTCTGGCGCAGACGCGCCAAATGAGCGACCGCAGTCATGAGGTATACAAACCGTACCGCATGACCGGTTGCGGTCCGCTGTTCCGAACTGGCAGGTGCGCCTGGCTATAGGCTTTATTTTCTACCAAACAGGGCCTGCCAGATGGTCTGACGTGGCAAGATGGCCGGCGTTTCTCGTATTCTATGTCATCGAAGTGCGGCTCTGTGCCGCGTTGCTCCACGAATAATTGGCTGGCGTCAGATATCGCTGCTCCTGCGTCACTTCGTAGAGGCGCGTCAGTGCAAGTTCAATTTCTGGATGGCCATCATAGCCGTGTAACTGACCGCGGTCTGGGCCGAAAACTGTGTCGAGGTGTTCAGCAACCTTGCAAACGAATCCAGCAGGCGTCGTTTGCCAGTAGCCAGAAAGAAAGCGATACCCGCTTCATCAAGTGCCCGGCACAATAAAGCTCATGGCATTCGGCTAGGTTGCTCCAGCGGTCCTGAGGCGCCTTCGCATGAAATAGGTGTTGAGATAGCCATCGCCGCATTGGGCGGCCGCAATCAATTCAATCAGCTCATCGGCGGCTTTCTCCAGGTCCGGATTGGGTATCTGGCACAGCGACTAAGCAACCGCTTCTAGCCATTTTGCCACATCACTGTCCTGAAAAACCGGGCCGTAGAACTCTCCCTTCGCACGTCCGGCGGCAATACGGAAGTTCTCTACCGCGTGGATCGGTGTCGTTTCGGGATGGCGGTCGTTCAGCGCGTCACATTGATAGGGAATCGCCACTTCCCTCACTAAGTGCTGGCATTTCCCAATCAGCGGATCCGAGACTTGTAGGTGTGAAGATTGACTTCGGCGACATCGCGCTGATTCATCTTGTTTCTCCTTTGTGGGGCGAACGGGCGCCTAGCTCAGCCAAGCCGGCTCGCCATGATCGTTGTTGAGGTTGCAGCCTCGAAATTGGCGGCTGCGCAACCAAATGGCTGCCCCCTGCCGCTGGACGGCGTAGGCCTCAGAAAGGGCTGGTCAAGCTGAGCTTCTTTCCAATCGCCTACCGCTGAAATGTTATGCAACAATCGCGCCGGAGGTTGTCGGATAACAAACGCCGGCCTAAGCCTCGCCGTCAAGCCAGCCGATCTTGCACTTCAGGAATCGAAAGCCCAGCACCTCGAAGCCGGCGCGCTCCCTGTTGTCCCGGCCGTAACCATGGCCGCCAGCCGCCGGCTCGTAGAAATAGGCCTCGTAGCCCATCGCCTGGAGTTTCGCGGCCATTTTTCGCGCGTGTCCGGGATGAACACGATCGTCCCGCCGCGTAGTGGCAATCAGGATCGGCGGGTATTTTTGGCCGCGCTTGGCGGCATGATACGCGGAATAGGTCTTGAGCCACTCCCAGTCGTCGAGCTTGTCAGGGTCCCCATATTCTGCAATCCAGCTTGCTCCTGCCAGAAGCTTGGTGTAGCGGCGCATGTCGATCAGCGGGATCGTGCAGAACAGCGCGCCGAAGCGTTCCGGATAGCGCGTCAGCATATTGGTGATGAGGATGCCGCCGTTCGATCCTCCCTGGGCTGCGATCCGCTTCGGCACCGTCACCCCACGACGCACGAGATCGGCGGCAACGGCAGCGAAGTCGTCGTGCGACAATTTCTTACCACCGAGCCGGCCGGCATCGTGCCAGCGCGTACCGAACTCGCCGCCGCCGCGTAAATTCGCCTGCACCGTGGTGCCGCCGCGCTCGAGCCAAAGCTTGCCAAGCGCTGAATTGTAGTACGGCCTCACGGAGATCCCAAAGCCGCCGTAGCCGCTCATATAGACGGGCGCATCGCCCGTCTCGTCGGCCGGACCGGTCTGTACATAGGGGATGCGCTCTCCATCAATCGAAATGGCCTCGTGTTGGGTGACCACCAGCCCATCCGCGCTAAAGGTCTTGGGCGCCTGCTTGAGCACGGTCGGACTGGCGACGTTATTCTCGATCAGCATAAGCGAAGCTGGCGTGAGCGGATCCTGGCTCCCGGCGAGCAGGTCGCCATTGTCTTCTGATGGATCGCAATCAAGGGGCCGGAGGTCGACGACCCCGCTGTCGGGAAGCCCGCGCAGCTGCGCGCGGCTCCAACCCTTGTCGGATGGCGTGCAGATCTCGAAGAACGGCCGCAGTTCGTTGAGAATGGAAAGCACAAGCTTGCCGGCACTCCAAAAGAAACCCTGCAGAGCGCGGCGGGGGCCTGGTTCGAAAAGAACCTCGAACTGACGGTTGCCTTCAAGGAATGCCGCCAACGAGATGACGAGCACCGTATCGGCGACATAGGTCCGCCCCGCCACAGACCAGGACTCGCGCGGCTTGATGGCAAGCCAATCGCGATGGGGGAGCATCCAGATGTTGCTTGGCAGATTGATTTTGGTCTTGGGACCGGATTCGTCACCGAGCCAGATGGCAAAATTGAAGGCGTCCACCCCATCGACGAACCACATTCTCGGCGGCGCAACGGTGTGGTCAACATTGCAACCGACTCCGACATGATCGGCTGCGATTTTAAAGATCGCTGGCGCTTGATCCGCCTTCGTACCGCGCCGCCACAGTCTCACCGTGCGCGCATAGCCGGAGGTCGTCGCCATGCGCTGCCCATGCGAGCTCGACAGCGCCAGCGTATCGGGATCGAGCCATTCGACCGCTCCCTTGGCTTCCGGCAAGACGAAGCCATCACTGACAAACGCCTTCGCGTCTGTATCGAACTCACGCAAGGTGACGGCATCGCTGCCGCCGCGCGACAGACTCAAAATCGTCCGTCTATGATCCCCGGCCAGTGAGGCCGTCCCGTTCAGAAGCCAGTCTTGGCCTTCGCTGTTAGCGAGCTGATCGATGTCGAGCAGAACTTCCCACGACGGCTTCGGCGTACGAAATTCTTCCAGAGTAGTTCGTCGCCAAAGGCCGCGTGGATTATTGGCATCCTTCCAGAGATTGTAGAGATAGTCGCCGCACCGGCTGACACAGGGGATATTGTCCGGTCGGTCATAAATCGAGGTCAGCGCATCGCGATCCCGCTCGAATGCGGCGCCGCCTAACACCTGCAGAGTATTGCTATTCTGCCGCTCGACAAATTTCAGCGCCCGTGCGCCTTCGATCTGTTCCAACCACAGATAGGGATCATCGTCTGGAGCGGAAAGCGTGGGCTTTCCAACCCGCGACTTTGTCGTCGCTCTTGCTTTGACCAAACTTCACTCCATCCCTGGCAATGACGCGCAATCCTGAAAAGGCGTTGCATTAAAGCTTTTAGTATGTTGCATCCAACCTCCTTGATTCGGTCGCCGCGCGGGTTCCTTGATGCTGTTGCCATGTGTCCGCCAGTTCCATCAATTGCTGAATTTGGTAGTTGATTGGGCGCGCTCTGACGCATCTGGCCAATCCTCCACACTTCCAACTGAAGCCGCTGGTGGCAACTTTCATCTTCCATGCGAGCTTGGCGTTCCTTGCCGAGCAAGACGGCATTGCCGAGCGGCCTAAGCGACACCGTAGACGATAACGCTGCTGCAAAGCGCCGCTGCGGACCGATTCAGACGCCAAATGCTGTCAGCTTCGGGCTGCCCGCGCATCTGCCTCCGAGCAAAACCATCGTTCGCCTGAGAGCCAGATAATCCGAGTTTGAGTATCATACTCCTGCCCCGATGAGTGATAGATGCGCTCGCCCGTGCTCTTGCTGATATTGCCCTTTATCGGACACCCGACGAGGATGGGCCCCACACTCCGTCACGGCGATAATGCTGCCAAAGATTGCCAATCCGATTGCTGTGGGGACGATAGCTCGGGACTTTGGACGTCGGCGCGCATCTTGCCCCGGCCGAGATGCGTTCTATCGAACTCCTATCGAGGTCGCCCCGGCACGCATGGGCACACGTGTGTTTGGCTATCGTACAATCGTTCAAAAACCGTGCAGCATTGGCGATCGGAAAATGCGTGGCTTGTCAAAGTTGTTCGTAGGTCGCGGGTTAGAAACCGAAGCTCAGATCCAGGAAGCAATTCGGCTTTCCCCACGCGACAACAGAACCTATCGGTGGATGTCGAATATCGGACTAGCAAAGCAGCTTCTTGGCGCGGATAATGAAGCAATCCTTTTGTTTCACCGGTGCATTGAGGCAAACCGCAGCTACGCCATCGGACACTTTATGTCGGCTGCTTCACTCGTCGCTATAGGTTCTCTGGAGCAAGCGAGGGCTGCCACGCGTGCAGGAGTGGCGGTAGATCCAACTTTTATCGTCTCTCGGTCGCGGAGATGCAAACGATCGGTCTACGAGCGCAGCATTTTCAATGAAAAATGAGTTCTGCATAGCGGCGCGAAGACCAAACCCTCATTTTCGACGAAAGCTATCCGCTCATTCAGATCGGGCGCAGAAAAACCTCATCTTCATGGTCTGACGGCCAAAGCGCATCACAGCCTAAGCTTTAATCCGCACAGGAAGAGCGGAATAACCGTGCACAAAGTTAGACGCAATTCGATCGGGTTCGCCGACAACCTCGACTTCGAGCCGCGCGTTCAAGACTTCTTCCCAGAGGATTTTCAGCTGCAGTTCGGCAAGATGTCGACCAAGGCAGCGATGGATGCCGAATCCGAACGAGAGATGCTGCCGGACGTTCTTGCGGTCGATCAGAAATCTGTCGGCGTTCTCGATGGCCTCTTCGTCGCGGTTACCAGAGATGTACCACATGACGACCTTGTCGCCCTTCCTGATTTGTTTCCCACCTACGACTATATCGGTCGCGGCGTTGCGGCGCATATGTGCGATGGGAGTCTGATACCGAATAATTTCGGACACCGCGCTCGATACCAGCTCAGGATTATCGCGTAGTTTGCGCAGTTCGGAGGGGTGCTGGTTCATGAACAGGAGGCCCCCGGTAATCGAATTACGCGTGGTGTCATTTCCCCCAACGATCAGCAGAATCAGATTCCCGAGAAACTCGCCCGGCTCCATGTGTCGAGTTGCAGGCGAGTGCGCCATCATGGAAATCAGGTCCATGCGTGGCTCGGCATTGATGCGCTCGTTCCAAAGCCGCGTGAAATACTCCAGGCACTCGGACAAGATCGTGCTTCGCTTATCCCAGCTGTCGATCGCGTGGCCCGTTTTCGGGATTGCAACAGCTACGTCTGACCAATAGGTCAAGAGCCGCCGATCCTCGAATGGAAAGTCGAAGAGCGTGGCCAGCATCTGCGTTGTCAACTCGATGGAGACCATGTCGACCCAATTGAAGTCATGATTGCGCGGCAGGCTGCCCAGAATCGTCTTGACCCGTCGGCGGATCAAGCTTTCGAGCTTAATCAGGTTTTCCGGTGCGACGATCGGGCTTACAGTATGGCGCTGCTCGCCATGTTTGGGAGGACCCATCTTGATGAAACTCTGAGTCCAGTGCTTGTCAGGCACGTCGACAATAGCGACACCCTGCTCCGACGAGAACGCTTTGTGATTTGTATCTACCGCTACGATATCTCGGTATTTCGTTACGGACCAATATGGACCATAAGGGCTGGCTTGACAGTAGTGAACGGGATCTTCCATTCGCAACCGCTCGAAGTAGCCCCATATGCTATCATCCTGAAAGCGCTTGGCTTCGCTTACATCCAGATTGCTCAGCGAGATCTCACACACATCATCGGTTCTCAAGTCCGCCAATCGCGCTTTCATGACCAGATTGTTGTCTCTTGAGATATACGGATCTGGTCGCGATTCATGGTTCGAGCTGCCGTGTGGGTTGCGCGGGTCGTTGCTCGAACAGAGTATCTCAAAGTGCAGGCAGCCTCCCCTACCACATCCAATAGTAAGGATCGCATTGACTTTGCAAATCGATCTGCTCCAGTGGATGGATGAGAGCTGGCACTGCTACCCAGGCATCGCGCAATGGCAGGTGTATCGCCGCTGCGTTGTCAACGAGACCTAATGTAACCGCAGCTTCCAACTTCTTTGAAATGACCAAACGTGGCGTCTTTGGCTCCTCACAGCAGGCCGCACGATCGTGCAGTGACAACCACCAAAAGCCTCGTCGTCTTCGACGCGTGCGGTTGCGCCGTTCCGTCGACAAACACCAACTTGTTCTTCCAACACAGCAACAAGCCTGCGACCATCCATCATCCTGACTAGCCAGTTGAATTTAGGCGCGGCAGGACGCCTCCGCGGACGATCGGCACGACGGCTGCAACGCTCGATCACCTACTCCATCGCCTCCATATGGTCCGGACCGTTCGCGACGGCTATCGCCTGCGCGACCAAACAAGAACACTCCACCGCCGCGATCGGGAGAGAACAGAATGTCGCGTTTGGCGGGCCAAATGCTGTTCCGCGTCGCCAGATTCCGGAACCATCTCCGCAGGTCCTTCTAGCGCTAGGCAACCGAGCGCAGCTATCTCATCCGGCAGGAAAGAAACAAGGCAGCGCCGCCACGTTTACGCTCGAACATCTCAGTCCGCAGAGGAGAACACGCTCTAGAGAACTCGGGCATATCAGGATGGCTATCAACCTTTGTCGTCGCTCTAAGAGATGTTCTCATTTGTAAGCCGAGCACCAACCGAGGCGTACGGGGCCAGCTTGTTCGATGCTCTACGCAAGCAGCATTGCGGGCGCGGGGCGACAAGTGTCGCTCACGTCGCGTAGGCATTTACTACCAATAAACCTCCGTATAATTTTCCCAACCTTTTTATGCCGGCCCGTTCATCTTCGTACAGTTGAGCCAATCCTCGACTTGGCCTTAGCTTTGCGAGCAAGCGAAAGCGGCTGATCCTGGCAGCTCAAGAACTCGAGCACACCGTCATTATTGGTCTTGTTGAGGAGGGAATGCCCTCGGCTGGATCGGTCTATGGCGCCAGCTCCCAGTCGTAACACCAAAGCGGGGATGGACGGAGACGCGGTGCAAGATACCCCTGACTAGCACCGATATGCAGCAAAGCGGCTTCCGGTCGTGCGGTCCTGCTTGCTGCTGCGGCAGGATTATCGGACCCCAAGCGGAAGCGCTGCGCCAAACGGCATCTAACGAACAACGATTCTGTATCAAAGAAGAACCATATGCTGCCGAAACATCTGTGTCGCCTCGAGGCTGAGTCGATCGAGATCATGCGTGAGGTAGTCGCCGGGTTCAAGAATCCGGTTATGCTCTACTCGATCGGTAAAGACTCGAGTGTCATGCTGCACGTCGCAATCAAGGCGTTCTATCCCGCGAAGTTGCCGTTTCCCCTCCTTCACGTCGATACGACCTGGAAATTCCGCGAGATGATCACTTTCCGGAATGAGACGGCCAAGCGGCTAGGCGTCGAACTCATCGTCCATGTGAACAAGGAGGGCCTTGAGCGCGGGATTAACCCAATCGATTCCGGCTCAGCTCTTCATACTCGGGTGATGAAAACCGATGCCCTGAAGCAGGCGCTCGATCTCTATCAGTTCGATGCTGCGTTTGGTGGAGCGCGACGTGACGAGGAAAAGAGCCGCGCGAAAGAACGGATCTTCTCCTTCCGTTCAGCCGGGCACGTGTGGGATCCCCGCAACCAGCGGCCGGAGCTCTGGAACCTCTTCAACACCCAACTCCTCCAGGGCGAAACCATGCGTGTATTCGCAATGTCGAACTGGACCGAGCTCGACATCTGGGAATACATCATGCTCGAGAAGATCCCGGTCGTCCCGCTCTACTTCGCAAAGCCAAGACCCGTGGTGCGGCGAAGCGGCGCAACGATCATGGTCGACGACAAACGATTGCGTCTTCAATCCAACGAGACGCCGGAGATGCGCATGATCCGTTTTCGCACGCTGGGATGCTATCCGCTGAGCGGGGCCATCGACTCCGACGCGACCACAATTGAGGACATTGTCGCGGAAATGCACACTGCGACCGTATCTGAGCGCCAGGGACGCTTGATCGATACCGATGAAGCCGCTTCGATGGAGAAGAAGAAGTGGGAAGGTTACTTTTGATGCCTTCCAAGGCAACAATCGACCGTGTCCAGGCCGGCAAGGACCAGCTGCGGTTCATCACCTGTGGTTCGGTAGACGACGGAAAGTCGACGCTGATCGGACGGCTATTGCATGATAGCAAGGTGATTTACGAGGATCAGCTCGCTGCGCTGGCACGCGACAGCGCCAAGCACGGCACCACCGGCAATGATGTTGATTTTGCTCTGCTAGTTGACGGGCTTGAAGCTGAACGGGAACAAGGCATCACGATCGATGTGGCATATCGCTTTTTTACCACCCTGCGCCGATCGTTCATGGTGGCAGACACGCCCGGCCACGAGCAGTACACCCGCAACATGGCAACTGGCGCCTCGAACGCCCAGCTCGCCATCATTCTGATCGATGCCCGCAAAGGCGTGTTGGTCCAGACCAAGCGTCACTCCTTCATCTGCTCGCTGCTAGGCATCCGCCATGTGGTGCTGGCAGTGAACAAAATCGACCTAGTCACGTACAACAAGGAGAGATTTGATCGGATCGTCGGCGATTATATGGCCTTTGCTGCCGGTCTTGGCTTCACCTCGGTCGTTCCGATCCCGATCTCCGCCCGGTACGGCGACAACGTCATCAACCAGTCCGATAAGACCAAGTGGTACCACGGCCCGTGCCTGCTCGACTATTTGGAGAGAATCGATATTCAATCCGACGTCGCGAGCCAGGTTTTCCGCTTTCCGGTTCAGTGGGTGAATCGGCCCAATCTGGACTTCCGCGGTTATGCCGGCTCAGTGGCCTCCGGAAGCATCTCGGCGGGAGATGAGATTGTTGTCGCAGCGTCTGGACGGACCACGCGCGTCAAGCGAATCGTGACCCAGGACGGCGATCTTCCCCGCGCCGACGCTGGCGATGCCGTCACCATTACCCTCGAAGACGAGATCGATATCAGCCGTGGCGATCTTCTGGCGCGGCCGAACGAGCGACCTGAGGTCACCGACCAGTTCGCGGCTCATCTGATCTGGATGGACAACGAACCGCTCGTTGCTGGACGCAATTACATCCTTCGCATTGGAACTCGGACCGGAGTCGCCGGTAGCATTACCGCGATCAAGCATCGGATCGACGTCGACACACGTGAGCACCTGGCAGCCAGGAAGCTTAGCCTCAACGAGATCGGCTTCTGCAATGTCGCGACGGCACTGCCCGTGGCCTTCGATCCGTACCAGGTCAATCGCAAGACCGGATCGTTCATTGTCATTGACCGCTTTACCAATCGCACCGTTGGCGCCGGCATGATTGCGTTCCCGCTGCGGCGGGCTACCAATATTGCTCGGCAACCGCTTTCAGTGGGAAAGAGCGAGCGGCCGCCCTGAAGAATCAAAAGCCTTGCATCATCTGGTTCACCGGCCTGTCCGGTGCCGGCAAGTCGACAATCGCCAACATCGTCGATCAAAAGCTGTTCGCAATGTCGTGTCACACCATGCTGCTGGACGGCGACAACGTGCGGCATGGGTTGAACCGAGACCTCGGTTTCTCCGAGGCCGATCGTGTCGAGAATATTCGACGTGTCGGCGAAGTCGCCAAGTTGATGGCCGACGGTGGCCTGATCGTGATTTGCTCGTTCATCTCGCCCTACAGAGCGGAGCGAGACATGGTGCGGAACCTGGTTGCTAAGGAGGAGTTCATCGAAATCTTTGTCGACACGCCCCTTGAAGAATGCGTGCGGCGCGATCCTAAGGGTCTCTATTCGAAGGCGAAGTCTGGCAAGATCAAGAACTTCACGGGTATCGATGCACCCTACGAAATACCGATGAGACCCGATTTTCATCTCAGGACCATGGATCAGACGCCTGAGCAACTTGCGGAGGCCGTCATAGATGTCCTGAAGGTGCGCGCAATCGTCCACGGTCACTAGGGTCTGTACCTAATTAATGAACTCTGATTCCTTTGCGCTGACTTGATTCGGCGCGGGGGATGCGATGCGTAAGGGACTGTTCTGGCTCAACGACAAGCAGTGGGCTCGGATTGAGCCGCATTTGCCGACGAACCAGACCGGATCGGACCGCGATGACGATCGCCGTATCATCAGCGGTATCGTTCACATGCTTCAATGCGGCGCACGTTGGCGCGATTGTCCGCCCGACTATGGTCCCTACACAACGATCTACAATCGGTTCAATCGTTGGGTAGAGTCGAGATGTGGCGCGGTGGCGGTAGGCTGAACATATCTGTTTGCCGCCTCTTTCGTCTGGCGGTGCCTTAGTGGTTCACCCTTGGCTCCGTTTCCACATCCCGCTCATCGTACCGGACAGGCAGATTTGGCGAGTAGGCCGGTGGAATCTCACCGCCGGCCTCTCATAGATCCCAGCGTGAGACTCTCGCCTCACTGGGCTCCCATCAGGCGAACGAGCCGCGTATGCCGATCTTCCAGTGTGCGAACAACCCGGAACGTTCTCGAGATAGTCGTTCGAGAACGCGGCCGGCCTTGGCCTTACGACCCATAAAGCGTTTGAACTTCCGCATCATCCAAGCCTCGATTGTCTGATTGACGTATCGAAGGATTGGCCCCAGAGCCGCCCGCGTGAATCGACCGTAATACTCAATCCACCCCCGCAGGAGTGGATTGAGCTGCCGAGCGATGTCAGCCATTGACACATGGGTCCGTCTTCGGAGGTTCAAATCCCGGATTGCCGCCCGCATAGACTTCAGCGCCGAAGCGCTGACCCCAGGTAGAAAACTGCAGAACACCGAGGCGTCTTGCGAGTTCTTTGCCCGTCGCGGCCGGAAGCAGTAGCCAAGGAAGTCAAACTAGACGTTCGAATAGCTCCCCTTCCGCCGGCTGTCCTTACAGTAGACAATCCTGGTTTTGGTGGGGTGCATCTCAAGCCGGCATTCCGCCAGGCGAGGTTCGATGTAGAGCAGCGCCCACTTGCACGTCACGTGCTTCCGGACAGCCCGTAGCAAAAGTTCGTGGTCGATGTTGTCGAACAGACCTTTGATGTCGAACTCGAGAACCCAGTCGTATTTCCAGCACCGCTTGCGCGTGACGCCGATAGCATCGAGTGCCGATTTTCCCGGCCGATAGCCATAGGAGTCTGCCAAAAATATTGGGTCCAAGTCCGGCTCAATGAGTTGTTTGACAACCATCTGGGCCACTCGATCCGCTAAGGTTGGCACACCTAAAATCCGCTGGCCTCCAGCCTTTTTGGGAATGGAGACGGCGCGCACCGGTGGCGGAAAGTAGCTTCCCGAGCTCATCCGATTCCACAGCTTGTAGAGATTGTTCTGCAAGTCGGAGTCGAACTGCTCGATCGTCTGTCCATCCACACCGGCCGAACCCGCATTGGATTTGACCGCTTTGTAAGCCTCGTACACACGTTTCTTATCGATATGAAACGGCTTGTTTGTCGTGATCGTCGTCGTCATCCTGTTTCCAGTTGGTACGTCAATACGATTTGTCCTGACCCGACCCCTTTGCTCCGGCCCGATTACGGGGCCTTCACCGCTCGTACGGGTCGGTCCGCCCCAGGCCCTGGCTTCGGTACTCTCGCCTCGCAGTTTTGGCCGCTTCAGCTTCTCCCTTGGCATCCAGGGACTGGTTCCTGCAGTTCCACACGAAAGCCTGCATCCGCTTCACGCCCCCTATACGCCGACTGCTATCTGTCCAGTACCCAGGTAACCGACAGATTTATCCCAGAGGATGCGAGCGCCTCCGGTTTTGGCAGTGTCTAAAGCCTTTCGGCGCGTCACCGAGGGTTTGCTCACGCTCGTCTCTCGAATGCTCACCTGCCCGAATTCCATTCGGACTTTTGATCCAACGCTCACCACCACGCCTTTTGAACGCAGCAGCTTGGACTGGTTTGGGACCTGCTCCTGAAAGCCGATCCCGAGGGGCCCACCCTCATCTTTCGCGCAGCTTATCCCCACGGTCAGTTGTTCATTGCAAACTCCCTTCCGTGTGCATCTGCAGCACACCCCGCATCCGGCTCTCGGACAAGACTTCAAGCCTTCGCCCACGGCATGTCGCGCCCAAGCGCGGTTAAGCGTACGAGCCCGAAGTACCCGTAGAGGTGCGAGAGTGGATAGGTCCCGCCCCTGCGTCGCCTGACCTTGTGCTTGAAGCGCAACCACAGGCGCAACCGCACAGCCGCGTAGTTGTCGAGCGCCCGATACGCTTTGGTGACGGTGCCTACATTGAAGTAGTTCGCCCATCCGCGCAGCGTGCGGTTCAACTGGCCTACGAGCTCCGTGGTCTCTTGCCAAGTTCCTGATGGGGCGGTGAGCGCGCGAACGCTTTCGATCACGCGTTTGATGCTCTTGCGCGATGGCCGGTACCCCAGGCGCGCCTGGCCGGTTTTCGCTGAGTACATCCGCCCGAACGTGTAACCCAGGAAGTCGAACTCTCCTTCCGGTACCTTGCAGATTCGTGTCTTCTCCTCGTTGACCATCAGCTTCAGCATTCCCATGATCCTGCGCAGTTGTCGCAAGGCCTCTTCAGCTTTGCCCCGCCTGCACAAGATTACGAGATCGTCGGCGTAGGTCCCGGCCTGTCCCTCGCGGGCGTCCGGTTAATCATCCCTGACCACGTCGTGGGGCCTCCCGTGTTGCGTACGCTTTCCTTGTGTACATGCCGTCGCCACTACCCCGGCACAGCGACTGGAGGTATTGCTTCGCTCACGCCGTCCCAGTCGTGTCAGCCTTCCTCATATATGGCCGTCGGGTCGGCCTGTGCATCGTCCTTTTCGAGGCTTGCTCGGCGTTCACTTGCGTTACGGCCTGCACACTCGCGCGGTCACCGTATATCGTGACACGCTATCCGAAGGCTTCAGCCACTTCGTCACCTCCATAGCTGCTCCGGTTGCTTCCGGCTGGAGCGTTTGCCGGGTGGGACTTGCACCCACTGGAAAGCGCCGCCTTATCACGGCGCACGCCAAGCGCGGACATTGGCAGGCATCTTCGAAGCGCTTGCCCGCGATGGCGACTCCACCTCGATCAAAGGGCATCGCTCGGCGAGCGACGAAAAGGGGGGAGCACAAACAGGCGGTCGGCCGCTCGCGTGGCGGACGGACCACGAAAATCCACGCGCTGAGCGATCCTGATTGCAGGCCTTGCGCATTTCACCTCGTTCCGGGACAAGCGGACTTGAGATGGCCGATGACCGGCTCGACGGCGGAACGCCTTCGCAGCTCGCGCTTGATCTGTGGCGTCACCCGCCCCTTCTGCCCTGAGGTGAACACCCTGAACTTGTAATCGGGTGGGGCATTGTGGCCGCGATAGTGTCGGCGAGGAGGCGCTCGAGGGTGATGCCGATGAGGGCCTCCATATCCGGAATGACGGTTGCGAGCGTATGCCCGTCATAGGGGGTGCCGGGCAGCGCCTTCACGTGGGTCACGAATTGACCGCCTTTGAACGCCATCATGCGGCGGCTCTTGTAGAGACGACCGCGGAAAGAACCATGAACCCGGCAGTGGATCAGGTTTGTCTATCGGGGTTGACACCGTGCCCGCGATTAAAGAACGAAGACTCATTCATATAATAATGCGGCGCGCGCTGGCGCGACCCGCCCGACTGTGCCCTTACACGACGGTTTACAATCGTTTCAATCACTGCTGCGGCGCTCGACGATGGCGCTGCAATCTTCTCGGCTGCCATCTGCGCTGCGGTCTTAGCTTGCGCCGCGGTCTCCTCCACGTTGGCGAGCTTTAGCTCGAGCTGCTCCAGCAATGCGCCTTGCTCGGAGGACTGTCCGAACTGCTCGTGCCGGAGCTTTTTGATCGTGAGTTTGAGCTTCTCGATCAGCAAGGCCCCCTGGGCTTCGGCTTCCGCGGCCAAACAGGCCGCTCGCTCGGGCGAGCCCCCCGGTGTAGTGTCCGGGAGAGCCGCTCCAGCCAGCTCCATTAGCCCAAGCCGGGATGAGCCAGTCGACTCTGGAGGGACCGCCGATTGGCGACGAGGTTGTCAAGGTGCAGCGGCTCGTGCGCTGGCCGCTCTCCTTGGGCCAATCGTCGAACCAGCGCCCGCGTGCCGTCCACCACAAAGACGCCGCAATCATAGCTGTTCCGTTGCTGGGCCATGCTGGGTGACTCCAGGCGGGCGCGCAGCCGTCGTGCGAGCTGCGCTGCCGCCTCGTGGTTGTGTCCCCGGACAGAGTCGTAGTGATAGGCAACCGACTCTCCTCGCGTGTGGCGATCAAGGAGCAGCAGCGACCAATGCGTGCCGAGGCGATTAGGATCCATAGCGTCGTTCACTGGCAGGAACAGGAAGTCGGCCGTATCATTACCATTTGGATCGTAGACGATGCGCTGGAACGCGCGGAGCATGTCGGGTTCGGCGCCGAAGCGCAGTTGATAGTGAGCTATCAGGGGGTCCACGAACTGCGTCAGGGCGGCGAGTTCCGGACGGCCCCGCCGCAACTCCTCCGCCAGGAGCTCGTAATCCCTGTGGATATGCTTGTCGCCCAGCCATTCCTTGGCGCCGAGCTCTAGTCCACTGCGGCCGTGGGAGGAGGCGGTCGGATCCAAAGCCCCGATCTGAGCATCGGCGGATGTGCGCGGGAAAGGCGCATAACGAGCATCATCACGCAGCTCCTGCAGCGTGGGCGGATCTAGATCAATCACCTGCGGTCTGGGCGCATCCCGACCAACAAATGATACAGGACCAGCGTAGGTGTCCGAGCGACCCCTGGCAGGATGGGCTGGCGCAAAGTGAGCATCGTCGCGCAACTCGGACGGCGTTGGCGCATTCAGATCAACGAATGGCTCAAGACCAGCGTAGGTGTCTGAGCGAACCCTGGCAGGAGCGGCTGGCGCAAAGTGAGCATCGTCGCGCAACTCGGACGGCGTTGGCGCATTCAGATCAACAAATGGCTCAAGACCAGCGTAGGTGTCTGAGCGAACCCTGGCACGAGCGGCTGACGCAAAGTGAGCATCGTCGCGCAACTCGGACGGCGGTGGCGCATTCAGATCAACAAATGGCTCAAGACCAGCGTAGGTGTCTGAGCGAACCCTGGCACGAGCGGCTGGCGCAAAGTGAGCATCGTCGCGCAACTCGGACGGCGGTGGCGCATTCAGATCAACAAATGGCTCAAGACCATCGTAGGTGTCTGAGCGAACCCTGGCACGAGCGGCTGACGCAAAGTGAGCATCGTCGCGCAACTCGGACGGCGGTGGCGCATTCAGATCAACAAATGGCTCACGCCTGCCCTTAGCATTTGACGCGGGCCTGGATGGTGATCCTGGTTCTTGCCGCTGTTCACTCAACCAAACCCAAGCTCCAGCGCTTCGGCTGGCCGGCGTTGAGGGAAGATCCTGCGAAGAGCCGGAAAACCGATCGCCCTGCGCGTCCGGCGAGCTCGGCTGCTCAGGGCCTCGCAGCCCCAGCTCTCGGTTCGCCTCGATGAGTTTCAAGTAGCTGCGAAGATGCGACAAATCGGGACCGTGTACTCTGCCTCCAGTCCGTTGGAATGCTACCACGTCATCGTCGAGGGATAACTGCTGCCTGCTGGAGCCGTTTAGTCGCCCAATAATGCTCCCTTTGCCATTCCCTCTAAGCCACGCACTCAGCGCGCGAAGACGTGTCGCCCGCTGTTGCGCAGACTGCCTCAGCTTCGCAGTCGGGGTTTTAAGATCTTTCAGGGCTTGGCTCAGCGCGCCCTCGATGAGGGGCGCATCTTCTGGATGAGGAACGTGGTGACGGGGGGCACCGAGAACGCGGGGTTCGGGTGCTTCGACTTCTTCCCCCCCACGTAGCAGCCGCCTGAGAACGTCCACAGCCGATCTAATGCGGTTCTGAGTGTCACGGCCCAAGCTCCTGTACTTCGCCATTTCCTCATCGAGCGATGAACCGTCTCGCAGCCGAGAAGCTACAGGGCCCCTATGACTTGCGTTGACCCAGCGGACAAAAGTCCTAAGCCCGGAAACACTGTTGTTGATGGCCCCTGGGGTGAGCTTGCGCCGCTCGGCGTCTACACGAAACATCGCCAAGAGCTCCGCGTCTTCGGCCGGAAGCTGCTCGCCGATCAGCTCGTCCGGCGACGACACCGGAGCTTGCCTCTGCGATGGTGACGCCGCCAGTTGATGGGATGGGGTCTGCATCAGCTGCCGCTCAACCGCGTCGCCCTGCGGAGGCGGCGAGGAGCTGGGTCCGTCCATCGTCTCCAAAAGCAGATCCTGCTGGTTCGCAGGCAGAGTCTCCGGCCAGCTGACAGCTCCGTTCGACCCGCTGTGCTGCGCAGTCGCGGTGAGGGTCGGCTTCGTCTCGGCGCGAACCGCGTCTTCGAGATCAGGAAGGGGGCGAATATGACGCAGGAGTTCGATCGCTCTAGCCCCCGCCGGCGACCTCAGGAGATGAGCCAGTGCGGCTCCGGCTTTTCTGCGGCCATGGGGGTCCGCCTCCTTATACCGACTGACATCTTCATCCAGCGAGTCGTGGCCAAGCCGAGCAGCAATGCCGGGCTTATCGTTTTCACGGAGGTAATCACTGAAATCGATAAGAAGAGTTGCATAGCTCCTGGCGGTGTTGGCAGTGCTTGGGGCTGCTTCTTCCTTGTACCTTTTGATGAGATCCGCATCCTGCGGATAGGGATTCCGCTCAACCCGGCTTGCAAACGGCGTGATGCCGCCCGGCGATTGGGAGGCTCGAAGATGATCCAGTGGGGTAGCGATGGCCTGCTCCTCCTTCTCGGCGAACTCCTGGGCATCCTTGTCCAGCGACTTGTCGTAAAGCCGGGAAGCAATGCCCGGCTTGTCGTTCTTCACGAGCCAATGCCCCAAGCTGAGAAGACCACGTAGATTGCGGCCGACCGTGCTCTCGGAGGCCCCAGCCTTGATGAGTGCCGGCCTCAGCCCCTCAATAAGAGAGGCATCTTCGCAATAAACAGGATCCAGGCTGCTACCTGCGAAAACCAATTTTGCATGGCCGGGCGGTAGCGCCGAGGCATTCAGCATCGTTCCACCGCCTTGACCGTGCGGAGGCGGCGTAGATGGGTGTCCGCTCGCCCGCATGATGGGAATCTGCTCGCCTGGCACGAGGATGTTGCGGTAACGTTCATCCGTCAGCTCGTCGTCCTGGTGGCGCCAGTTCACGGGATTAGGAGACTCTGTAGGATTCAATGCCAGGCCATGCCGCGGTGGCTGAAGACACGACGATGCACCGGCTTCGTCGACCGTCCCAAAGAATAAATCTTGATCATCCCCCTCAGCGAGTGCCGCTGGCCAACTGAAGGCGGGCTGCGAGCCGCCCTGCTTAGCCGCGGCCTCAATGCCCCCTGCCCGGGCAGTGATTGACGCGACTCCGCCCGGCGACTGAGAGGCGCGGAGACGATCTAGTGCGGTAAGAACGAGGTGCCTGCGACTTTGATCGAAGATCGCAGCGTCGCTGCTGAGCGATTCGTCGTTAAGCCGAGCAGCCACTCCCGGCTTGTTTTTTGCAAAGAGCCACCGGCTGAATCTGCGAAGAGGACCAACATAATTCGTCTTAGCGGTGATCTCCTCGTACCCAGCCTTAACGAGTGCTTCTTGAAGTCCGGAAATCAAGGGCGCGTCTTCGGGATGAAAAGGCGGACCGTTGAGTTTTCTCGCTCCATTACGGAGATGATCAAGTGCCGCGCCGATACTTTTGTTACCCCCGGCGTCCTTGTAGCGCTGGATCTCTTCATTGAGCGGTTCGTCCTCGTTCCATGTCTCGTCCTGAAGCCGAACAGCAATGCCAGGCTTGTTGTTTGCCCGAAGGTAGTGGCTGAAATCCGTGAGAATAGATGCATAGGTTTTGGCGGTACTTGAAGTTCCGGCCGCCACTGCTTGCTTTCTGTATTCTTTGATGAGAGTTCCGTCCTTGGGATAAGGAGTCAGGTCAGGGCGGCCTGCGATCGGTACGACTCCTCCCGTCAATTGAGAGGTCCGCAGATGAGCTAGTGCCCAAGGGACGTTCGCCATCCCACCTTTGGTTATGAACTCCTCGACATCCTTGTCCATCGACTCGTCATGAAGCCGATCAGCAATGCACGGCTTGTCGTTTGCAAAGAGCCAGCGGCTCAAGCTGAGCAGATAACCGACGTTGCTCGTGGCGGTGCTCTCGGCGGCTCCACCCCTGAGGAGCGCCTGCTTAAGGCCGGAAATAAGGCGCGCATCCTTAGCATAGAGCGGCTCCTTGCTGCGACCGACCAAGACCCAATTTGACTGAGCGGTCTGCAGCGCTGCGGCGCCCAGCACCGCCTCATCGTTTCCGGCATGCGCCTCAGATCGCGATGCCTCCGCTTGATGGGCGCGGACCTGCATGAGCACGGGAGCAGACGGGACAGCGATCTCGCTCAGCTGCTGCTCAAAGGCCGCCGCATCTGTGGACGGAGCTGGTGAGCTCTCTTGCGGGCCCGCGGTGCCCGATTGTTGACGCACCCAGTTGGTGGATTGGAACTTCATTCGTTCTCACTTTCGGAATATAGGCCAATTTGAAGCCTGAGTGATTTGCCACGGACTCGACTCGGCAGCATCGAACCCAGCAGAAAACTACCGTGAACGCCCCAAAATGCCCCGTCCAAGCACCCCCGACCGCGCGCTCCAGTATTCTTGCAGCGATCGCCAGCTATGATCGCCTCTGGAGACCCTACTCTTCTATGTGCGATAGCTGTCGAGAACCTGACGCGGAGCCGCCGACTTGCTGCAGCGGACACGCAGGCTGCCCCCATGGCCGGAAATCGATAAAGAACCTCGCGAAGAACGGTTCTGTGGGCTTTCCTGAGCCTTGTTGTATAATGAAGAACGGCCCCATGGGGCGATCGGCAATCGACCCGATTTTGCTGCAAAACCGCGATGGCGCCACCAGCCCGCCAACGTGTTTAGAGTCGTAAAACTCTAGTTTCGAGTGGTCCAAAGTTCGGTCTCGCTGCAGAACTACCGAGACTCTAACTGCCGCTGGATGAAAGAGTTTAGTGGCAGGTCAGCGGTCACCAAACATCCTTCGGGGATATCGAAATGGCCCTCTTGCGATCTAGCTATAGTACTGCCAAATTTTATGCCTTTGCCGGAACTCTCCACCCGACGAGATCTAGCTACTTGCGCTGTAATCATCCGGCGAGGTCCGGCGAGGGCCGCCTTGCTCAGAGGGTCTGCAGGCTGCAACTCCTATTGCAAGCACTAGGAGTAGTCCTATGACAACGGTAAGTGGCAAAGAGACCCCATCTGGCGGAGTGGATGAGCGATCGGCTATCGGCTGCGGAGTGTGTGAGCCGATGTGAGCTTCTATGTCTGCGCCTAGTTCTGAAACTAGACCTTCCATATGATCGAAGCGGTCGCAGAGCGTCTTGAGGGAGCCCCGCGACAACTTGGCCGACGCTGGTCGGATGAGTTCAAGGCACAAGTCGTGGCAGAGGCGCTGGAGCCCGGCGGAAGTGTATCGGGGAGCATTCACCCGTCGCAGCTCTTCACCTGGCGTCGCGATGCTCGGGCCTCGTCGCGGTTTTCGAGTCGCGAAGCCGCGGTGGGTGCATCAGTTTGTCACCGCCGAGCTCCGAAAACCGAAACGGTCTCGATCAAGACTCGGGCCTCTCAGCAACCCTCGCCCGAGTTGATGGCGAACTCACAAAGGTTTTTGGCCACGACACGGCATATCGTAGAAGCCGAGCGACCCAGCTCGATCAGGGCTAAGGAGGATATAAATCGGTTTGTGTTGCAGCGCTAAACTCGGTTGTCCGCACGTGCAAGCGACCGAGATCGCAAAAGCACTGAGGGCTTCAGCGTCAGCATCCGCACAAGGCTAGCCTCGTGCACAGCGACCCCGGAGGCTCCATTGTTCGCGTGCGCGATACGCCTTCCCTCGGCCGTCACGCGCGTCGATCTCCTTTCATTTCGCAGAAGCGCGTAACCAAACCGGCGACTATGCTCAACCACCGTTTCTCGGGCAAGCCCTCGTGCGGGTCTCTCTGCTCCCGTCTAGCCCCGGCCAGGCCGATCAACAACAAGAGGCTTACGTAACCGAGCATGAAAGCAGAGGGTCTTCTGATGAAGCGGTCTTCAATTTGTTGTTTTGAAGCAGCTCTCTTATGGTCTTGTCCACCATATGCATTTGGCGAAGGCCGCCGCCAAACGAGACGATCGTGTCATGGCCCCCGAAAGCCATCCACACACCTTTTCAAATCCTAACTAAGGAGACGGGCCAACGATAGACATCTCCCCCAAAGGCTTTCCCTGATTGTTACTCGGTTTATTTTCGGTGGAAGTGCCGGCCCGGCTGCTGCGCTCCACTGGTTCTAAGCGCACTGCCGTGTGGGTTCTAAGGGCCCTCATGGCCGCCTCAATCAGCCAATTCTTTAAACGAAAGTTTTCTTTCGGCGTCATCAAAGCCCGACATCGCTCTTCCACTCAAGCCATTGATATCAATGGATTAATTGTACCGCGGCAACCTGATAATGCTGGCGCTAGCTGCTGAATCAGTGCGAGCACAAGAGAGCCTAAAACATTCGTATAGTTCTCCAGCTGCTTTCGATAGTTTAGGTTGATGGGTGATCAGCTTACTAGATCAAGTTCGCAAGCTCACGCAGTTTTTTTTGCGCGGGCGTTGATGACGCTAACTTCGTCATACCTTCACTTTCGCCGCGACGGCGTTCGGCTATTTGGAAATGATATTGGTGTTTCCACTGATGGGCAGCCTCATCGCATCTGCCATGCTTTTCGTCTTCCCCTTCGCTGTTTTAGCCTACTTCTTTGCGCCGCCTCCTTTCAATCTACGGTTGGACGATCCGCAGACTCTTCCTGTGATTGTGGCCTTTGTTGTTGTCTCAATTGTCGGAACGCACCTAATCGAAAAGGTCCGCCGAGAAAGGAACGTTGCGCTTGAGGCCGCAGCGAGGCTCCGGCGCGGCGAGGCTGGGTTGCGCGACCGGGAGAAACAGTGGCGCGAAATCTTCGGGCATAGCCCCGTCATGCACTTCATCGTCAATACCACCGGAATGGTCCTGAACGTGAACACGTTCGGCGCCACACAGCTCGGTTACGCGCCCTCGGAGCTTGTCGGGCATTCCGTGTTGAACGTATTTCTGGAAGACGATCGTCCGTTTGTTCGCGAACGCGTCAGTCTGTGCATTGAAACAGTTGGCCAATCGCACACTTGGGAGATCCAGAAGATCAGGAAGGATGGCTCGGTGCTGTGGGTGCGCGAGAGCGCCAAAGCCATGCAGGGGGCAGACGACAAGCTCGTCGTCCTCATTGCCTGCGAAGATATTACCGAGCGAAAGCGGACGGAAACTGCCCTGCGGCGGAGCGAAGCCCATCTCGCCCAGGCGCAGGAATTGAGCCGCACCGGCAGCTTCGGCTGGAACGTCGCCACCGGCGAGGTCCACTGGTCAAAGGAGACCTTTCGTATCTTCCAATACGATCCGTCGACCAAACCGACGCCGCAACTCGTCGTTGATCGAACCCATCCAGAAGATCGGGCTGACGTGCGAGAGACCATCGAACGAGCGGTCCAAAACGAAGAGGATTTCGAGCACGAATACCGACTGCTGATGCCGGACAGCTCGGTGAAGCACCTCCGCGCGGTGGTACGAGCCACTAGAACCGCCTTTGGTGATATCGAGTTTATCGGCGCAGTGACGGATATTACGGCTGCAAAGCAGGCGGAACAGCAGTTGCGTCGTAGCGAGGCCTATCTGGCCGAAGCCCAGCATCTTAGCCACACGGGCAGTTGGTCCTGGGACGTCCACCGTCTCGAATTTGTGTATCGCTCCGCCGAAATCGATCGTCTGTTTGGCTTCGACCCGGGACAGGCTGTATCGATCGAGACCATCCGGTCGCGTATCCATCCAGACGACTTGCCGCGACTTCAGGACGTGCCGCGCCAGGCTATCATAGGCAATGGAGGACACTTCGAATATGATTTCCGAATCCTTCTTCCAGATGGCGCGATGAGGCGCATACATTCCGTTGCGCACGCCGTGGTCGGCAGCGACGGCAACGTCAGCGAGCTCATCGGAACGCATATGGATGTTACCGAGCAACATGCGGCCAGGGAACGATTGGAAAGGGCTCTTGCTGCGTTGCGCGAAAGCGAGCAGCGGTTTCGCGACTACGCCGAAACGGCCTCCGACTGGCTCTGGGAGACCGGGCCGGACCACCGGGTCACGCTTTTATCGGAGCACACCAGCGCAGCAGGCCTTCCGGCTTCAGAGGTCGTCGGACTGCTTCGCTGGGAAATAGCGCGCGATTTCGAAGCAGAACCCGAGAAGTGGCGCCAGCATCGGGCGACACTCGATGCACGTCTTCCGTTTCGCGATTTCATCTATCGCACCCTCACTCAGATGGGATCTCCAATTTACGTCCGAACCAGCGGCAGGCCATTCTTTGATGCTGACAGCAATTTCCTCGGCTATCGCGGCGTCAGCACCGACATCACCGCAACCATCCGCGCAGATCAGGCCGAACGAGAACTGCGGAAGGCACAGGCAGAGCTCGCGCACGTGACGCGGGTGACGATGCTCGGCGAGCTGACAACCTCCATCGCCCATGAAATAAATCAGCCGCTTGCCGCCATTGTCACCAATGGCGAGGCTTGTCTGGGTTGGCTTGGTCGCGAAACTCCTGATCTTTCCGCGGCACGCCGCTCAGTGGAGTGGATCATCGAGGACGGGATCCGGGCGAGCGAGGTGATCCGCCGCATCCGCGCGCTTGCGAAGAAAGGCGAGATCGAGATGGTGCCGCTCGATATCAACGACATCGTCCAGGAGGTAATCGCGCTGGTGACACGGGAGCTTGTCGGCCATCAGGTGACGTTGCGAACCGAGTTGGCGCCGGCCCTCCCCCTGATCCTGGGTGACCGGGTTCAACTGCAACAGGTGATCACAAATCTAGTGATGAACGGGATTGAGGCCATGCAAATGGTCAGGGACCGGCCGCGCGAACTGATGATTCAGTCATCTCGAGACGATATAGGACACGTGCACCTCGCCGTGACTGACTGCGGTATAGGGATCACCGAGGACGACGCGGATCGCGTGTTCAATCCCTTTTTTACCACTAAATCAAGCGGCCTTGGAATGGGGCTTTCGATCTGCCGTTCGATTGTGGAGGCTCACGGAGGGAGCCTATCGATCGCTCGCAAGCAAGAGCCGGGCGCGACGTTTCAATTCGTCCTACCGTTCCATAAGGAGGTCGTGTCGTGACCGGGCGCTCCGACTTGCCGCACCAAACCGTAAAGGTCGAGGAGCCCAGCGGAAGGGCGATCGTGTTCGTGATCGATGACGACGTCTCAATGCGTCGTTCGCTCTCGAATCTTTTTCAATCGGTGAACTTGGACGTTGCTGCGTTCGGATCGGCTCAGGAAATGTTGCAGGGAAAGCTTCCGGAGGTCGCCAGCTGCCTCGTCCTTGACGTCAGACTGCCAGGATTGAGTGGCCTCGAGCTGCAGACCGAGCTAGCCAAGTTGAACCTTCACATTCCGATTATTTTCATCACTGGCCATGGCGACATTCCAATGAGCGTCAAGGCGATGAAGGGCGGAGCGGTCGACTTCCTTACCAAGCCGTTTCGCGATCAGGAGCTGCTTGATGCCGTCGTCGCCGCGACCGAACGGGATCGCAAGAGGCGGGAGGTTGAGAAGACAGTTGCGAACCTGCAGTCCTTGTACGACACCTTAAGCTCACGCGAACAGGCAGTTATGAAACTGGTCGCCGCCGGGCTTATGAACAAACAAGTAGCCGCAGAGCTCGAGCTCGCCGAAATCACCGTCAAGATCTATCGCGGGCGGGTGATGAAGAAAATGGGCGCGCGGACGCTGGCCGATTTAATCAGAATGGCTGAGGCCCTCGGAATTTGTTCCAACCACCCCGAATAAGCCTAAGTATGAGTTTACAATCTCATCCCGCAAGCTCACCCTTTGTCCAGGCGGCTGTGCTTCGGCAAGCGCCTTTCCCGCGATAGAGGGGATCGTCTTGTCCACGCCTCCGCTCATTGCCATCGTCGACGACGACGGTTCAGTTCGTGCTGCGATAAATAACCTTTTGAAGTCCCACGGCTATATCGTTCATACATTTGTGTCGGCCGAGGAGTTCTTGCGCTCGCCCCACCTGAACGGAACATCGTGTGTGATTGCGGATGTGCAGATGTCGATTATGAGCGGCTTGGACCTGCTGGCACATATGCGGGACCATGGCTACGGTGCACCCTTCATTTTCATCACTGCCTTTCCCGATGATCGCGTTCGCGCGCGTGCGCTGAGCGCCGGAGCGATTTGCTTCCTGGCCAAGCCCTTCGCCGGACAGCACTTGATCAGGTGCCTCGATACTGCACTGGATAAGCATCGCGGCGGAGCCAGCGCATGAGACGATGAGCACGCAGTCTGCTCAAAGTTCGGGTCTGATTTGTGAGCGCGGGCCGCGGAACCGCGCGCTTCGCCGTACCACAAAGTCGATGAGGACCTCGGCCTCACGCGCAACTCGCCAGCAATCCTTGGCGATCGGGCTTTTTTGCTGACATTTCTTCGTTCACTATTCGTCACATTGCTTGCGGCCGGCCTGCATCAGCTACTGTTGTTGAGGTCTCCAATGAAGCCATCCGGCCAGTCCTCGGTTGCACGGGCTAACCGAAGTTGCACGCCTCGCTTCGGCTTTATGAATCTGAAAAGCAGCACATTGAAGAAGAAATTGATATTTGGCTTGCCGAGAACCACAGCCGGCTCGATTAAGCCGCCCGCCCGCCTCCTCCACTCTCTTGGTCAGGGCTACCGGAGACTGCCGCTGCGAGAGTGCTGTTCGGGCTTCTGCAAGAGCTCCTTCAAGGGCCGACTCCATGTCATGCTAGGACCCGTGGAGCACGACAGTGCGCACTGTTCGGATTTTGGCACCCGGTGCGTGACATATGATGCAAGAAATCGAAGTGTTCTTTGGAATAGGACAGCCCGCCATCTTTCGGTTATCACCCCTCTGGGCGGCCGATGGATTGGGTGTAGATTCGCCTGGAGCCATCAGCGACCAGCGAGATCCGACATCTCGTTGCGGGCCTTAGGCGGCTCCGTCGTAAGTTGAAGCAGATTGTCCGCAGGGAGCCCCTGCCCCACACCAATGAGATCTCGCTATGCTTCATCGTAAAACCGCTTAAGCAGGAGCACGCCTACACTTCTTTGAAGTTCCCCTATCTGCAGTAATGCTGCATCGCTTTCTGGGCCGCGCGGAAGTCGCGTTGCTGACGATAAGATGCCGATCAGCAGTTGGAGCAGCTCCTCGATCGCGGCCGCATCACTGCCCTTTTGAAGCCCGTCACTCATGCGAGCAATCTCCTCCATCGCCTTCCAATCTTCCGGAAGCGTGACTTCTCGACAAAAACGCATCCGTCAAGGGTTTAAAGCTGCGGCTACAGCGAGGCCGCAGACCGAAGAGTTGGAACAGGCAATGAACGGTACTTTTGGCAATTTCCGTCCCTTTGGATGGGCGCACGCTCCGACGGATTGCTGCTTTAGGCCTGCGCGCAAGTGTCTTGCTGATCAGCTCGGCCACAGCCTCATCCTCAACCGTGCGGGGTCCACTGGTAGGCGTCTCATCGTAGATGATCGCGATGTGATTTCCGATGAAGCCATTGGGCCAGTTGCCGATCCTATGGGGCCGACCACCAAGCCGGGTCGCCAAGACGATGTTGCTCAGCTCACGTTGGCAGGCCAGCACGATCCCTGTTCGCTGCGTCAGCGCCGAGACAGCGAGCGCGACCGTGTTATGGCCGTGAGCTGCGTGTCTTCGTCGCTGGAAATAGTCAGCATCGCCTTCCGCCCGTTCGGTGCGCATCGGTACCTCCTTCATCGGGATACCCGGAATTCATGCAATAGTCATGCTACGAAGTTGCGGGACAGAACACTAGCAACGAGGCGGGGTCACCCGAGAATAACCTGGGCAAACGTGAATCGCGATGTTCTCGTGACCGGATATTCGATCACTCGCGGAGAGGGCAAACGATGTGCCGGCGGCACTGTCGACCAGCACCCCGTAACTCGATGGTCTACGCACATCGGGCGGTCGGCTATCGCCGGAGCAGCTCAAGAATGACAGGTGCCACCACATCGAGGTCAAGGGTGCCGCGATGGTGCCGGAATTTGGTGTGCGCCTTGCTTCACGAGAGAAAACACGCGCAGCCGCCAGATCCCTTTGGATCAACGCTGCAGGTTGTCAGATCTCCGACATCTCCGTCTTGAACCCGACGTGCCTGATGTTGAAAGATGGAAGGTCGTCTGATGACGATCGCCTCTCGTGCTGGCCCGAACGGATTGCTGACGATCGTACGCCGCTGTGCCGTTGGCGCCCACCTAGGCGCTCGACCTCACGTATCGTTAGGCTCTGCTTCTTCGCGCGCGCTGCCATCGAGACTAGCAGGCTATCTGGTCGAATTATCGCCTAATCCGGTGATCGTCGCGCCGGGTTTTTCCCGATTCTTTGGCGCTCTTGCCTCGTTCGCGGCCCGTTTTGGCGGCTGGCACGGTGCTTGCTGGAGATCACTCGCTAAATGCGAGATCTGCGGTGACGTCACCAGCGGTCCGCACCGCCACCAGGCGATTCGTATCTTTTTGGAAGGACGAGATCTTATCGCGATCCTAGAGAAGTTTCACCAAACCAATGATCGAAGGCAGTCTCGATGAAACTTTCGAATTTGAACCTGCCGGCACGTCGATCCTCAATCAAGCTAGTTCTGCACCGAAGCAAGGGGGACCGGCGAGTTTCGGGCGCATCCCATCGACAACGGTACGGACGATAGGTGCGCGGCCGATTTTGCGTCGCACGAACAGCGCACCAAGCGGCCGATTGCCGCGGGTTCTGATGATTAAGCAATATAGCCCTTCCCCATTCGGGCCCGCAGCTGAATAGTTCCTTTGGTGAAGAAACCGCAAAGGCTGGAACATCCATGAACGAAACGATCTCAATCGAGAATGTCATTCCGCGGACCGATGTCGTCAAACGCGCAGCGCGCATTGGCGCGGAAATCAGAAACATCAAGCTCTCGAGCGATTTGCCGGATCAGACGATCGCTGCAATCAACAGCTTGCTGCTCGACCACAAGGTGATCTTCTTCCGCCACCAAGGTCATCTCGATGACGCCGAGCAGGAGCGATTTGCCGCGCGTTTAGGGAAGCTGGTGCCGCATCCGATGCTCGGCGTTGCCAAGGGAACGGCATCGCTCCTCGAGCTTGACTCCGCTCGCGGTGGTGGCCGGGCCGATGTGTGGCACGCCGACGGGACCTTCGCCGATGCCTATCCCAAGATTTTGGTTCTGCGGGCCGTTGTGATCCCACTATTCGGCGGTGATACGGTGTGGTCGAACACCGCCGCCGCTTATCTCGATCTGCCGCCACCGCTGCAACGGCTTGCGGACGAGCTCTGGGCCGTTCACAGCAACGTCTTCGATTATGCCGGAATGGCTCGAGTCCGCGAGGTCGATAAGAAGCATTTTGACGAGGTCTTCACCAGAACCATCTTCGAGACCGAGCATCCCGTCGTGCGTGTCCACCCCGAGACCGGAGAGCGGACGCTAGTGCTCGGCGCGTTGGTACAGCGTTTTCTTGGCATCCCCAAATATGACGGTCAAAAGCTGTTTGATATACTTCAGTCTCATATCACCGCGCCCGAAAACACCGTGCGCTGGAACTGGAGGGAGGGCGATGTTGCGATCTGGGATAACCGCGCCACGCACCATTATGCAGTCAATGATTACGGCGACCAGCATCGCATCGTTCGTCGCGCCACCATCGAGGGTGACGTGCCCGTCAGCATTGATGGCCGGTGCAGTGTAACGCGCGTAAAGGTCACCAAGCAGCCGCCCATAAGGCGTTCACACATTCACGGAGATCCGGCCGTTATAGACTATGCTCCCGCGCTCTCTACTTGTACTAGTTGAGGTCAAACGGCCTGTGCGGGTCTGATGAAGATCTGGTTTCGCGAGCCTCATCGAGAGCGCGGTCGGCGCTGCAATGGACGTACAGCGCTAGGCCACCGCGTATGCGCGACGGCCGAGGTAATCAACTCGAGGGAAAGCGAGTTGCCTCAAGGTGCCGGCAAGTGATGGCAGAGGAGATCGGCAGCGGCACGTATCAACCGGAGGAGGTTGACTTTCGTTCATCCAACGAGAGCCGTGAATATGAGGAGCTCCAAACGCAACGGTTGGCCTGACGTTGCGGCAGCTTGTGACACAATGCATGCCGCCGGACCTGCTCGCGAGGAGGCGGTAGCGCCTTGCGATGGCAAAAGGAGAAAATCGGGTGCGACCAGAAGGCGAGCATAGCCTGGCTTCTCACTGGCAGTATCAGGTCAGGTTCGATGTGAATGATTCCGCCACCGCGGAATCGCTAGGCCGAAAGCTCCCTGCTCCGGCACTGGCACCGCTGTTCAATATCCTTGCCAAGCATCGCGCCGCGCCCAAATGCCAGTTCGATGCCTTTGTGGAGTATGTCGCCGCGGCAGAAGAGCACGGCGTCGAAAACTATCCGCTCTACCAGTGGACAAAGGCGACGATCAAGAATCCAGCGAATAAAGAAAAGTATTTGAAATCCTTTGCACTCTACGTAGACGATCGGGAGATCTATGCCAAGGAGATTGCCGACGCGCTGGAGGCGGACTTGCAACCGCTCACCACTAGCGGGCTCGTCACGCGAATATCGAAGTACGATACCAACCCCGCCAACAATCCTCAGCCGCGGCAGGGCCCCCGTGATTAGGGTGAACTGAACGCCGGCTATTGGCCCCAAGCCGAAGACCATCACTAAGGACGCGCGTCCGCTGCGGGGGATTGTGTAGCAAAGGTCGATCTTCGCAGATGACCGCAATTCTGCAGGCCGTGGGCGCGACTTCCGTATACAAATGTGAGGGACCTCACTGCATCACGCAAGATTTCACAGGCGACTTCAATAATGCGGTTGAGATCATACGATCAGCGATCGCTCGCTGCTTAGTGCTTTTCGCGACAATTTCTGAACCCTGCGACTTTCGACTTTTGCAACACTCTCTGGGGTGAATCGGACAGTGTTGGCGCTGGCCTTTGACCGATGCTCATGGGCCTTACTCGAACGTGTCGGCCTCGCGGGGCGGATCCGACGATTGTGATCAGAAGAGCGCTGGGTGTCGAACCTCAAGCAGCCGCATAGAACGCTTCCCGAATGAGATTCGAGATCGCGCCGGAACCAATAATCGTCGCCTTTCATGAACAGTTCGGTTTTGGGTCACGCGACTAGCCTTGAGGACTTAGAAGAATATCGAGGTAGACACCAACAAATTCAGAGCATGTCCCGTTTGGCGTGTGTGTGTAATGCTCGTCGGGTTGTTGATGTATGCCAGTCCTACACTTGCATATATCCCGGGTGTCAGATGCGCGGTATAGGTACCCAAGATCGCTGTGCTGTCGCGATGCACGAGATTCCCTTTAGCCAAGGCAGCGTCCACTGCAAAGTTGCTCCAGACGGTGTTAGTGGCAACAATAGCAATCTGATCACTGGGCCGGCTGTCAAACAGTCCCTTCGCATAGAGACGAAGCTCGTAATATTGACTGACTTTGTTTAAGTCAGGTGGAGCGCACATTACCGAGAACCCACCATAGATACCACGAGATGCCGAGCCCTGTACATCAGCCTGCCAGAGCTGCCTGTCCGCTGCGACGTAGTAGACGCTGTTCGCCTCGGCTCTCGATTGCTGCGGATACTGCAAGTTCTTGTAGCTGCTGTTATTGAAACCGGCGCCCGCCCGCAACCAGGTCTCAGGTACGCCCGGAGCAGCCTTGTTCTTGTAGCCAACTTCATCAAGCAAAAGAATGCCCGTGTTGGCGGTGCTCCAGCTTAAGCCGGTGGGATTTTCGATGATCTGCGCATACTGACCGTCTGGACTGATTGAACGCTGGATTGAGACCTTGTCATATAGGTGATCATTAAAATTGTACTTCACGTTGAGAGCTGGCGTAGGCGCGGCATTGTTGCTCATGCCAGCTTGATACAGGATATTCGACGAGGGCGCCAAAACGCTTGCTCCTGCATTCCCTCCAACCAATGTGCCTGCGAACTCATTTACATTTCTGAGATAGCCGATTTTGAGTTCGAGTTTTCTGTCGAAGAACGTCTGGTAGTAGGCCAACGTATTGAGACCTGCTCTATCTGGCCCGCCGGGTTTCCATGTCCAGTATTGCTGCTCGGCTCCCACGATGATCTGACCATCGGGAATTCCAAAGCGGCTGAGATCGTAGGTCACTATCATGAAACTTACGGTACTAAATGTCGGATTCTGGCCCATATATAGCTGATTGGCGGTGGTGGCTCTGGCTGCATTTGGCAGTTGATTGTCTATGACGCTGACTACTGTCCCCCCAACGTAGCCGATCCCGACGTCTGCCAGCGCGGATCTAACGCCAGCTTTATCCTGATCTATCGTATCGGCAGGACCAGGGATATTGAGCCACATACCTTTTTCGCGGAGGTTCTCGAACTTTGCGAATGGGTCGATCTCCTTTTGAGTTCTGTTCTTAGCAATTTCATCCGCACTGCCGCGCTTTGCGGCAGGCACACTGGAATTTTGTGCTAGCGCTGAGCTAGAGACGAGACGCGTTGCTCGTTTGAGCTGGCGGGTTTGGAATTCTGTGGCGGAATCAGAGTCCCTCTCAATTCCTCTTTTAGCAACCTCATCTGGAATGTTGCGTTCTGGCTTAAGCCCATTGGCCTTCTGTGCCGGCGCCGGACTGCCGACGAGGCTCGCAGCTAGGGAGAGTGCGAGAGCAAGCCCTCTTTGCTTCGTAGTTGATCGAAAGCTGAAAACGTCTGTCACAGCGGTCGCCACGACAAAGTAACCATGCATAGTGAACTCCACATCCGAATTGCTAGATTGCGCTCCGGCGTAACTTGCCCGGAGCGCCCCCTAACCTTCTAGTGTCTGGAGGCGGGGCTGATGCTTGGCAGCAATCGGCCCGTCTACCCGCTGAGCCTCCCGAGCCTCACCTGCCGGCGAGCTATTGGCCTGATCGGCGACGCACGTGTCGAGTGCGCCATAACGCGGCCGAGCTAGTCGACTGGTCCAAGGCAGTTCTGCTGCGCTGCCGCCGTGTCGAAAGCGGCCGGGATTATTCGGCCTCTTTGCTCCGCGAGATAGTGAGGACGGGTGGCGGCGCCTTGCTGTCCTCGCCACCAATACGCTGCGAGCGACCCACCTCTTCCACTACAAGCATGAGGATTTCGGCATTCGACGGCGAAGAGGACGTCTCCTTCGAGAGATGGCAGTAATCAGAAGACAGGGCTCGCGCGCCAGCGACCACGCGTTCGCTCCATGATACTTCGCTGGCATCGCGTTAACCGAGAGACGAGGCAACTGACAGGCCGAAAGCCCCTTTGCAACCTGTGCGCTCGGCGATCGCGCCAGAAAGTGCATCATGGGCTTCCACAAAAAGGGAGCGATCGCGACTGGAGCCGATTTGACGACTACAAACGCGCTGGCACATCCATCAGGGCCGTTGGAGCGGCCAGTTCTATGTTGCATCTCAGTCCTTAAAGTGTGCCCCGCCGCGGACCTTCATTAACCGCCGATTGCCATGTGTCCGTCATCTCCACCAACTGCTAACGTTAGTAGTTGACCAGGTCGCAAGGCGTTGCTTATCGATGCAGGATCGTGGCCTGCTCGGATGAGGCCTCCTCGGCATCTAGAAGAACTCTGCCGATGCTGCTATCATTCCGGAAATCGGGCGTCGGTCACTCGCGAGCGCCGCAGCCGTTCAGCTCTTTGCGCGCGCATCTCTCGGCGGAAACGCAGCTGAACCGCGACTTTTTGATCTGCATCATTAACGTCGTGCTCAGCCGATGGCTTTCAGGGTTGCCCGGATAGGCCCAGGCAAGAACTTGGCCGAGTTCGTCGTTGGGGTGACGATTGACGATCGTCCACAGGAAGCCGGTCGCGTAGGCGAGAGGACCGACGTCATTGATCCTGCAGATTTACGCCGACCACCGGACCCGCCGAGCGGGTTTGTTTCCAATTTTTTGCTGTGGAATTGAGCTACGGCGTTGTGCTCCGTATTCGACTGCGCCCGGCCAGATAGCTTCAAGAGTATTTGGGCACGAGCCGACTATTCCGGCGCATGAAGATTGGACTCGGCTGCCAGCTCGTAGAACTCTAAGTGGCGCGTCTCGCCAAGGGATGGACTTGCGGGCCAGGGCCAGTGGGGATGCCTGGCTCGATACGAGTCGGAATGATAATTCAGGAAACAACGATTGGTTCGCATACGCGCGCCGGCAAATGGAAGATTGTTTGCAGGCTTTTTCTGAATGGCGAGGAAATGCTGCGCGATGACGGACGAAGACGAGAACTATTGCTTTGCAGTGGCGCTATGATGTAGGAGCCGACCATGCGCCACGAGTATCAGATCGCGCCGATCATTAGGCGGGGATGCAAAACGAAGAGGGCAACTTGCGGAGAAAGGTTTGTCGATGGTTGCGGCTCGTTGCAGCTCTTGACCATCGTGTGATAGCGCATCAGCGAGCAAAGCCAATACTGATATCGAGCGAGGGATGATGGAGATGATGGAAGAAGCGACCGGTTCGGACTTGCCGTCGTCATTGCACACCTCGTCGAAACGCGTTCCGTGGGTTTTACTGCTCGTAATTGTCCTCGTTGGCCTCTGCGCTGCAGGAGCCTATTTCTGGACTAATGTCGGACACTTTGTCGAGACGTCGGCGGCCCGTGACGTGGGCCCAATGCCAGGCTTGTCACCTGAGGACAGAGCGACCCTGTCGGAGATTCAATCGGGACAACAGAAGACTAGCGATGAGCTCGCGGAACTCAACCGCAGCATCAATGCCCAGCTGGCCGATTTAACACGAATGTCGGATCAAATCGCAGCTCTCACTTCGCGACTCGACTCGTTGCAGAACCCGACACCCACGGCTTCTTCTCCTCATGTTCCTCGTCCTGGCCATGCCGTTTCGGAGTCGGCCAAGAAACCCGTGCGATCGACTAAACCACAAGGGCCGGTTTCCGTCGGGGGCGCGCCACTGATCTCAGGACCGAAGGCGGACGAGCCTTGACGACAGGTGCCACAGACCTCCAGCTTGCCAACCCCCGCTCGACGCGGTTGATCGTTTCTCGCCAAGCGGCCTGCCGGGCGATTACGGCGGCGCCAAAGCTTACGGCAGTGCCAGGACCTCTAACGTGAGGCTCGCCGAGGCCGTCGAGATCGTTGCCGCAACGACGGCAGTCTGGCTCAGATTGCATAGAAACATTTTCTATATGGTCGAGGCGCCGTCCTGTTAGCGAGAAACGGTGATGCTTTTGGATCCGTTTATGCTGCTTGTTAATAAGGTGAACGGTTGAGATAAGCGTCGAATGCGGCAGCAACAGCACGAATCACAAAGCGGTGCTCCTGCCTCACGCGGATGAAACCCTTTTCGATGTCGATTATCCCGTCCTCGGCAAGCATCGCCAAGCGTTCAGCTGAATCCAGAAAAGGGACCGCATGAAATCCGTGGTTGGTACAGATTGCCGGCACATCGGCCTCCAGATCGCACATTAGCCGCTCGATGATCGCGGCTCGGACGCGGTCTTCATCGGTGAGCCGGTAGCCTTTTGACGTCGCCAGACGGCCTGCTCTGATGTGCCCGCTGTACGAGCCTGTTGCAACATCGTTCTGGACGTAACCGTCGCCGAGACGGCCGATGGCCGACGTGCCGAAGCCGATCAGGGTTTTGCAGGTGTCGGCCGAGTAACCCAAGGAATTACGCCGCAGCCGACTGGCCTTCTGCGCCAGAGCGAGCTCATCGTCCGGCAAGGCAAAATGGTCAAGCCCGATTTGGAGGTAGCCGGCAGCGACCAGCGTATCGGCCACGGCCGCAGCCTGGTCGGCGCGGGCAGCACTGTCCGGCAGCGCCGCCTCATCGATCAGGCGCTGACGTTTCATATACGAAGGAACGTGCGCGTAGCCGAAAACCGCAACCCGGTTCGGGCGCATGGCGACCGCCATCGTCGCGCTCTCGACGCAGGACTGCACCGTCTGATGTGGGAGACCGAAAATAAGGTCCAAGTTGATGCGGCTTATTCCGTGCTGGCGAAGAATTTCGACGGCAGCGGCGGTCTGCGCCTTACTCTGGACCCGGTTGATCGCTTTTTGAACGATGGGATCGAAGCTCTGCACGCCGAGGCTCGCGCGGTTCACGCCGGCTGCTCCTAAGGCTTCGGCCATCTGGACCGTGAACGTGCGCGGGTCGATCTCGACGGCGATCGTAGCCGTTTTCCTGAAAGCGAAACGGCGGCGCAGGAGCTCCATCAGAGCCAGGAAATCCGCTGGCGCGACGAGGGTCGGCGTTCCGCCGCCGAAGTGCACGTCGCTCACTGGCAGCGCTTGCGGCGCTTGCTCCGCGACCAAACGGATCTCCTCACGCAGCACCGACAAATAATTGAGGACCGGCGCATCCCGGCGAGTGCTGGCCGTAGGAAAGCCGCAATACCAGCAGATCGATCGGCAGAACGGAATGTGGAGATAGAGCGACACGGGCTCGTCAGGCGGCAGCCGCCTCAGCCATTTCTCACAGTCCTGTGCACCGACCTCCTTGGAGAACTCTGGCACGGTTGGATAGATGGTGTACCAAGGCAGGCGGGCATCGCAATACTTTTTCTGGATTGAGGCCTGCAAAGGTTACTTTCCCAGGTGGTATATAGAATCATCCTAACCGCAGCGCTCCCCTGCGTCTTTGCGCCATATCAAACGATCGGCGTTAGTCCAGAAATCTGCATTCCGCCAAAGTCCATGCTAAGGTAAATCGGTTAGGATGACAGCAGGAGCGTAGCCACTCGCTGACACTCGTTTGATGTTTGTGAAGAGAAGGACTTTATTGCACGACTGATGTTGAAGCAGTGCTTGATGTGAAGAATTGACGTGCGACGACCATTTGGCTTTCGAGGCCCATCCCGCATCTTCGGTTTGATAGATGCGCTCGAGGCGGAACGAGTGCTTTACGGGGAATTGCCCGGGCGATCTCGTCAAGGCAACAACGAAATGGTAGAAGTTTCAATTGTGCTCAACAGATCCGCGGCAATTGTTCTCCCCATAGCCAATCGACAATTCGCACGCCACCAAAGCTGGTTGACAGCTGCACAAACTGATGATTGTCGGTAACGGCCTCGCCGATATCAGCCGCATCGCGCCCCAGCGGATGCGCTCTCATAGCTGCAAGCACGGCATTGGCCATGTCAGGCGCCACGATGGCAACGAGCTTGCCCTCGTTGGCGACGTGTAGCGGATCAAGCCCAAAGAGTTCGCAAGCGGCGGCAACCGCCGGCTTCACCGGAATGGCCTCTTCCTGCAGACGGAACCCGAGGCCCGACTGATGCGCAATCTCGTTGAGCATCGCCGCAAGACCGCCGCGCGTGGGGTCACGCATCACCCGGATGCTGCTGCCGCCGACCGCAACCATTAGAGCTACGAGATCATGCAGCGCTGCGGAATCCGAGACGATCTCGGTCTCGTAAGCGAGATTCTGGCGCCTCGACATGATCGCTGCACCATGGTCGCCTAGACTGCCGGAGACCAGCACGCGGTCGCCGACCCTTGCCTTCTCCGCGGAGAGATCGAGCCCATCGGCCAAAACCCCGACCCCCGTCATCGAGATGAACAGGCCGTCCGCCTTCCCGCGCTCGACGACCTTGGTGTCACCCGTGATGATATAAACGCCGGCGGTACGCGCGGCCTCGCCCATCGAATCCGCAATCGTCTTCAGATCCGAGAAGCGGAAGCCCTCCTCGATGATGAAAGTTGCCGAAAGATAGAGCGGACGCGCGCCGCCCATCGCGACATCATTGATCGTGCCGTGGACCGCGAGCGATCCGATATTGCCGCCGGGAAAGAACAGCGGCGAAACGACATAGCCATCGGTCGTCATCACCATTCTGCCAGCGCCAACATGGAAGGCCGCCTGATCGTTGACGCGGGCGAGCCATTCATTGCCGAAGGCTTCGTGAAACAGGCCGGAGATCAGCTGAGCCATCGCGCGCCCCCCCGCGCCGTGGGACAGGTCGACCCGCCCGTTCTTGATATCGATCTTGCGTTGGTAGGCCGTTGCCCTCATCACGCCCGCCTCAACTGATCATCGCGAAACCGTCCATACGTCCAATGCGCGGCACAGGCGCCTTCCGATGAGACCATGCAGGATCCTATCGGGATTTCCGGCGTGCAGACGGTTCCGAACAGCTTGCAGTCGATCGGCCTCTTCACGCCGCGCAGGATGGCCCCGCACTCGCACGCCGGATTGTCGGCGACACGCACTTCGTGCATCGCGAAACGCATCTCTGCATCGAATTGAGCGTAAGCCTGCTTTAGCTTCAGTCCGCTATGGGGGACGAGCCCGAGCCCGCGCCATTCGAACTGGTCACGCAGTTCGAAGATATCCGACACCTCTTCCTGGGCGCGCCGATTGCCTTCGCGCGTCACCCCACGGCTGTATTGGTTCTCCACCTCATATCGGCTTTCGTTCACCTGCCGCACCAGCATCAGAATCGCCTGCATCATATCGAGCGGTTCGAATCCCCCGATCACGATCGGCTTGCCGAATTTTTCTGCGAGGACCTCGTAAGGCTTCGTGCCGATGATGGTGCTAACATGCGCAGGTCCAAGGAAGCCATCAATTTCAATCCGCCCGCCATTATGGATATCCTGACCCTCGAGAATGCTATGCATCGCGGCGGGAGTTAGCACGTGATTGCAGAACACACTAACATTCTTCAGCCATTTCTTCTCGGCAAGCCGGATCATCGCCGCTGTCGCCGGTGTCGTGGTCTCAAATCCAATAGCGAAAAAGACCACCTCCCGGCTCGGCGCATGTTCGGCGATCCGTATCGCATCGAGCGTCGAGTAGACCATCCGTATGTCGGCGCCGTACGCCTTGGCGCTCAGCAGGGATTTTCCCTGCGAGCCGGGCACGCGCATCAAGTCGCCATAAATACAGAGAGTGACCTGCGGCAGCTCGGTGAGCCTGATCGCCATGTCGATCCGGCTGGCGGGGAGAACACAGACGGGACAACCGGGCCCATGGATCATGCGAACATTCGCAGGCAGTATATCCTCCAGACCATAGCGGGAAATCGCATGCGTGTGTCCGCCGCAGAACTCCATGAACCGATATTCCCTTTGCGACTCGGCTTCGGCGGCAATCGCACGCGCGAGCCCCTGCGCGATGGTCTTGTCGCGAAATTCGTCGACATACTTCATGACTGGAGCTCCCGCCCCACGCTGCCTAGCTCCTGTAGGAGCTGCAGCGTGTGCTCGGCCTCCGCCGGGTCGATTCTAGCCAGGGCGTAGCCGACATGGACAAGGACGTAGTCCCCGACCGCGAGATCGTCGATGAGCGCAATCGATATCTCCTTCCTGATGCCGTCGATGGATACGATGGCAAGGTCGTCGGGGAGAATCTTCGTGACCTCAGCTGGTACCGAGAGACACATATCAGGCTATTCCTTCCAGGACTGACGGTCGTTCTGCAATCTGCAGAGCGGCGATCCAGGCTTGTCCGAGGCTCAAGCCACCGTCATTGGGCGGAACCTGCTGTGGGAGCAGCGGAGTGAGGCCGGCCGCAATGCAACCCCGCTGGATTTCTTCCACTAGTACCGCGTTCAGGAAGCAGCCGCCGCTCAGAACGACGGTGGCAACGCCAGTTGTCCGGGCCGCGCGCGCGACCCAGTCAACGCAGGCCGCGGCAAACGTGCCATGAAACAGCCCGGCTCCCTCCGTGGCGCCGACGTTGTCTGCAATCAAGCGCGCAAACAGCGGGCGAAAGGACAGCACGTGGCCATCGATCATCCAGCCCGCTTCAAGCACCGCAGTCCGCCGCACACGCGCCTCTAGCTTCATCGCGGCTTCGCCCTCATAGCTCTGCAAAGTCGCGATCCCCAGCAGCGCCGCTGCTGCGTCGAACAGCCGGCCCGCGCTGGTCGTAGTCGTCACGCTGGGTTGATCGAGCAATGACGGCAGACGTTCGGCCTGCGGCTGTGCTGCAAAGCGCAGCCCGATTTCGTTTTTCCGCCCCAGCAAGTGAAATATTGCGCTCGCCATGCGCCAAGGCTCGCGGGCTGCGCGATCTCCGCCAGGCATTTGCAAGGGCGCGAGATGCCCGATCCTTCGAAACCCGGCACCTTCGCACAACAATAGCTCGCCACCCCAGTTGCCGCCGTCGGAGCCATAACCATAGCCGTCGAGGAGAAGGGCGAGCGTAGGCCGCCCAAGGCCATGCTCCGCGATGACGGCGGCAGCGTGCGCGTGGTGATGCTGGACAGCGACCAGTGCGCGGCCGCTTGCTTCCGCAAATCGGGTGGTCGCCATGTTGGGATGCAGATCATGGGCAATGACGACAGGATCGATGTCGAGGGTCGATGTGAGGTGCCGGATCGTCTCCTCAAAGAATCGGATGCCTTCAGCCGTATCGAGATCGCCGATGTGCTGGGAGACGAAGGCCTCACTGCCCCGTGTAACCGTGATGGTCGATTTCAACGCGCCGCCTACGGCGAGCACGGGCAGCACAGACCTCGCAAGCCGGATCGGTTCGGGAACATAGCCGCGGGCGCGACGAATGAATTGACGCCGCCCCGCCACCACCGCCACCACGGAATCATCGGCGCGCGTCAGAATATCGCGATCATGGGTCACAATAAGATCGGCGATGCCCGCGAGCCGCCGCAGCGCCTCCGCGTTGTCGATCGGGAGCGGTTCGCCGCCGGGATTAGCACTGGTGCTGACAATGACCGGACCTTCAACCCCATCCCATGCACCTGTCGAACGAAGCGCATGGAAGATGAGGTGATGCAACGGGGCCACCGGCAGCATGATGCCTACGCGCGACAGGCCGGGGGCTATCGCCGGCGCCAGATTGTTGCGCGACGGCAGGAGAACGATCGGGCGGGCGATGGATTCGAGCAGTGGGAGCTCGGCGGCATTCGCCTCCGCAATCTCGCTGACCTGCTCTACGGAACCAACCATGACCGCGAACGGCTTCTGGTCGCGCTGCTTCTTCTTGCGCAAACGCTGCACGGCGTCATGGTTGCGAGCGTCGCAAAGCAACTGGTACCCGCCCACTCCCTTTATCGCGACGATTTGGCCGCAGTCGATCGCCGCGGCAATATCGTTGATCCCATGACTGAGCCGAGGACCGCATGTCGGACAGGCAATCGCTTCCGCATGAAACCTGCGGCTCGCCGGATCGGCATATTCGCCCGCGCAGGCGGCACACATCGCAAACTCCCTCATCGCAGTGTTCCGGCGATCGTAGGGAAGCCGTTTGGCGATGGTATAGCGAGGGCCGCAATGAGAGCAGTTGATGAAGGGATAGAGGTAATATCGGCTGTTCGGGTCGAACAACTCATCAAGACATTGCTGGCATGTCGCGGTATCGGCGAGGATTCGGGTCGACACCCTCCCGTGTTCGCTGGCGCGGATCGAAAAGTCTTTCGCCGCAAGCGCGCCAATCTCCTGAACGGAGATGTGGTTGATCCGCGCCAATGGAGGCCTTTCGCGTGGCAAAGCGGCGACAAACTCGCACGTACGGTCGCCCTCAACCTCGATGATCACGCCATCGGGATCGTTGGCGACGAACCCGGTCAACCCATAGCGGGTAGCGAGACCATATACATAAGGACGAAAGCCGACACCCTGCACGGCGCCACTGATGCGCACCCGCAGCCGCGTTCCGCCGCGGATGATGGCGTCGCTGCTCGCGCTCATCGCGATGCGTCCTCGACGGGACTCCTCTGATGCGCAGCCTGTTTCCGGATCCAAGCGTAGAGCCCGACAAAGCCCTCGCCCGTACGCGCCGAAACCGTCAGCACCTCAATGTTCGGATTGACGCGTCTCGCATATTCGATGGTTTGGGCTAAATCGAAGTCGATCACCGGCGCCAGATCAATCTTGTTGATCAGCATCAGCGACGATGCGGCGAACATATCCGGATATTTGAGCGGCTTGTCTTCACCATCGGCGGTCGAGAACACCACGATCTTACAGGCCTCGCCGAGATCGAACGCCGCGGGACACACTAGATTCCCGACATTCTCGATGAAGAGAATACCGCCCTTGAGCGGCGGCAAGCGGCGATAACCCTCGCCGACCATCGCAGCATCGAGATGGCAGCCCTTGCCGGTATTGATCTGGATTGCGGGCACGCCGGTTGCGCGAATGCGATCGGCATCGTTCGAGGTCTGCTGGTCGCCCTCGATGACACCAACCGGGCGGCTACCCTTGAGCTCGGAGACGGCGCGGACGAGCAGCGAGGTTTTGCCCGCGCCCGGACTGGAAACAAGGTTGAACACGAGCAGGTCATCGGCCAAAAAGCGCGCGCGGTTGTCGGCGGCGATCCTGTTGTTCTTGCCGAGGATATCGCGCTCGATCTGAATGGCTCGCTTGCTGCTCATACCCGCGATCTTCAAGCCGGCCGGGTCGGCGCCGCAATCCACAAGCGCCCCTCCGCGCTGAGCATGCTGACCGCTATGATCATGATGGGGACCATGGCCGTGGTAATGGTTGTGAGAATCATGCACCTTTTGACCGCAATGCATATGATCATGGTGGTGACCGTAGTGATCATGCGTATGATCATGGTGATCGCCCTGGGTTTGCGCACTTTGGGCGTTGGCGCGTTCGATGGAGGGCGTTCCTTCGCTACAGCCACATACAGTACACATTAGTCGACCTCCAGCTCTTTGACCCGCATCTCTTCGCCCGCGGTCACCTGCAGCTGATAGCTGCCGCAGCAGGGACACGGCTCATAGCGTTGCGCAATTTCAACGCTCCTCGAACAGGCCATGCACCAGGCGACACCAGGCAATTCGACGACCTCAATAACCGCGCCATTGGCGATGGTCCGCGCGGCAACGGCCGCAAAGCAGAACTTCATCGCTTCGGGAGCGACATGGCTCAGCGCCCCGATCTCCAGACACACGGTCTTCACGCTGGAAAACGATCGTCGGCGCGCCTCCTCCTCGACGATCTCGACGATACCCTCACAAAGCGCCATTTCATGCATCGCCAATATCGCGAAAATTCAGAGTGAACCCAACGCAAGGGTCAAAGGATCCGACCATCGCGCGAACGGCACCCTGTGCCTGTGGTTTCGCGGCCAGCACCGCGCCTAGCAGGCTGCGGACCAGCGGTCCGCGCGCGTGGAAATTCCACTCGGTCGGGGCAAGAAATTCGAAGCTCGACAGCTGCCCCTGACGATCAAGCTCAACCGCGTGATAGAGACGTCCCCTGGCGCATTCGACCGCGGCCGCACCACGGCCCTGCCCCAGCCTGTAGCTTTCGATGATCCCATCCTCCGCTGTTTCAACATGAGCACCCAAGCGGAGCCAAGCGAGCAGCCGCAAGATTTCCGCAATCCTCGCCTTCAGCCGATCGGCCGGCCCCGACCGGCCTAGCGTGAGCTGATCACGCATCATTTGGCGTGCCCACGCACCTGTTTCGGGAATGCGGCCCTCAAGGTCGGGACAACGGCAAAATCCTGCATCATCCACGAGCCGTTCAATGACGTCGCGGTCGTCGGCAACCGACAAAAACGAGTGCTGCATCGGCGTTGCGTTCAACGCGTCTTCCTCGAGAGCCGCAACGCGAAGCGCTAGTGGGGTACCGAGCCTCGGCGCTCCGTCTTCGTTCGTTATGCCAAGCGCTGCCAGCGCAATCGCAACCCGCGCCATTGTTTCGCGTCGAACCTGGCCGCGGCTGGGCTCTGCGCTGCTGAGAAGTGCCGACACCTCCTCCATCAGGGCCCGGATCGCTGCGGCGCTCGTGGTATCCAGCGCGCAATGCCCGACAAACAGGCCCCGCAGCAATTCCGCCAGCCGCTCGGCAACGACCATGGCGATACGATGCTGGTGCGTCGCAAGCCTGATGGTTTCGCCGCGCGCCGCCTCGATCGCGGACAGGAATGCCACCTGGTGCCCGGCGGCACACAACGAGAAGATTCGCGGCAGCACCTTGAGCATCAAAGTGGCCGGCTTGCCGGCGAACAGCCGCCCCAGTGGCGGCCGGACGCGCGGCAGAATCTCGACCGCGGCAATTGCGTCGCCAGCAAGCGATACGGTAACATCGATCTGGTTGCGGACGGCGAGGCTCATGCGCGCCGCTCCGTCAGTACACTGCGTAAGAAATGCCGGCGGTCGATCGAACCAGGTCGCGCATCGGGACCATGTAACGCCGCGCGGTTGGCCGGCGACATCAGCGCCGCGAGTGCTGCTTCGGCGGTGGCGCGCGCGGACGTCATGTGCTCGAACTCAAGCATCGGCGAGAACAGTGAGTAGCTCGCGATCAAGCCCACGGGCGCCAGCTCACCGACGGTGAATTCGATCTGGCCGGCCGGAAATCGCAAGCGCAGGTTCGATCCCGGGCTCGGAGAGGATTGGGAAGCGCCGTCGCGAATGGGTGTGACCACGTTCATGAACCAGGGCGTGACCATCATGCCGACGACCCTGCCCTCGCGCGCGCGAAAGCCGATCGCTTCGATGCTCAAGACCTCGTTGAAGATCGGCAGGTGGCGCATGGTACGATCGGCGATATCCCGATAGGCTGCCGCGAGCCTCTCGCCCCACGCCGACGCATCAGCGTGCAAGCTCCTGCAGGAACGCTGTTCGCAGTCAGGCGTCATCTTCAATCACCATGAACTTCGTTTTGGGCGCATCGCAGTTTGGACAACGCCGATTTTTGGGCAACCCGGCGAAAGGCGTTCCCGCTGCAATTTGCGTCGCCTCATCCCCCTCAGCCGGGTCGTAGACGATCCAACAGATGCCGCACTCCATGCGCGCGCCGTTTGCGATATCCTTCCGGACGCCAAAATTCTCGAAGCTCGTCATTCGAAGTAAGCTTTGATGATTTCTTGCAGGCGTTCGGCGGAAACCCAGAAATCTTCCTCGGCGGCCAACGCAGCCATTGGCACGCCGCCGACTTCCAGCGTATCCAGAATGATGCTGTCCATGGCATTGAAGAACTGCACCGACCAGACGTTCCGGATGCCCGTCGCAAGCACTCGGCAAGTCCCATAGCCGCGCGAGATGAGCTGGATCGGACCGTTGCCGACGCTTTGCTGCAAAAACGCCAGGTCGACCGGGTTCATCGGCAGCAGGGTGAAGTTGATGATCTGCGAGCGCATGCCCGGCTGCCAGGCCATTGCCCGCTCACGGATTTCTGCGAGTACCGGCAGCACGTTCATCGCGCCGTCCGGTGCCGCGCCGATCAGAAGATCGCTCGACGTCAGGTCGGTTGCGGCGCGCCGCACGATTTCCGGGATCGCACCGACCTCGACATATTCGTGTGCCGCGTCGGTCTCGATGCGCACGCGCCAGATTCCCGCAAGTACCGATTCCTGGATTTGCGCCACGCGGCCACTCGGCAAAGCAACAACGCCGGAGAGCTCGCCCTCCCCGAGCACTTCGGCAATCAGCCTGCGCTCCAGATCGTTGAGATTTCCGATCCTGAACAGCTGCGTCGGCACATCGCTCTTCTGGCCAGCAACGGCGGCCGCGACCGAATACAACAGCGCGATGGCATTCGGACAGTTCCTTGCCAGCTCGATGCCATTGAGCGCAGCGGGGTTCGCGAGCGCCCTCGCACCCCCTAGCCCGCTATGGGCTGCGTCGAGACTTTCCGCGGCGATGGGAAACACGCTCATCGGCTGCTCGCATTTTCTCGGCGCTATCGGACGCGATCCGGAAACCTGTTTCATGATACGAGGTCCCGTTTGTGTGCGGGGCTGGTGCTTATGTTCACGATGCGTCATTGGCGCGGGCGATCAATGAGCTTCGAAATGCGGTCGATAGAGATCTCCCGGATCTTGGCGATCATGCCGAGTGTCTCGCGCTTGTGGGACGCTTGCGGTCCCCACCTCGAACAGACGGAGCCGCGTCAGATCATGTTTCCCGGATTGAAAGTCCATTAGCCGCCTCTTTGATAGTTCATGGTTTTGCTGGGTCAGGTGTAGCAAGGGACGTGCCAATCGTTGCTCTTTCGCGATTGCATTCCCGCTCGTATCAGCACCCGTCGAGATATTCCTCGTGAAGCTTGTTTCGGCTTCAAATTTGGTTTCCGCTGATATGGGCAAAGATTGGCAGGCAGTGACCGGCAGGCGGCGCCGGGCTAGCGCAGGTACTCGGGCAATTGCGGCTCTTGACCGATCAAGTCCGCAAAGAAACGATCACAATCGTGGCCATTGAGGGCCGCATCACGGCCCTCAAGAGCGTCCGCGATCAGCCGCGCTTCGTCGTCATCCAAGAGCCGCACCGCGGTATCGATATGGACAAGCACCTTGGCACCGAGAGGTGGCTCGGAGAGCAGCATGACTGAGACGCGCCGCTGTTCATCGCCATATTCGCAGAGCGCCGACATGCCGTCGGTCTCAATAATCGTCATTGGCAAGCCAAGGCACATGGTAATCCGCGAGCCGCTAGATCGGCCGCGCCCTCCTCTCATAATTTGTATGGTCGATATCGTTCGCGAGCAGATGCTCCGAGTGCGGTAGCGGCGCCGTCCGCAGTTTTGCCGGAGAACCCCACTGCGCCAGCAGTTCGCAAGCCAGTTCGATCGCAGGCGCAATCTGAGTGCGCACCGGAGCCGTCAGCGGCCCGCCCCAATCGTCCAGATCAAGTGGCTGACAGCCGATTAGAGCGAGCTGTCGCGGGCAGTGGCCAAGCAGGTCGGCCGCACTTAAGACCTCCTGGAAGCCGGTCTGATGCAGGCTCACCTTCTTGGCGCCGGTGAATTTCGGCACCTCCTCGTCTCGCACGAGCTTCAAGTGCCCGGGCGCGAGTCCATAGTCGATGGCATCGAACGCGATCAGGCAATCGGCCTTTTCGAGAAAGTTGACGAGGTAGAGCCCCTGCGTGCCGCCATCGAGCATGGTGACATTGCTAGGGACGGCGTAGCGGCGGTGGAACTGCTCCACCACGCGCACGCCGAACCCATCATCGGCCCACAGGATATTGCCGATGCCGAGCACCAGGATCTGTTTCGTGTTCTCCGGAGTTGGCAGCTGCATCGTCAATCAATCGCGGAATTTGCGCTCGCCGAAAATGATCGACGAGACGATGCTCTGGCGCGACACGATATCTTCGCGAACCGCGGTATAGATGTGAATGAGCGCAAACGTCACGATCATCCACAGGCCGAGATGATGCCAGGTGTGGACGTCCTGGCTGTTCGGCCTAATCGAAAACACCCAGCCGAACAGCCTGTACTGCCAGCTGTCGTTGCCGGTGCCCTGCGCGTACAGTGCAAAGCCGGTGACGATCATGAACGCGGTCGCCAGCGTAAACATGAAGAACATCGCAAGCTGGGCCAGCGGATTGTGCGCGACGTATTTCTTTGGCTCGGCCGCAACGAAAGCGTACCAGCGAATCTCGTGCCACACCTCGCGCCAATAGCTCTTGCGCCAAAGCGGCACGTAGAAAATCTGCTTAGCATGGGGGTTGCCCACGAACGCCCAGTAAATGCGCAAGAGGAAGCCGAGCGTGAGCACATAGCCTGCGATGAAATGCACAAAACGGATATAGCCGAACAGAAAATTGTCGCCTGTCTCTCCGGGAATGGTCGGTATCCCATTGCCGATGAAATAACCGCTGAGGCCCAACACCAGAATTGCCGCGGCGTTGATCCAATGCCACAGCCGCACCGGCGCCTCGTAGACGTAGACGACTCCACGCTCGCTGCGGCCGGAGCGTACCGGGTCAACCGCGACAGTGGCAGTTAGCGCTTGCGGAGATTTGTCCAACAATGCCGCCTCCCCTAGCGGACCTTGACAGTTGCCATTTCCTGGCCATCCGGCCCCATCACATGTGTCGAGCAGGCCAGGCATGGATCAAACGAATGGATCGTGCGCAGGATTTCCAGCGGCTTCTCCGGATCAGCGATCGGCGTATCCATCAGCGAGGCCTCAAATGCACCGATATTGCCATCTGGATCACGCGGCGAGCCGTTCCATGTCGTCGGCACGACGCATTGGTAGTTGTCGATCTTGCTCTCCTTGATCTTGATCCAGTGCCCGAGCGCACCACGTGGCGCCTCGGTGAAACCGTAGCCCTTGGCTTCCTTCGGCCAGCTCTCCGGCTTCCATTTATCGATGTTGGCGGTAGCGGTGTCACCAGCTTTGATATTCGCCATAAGCTTATCCTGGAAATAGTGCATCTGGTGCGCGGCCCATTGGCATTCGAGCGCACGTGCCGCAGTGCGGCCGAGCGTCGAGAAGAGTGCAGCGAAGGGAAGATCGAGTGTCTTCAGCAGCTTCTCGGTTGGCTCCTTGAACTCCTCTTTGCCTTGTGCGTGACCTATGAGGTATCGCGCCAGCGGTCCCACCTCGACGGCGTTGCCGCGCCAGCGAGGCGCCTTGATCCAGGAATATTTGCCGCCCTCGTCGAGCTCCTTGATGTCGGTCCTGGTGCCCTTAACGTTGGGCCCGAGCCGGAAATTCGGCTCGGTTATACCATCCCAGGGATGCAGCCCCCTGGTTTCATCGGGGTACTTGTACCAGGAATGAGCGACGAACTCCTGGATCTGCTCGGGATCGCCGTGATCGATCGGCAGAACTTCGCTGAAATTGCCATTGAGGATCACGCCGCGCGGCTGCTTGAGGTTTTTCGCGGAATAATCATTCGCGTTCTCGGGAATGTCGCCATAGGACATTAGGCTCTTACCCGAGAGACCGCGGCCATACAGCCAGTCCTTGTAGAAGGAGCCAATCACGGCAATGTCGGGCAGATAAACCTGCTCGACGAATTCGATCGAACGGCCAATGATCGAGGATACCAGGTTTAGCCGCTCCATATTTATGGCACCCACTGCACCGGTACCATCGACATTGATGGCGCAGGCCACGCCACCGACCAGCCAATTCGGATGCGGGTTCTTGCCGCCATAGATGGCGTGGATCTTGACGACGTCCTTCTGGAAGTCGAGCGCTTCCAGATAATGCGCCAAGGCCATCAGGTTCGCTTCCGGCGGAAGCTTGTAGGCCGGATGCCCCCAATAGGCGTTCTTAAACGGGCCGAGCTGCCCTGATTCAACGAACTTGGTCAGCCTGATCTGCAGATGCTTGAAATAGCCTGGCGATGATAGCGGCCAGGGGGAGACCGACTGCGCCAACGCAGAGGTCGCCTTGGGATCGGCCTTGAGGGCGGAAATCACATCGACCCAATCCAGCGAGTGCAGGTGATAGAAGTGCACAAGATGATCGTGCACCTGCAAGCAGAGCTGCATGATATTGCGGATCGAGTTAGCATTCTCGGGAATGATGATACCCAGCGCGTTCTCCACCGCGCGCACCGAGGTGAGCGCATGCGTGCCGGTGCAGACGCCGCAAATCCGCTCGGTGAACGCCCAGGCGTCGCGAGGATCGCGTCCACGCAAGATCGTCTCGATGCCGCGCCACATAGTTCCGGATGAGACCGCGTTGCAGATCACATTGTCGGAATCGAGATTGACCTCGACGCGGAGGTGGCCTTCGACCCGGGTCAGCGGATCGACGACAATGCGTTTGCTCGAATTGTCGAGCTTGAACCCATTCGGTGTCTGGGCGCCCATCGTTGTCCTTCCCTGAATCCGATTATTTTTCCTGAGCTACGCGGCCCCGTTTACGGGTCAGCCGCTTCGCGGCTGTGATCGCCGCGTGCGCGGCAACGGCTAGGCCGACCGCGCCAGCAGCGGCCATGCCAATTTGGTCGGCGTTGGCCTCGATGCCGAATTGCTTGATGGTCGTCAGCCGATCGTAAAATGAGCCCTTGTCCCAAAAGCCATCTTCGGAGCAGCCTAAGCAGCCGTGGCCGGATTGGATCGGGAAGGAAACGCCGTCGTTCCACCGAACGGCCGAGCAGGCGTTATAGGTGGTCGGCCCCTTGCAGCCCATCTTGTAGAGGCAATAACCCTGGCGCGCGGACTCGTCGTCCCACTCCTCGACAAACTGGCCGGCGTCGAAATGGGGACGCCGATAGCACTTGTCGTGGATCCGCTGGGAATAGAACATCTTTGGACGCCCTTGGCGGTCGAGCTCGGGAAGCTTTCCGAACGTGGTGATGAAGGTCACCAAGGCGGTCATGACCTCTGCGATGGGCGGGCAGCCAGGCACCTTGATGATCGGTTTGTTCGTGATCACTTTATCGATCGGCGTCGCCTGAGTCGGGTTGGGCTTGGCTGCCTGCACGCACCCCCAAGACGCACAAGTACCCCAAGCAATGATCGCGATGGAATCTTCCGCCATCGCCCTGAGCTTTTCGACGAACGGCTTGCCGCCATCAATGCAAAACATGCCGCCTTCGTTCAGCGGCGGATTGCCTTCAACGGCAAGCACATACTGGCCCTTGTACTTGGCGCGGGTCTCCTCGAGGATAGCTTCGGCCTGATGTCCTGCCGCCGCCATGATTGGGGCGTCATAATCCAGCGAGATCATCGACAGCACCACGTCTTTGAACAGCGGATGGGCCGAGCGGATAAAGCTTTCCGAACAGCAGGTGCATTCGAGCCCGTGCATCCAGATCACGGGCACACGCGGCTTTGTCTCCAGCGCGTTGGCAATCTGGCTTGCCGCGAGCGGACCGAGCCCGAGGCTCGTTGCCGTCAAACTGCAGAATTTGTGGAAACTGCGACGCGTGATACCCTGACGTCTGATGACGCCGTAAAACGTTTCCGTTGCCTCACCCATAAACCCCTTCCAAGCTGTTATCGACGGCTTACTGACGCTCTGATAGCAAGAAGCAGGCCAACACCACCTGAAACACTTGAGAGATGCCAACCGGCTTCCAGAAAAAGCGCTCAAATTAGTCACGTGGGGCCATGAGAGCTGAGGAAGCGGAAACGAACGCACGATGTGCGTTCGCAGCGTCTACATAACCAAGTCGTCGCATGCCGCAATCCAGCGGCTCCACCTTGTTCAGGTTTTCACGAAGCTGGCCTCTCAGGACTAGATTGGATTTTTAAGGTTCGCAATCTCGTCAGGTGGCTTATCGCGGCCAGTCAGCCGCTTATCCTAGAAGATCAGCATATCCGTGCAACATCCCTTAGTTGCGGCGAGCGTAGCCAGCCGTGTCGTGACGTCTTTGAGCCCCTACTTGGATCTTTGTCGTATCAAGAATTGTCCAAGTGAATGCTAGAGCACCGGCTCGCAATTCCAATTCATTAAGAATCCTTCGACCAGTGTCGGACACCACACGTCTGACACATACCGTCAGATTAGGGACGCACCGCGGGTTAACAGCCGCTGTGAAAGAACAGCCTCAACACTTTCGGACCCTTCAACTCCGACAATTGGACGCCCCGGTACGACCGTATGTTTTAAGGCAGTAATACGGTGCATCCGGGTAAACTGATCCAGCGCATAAACACAAGACGCGCGTAGCTTTGCGATTTCATCACCAAGGCGTTCGATGACGGGCGAAATGGTCGCAGACCGGGGAAAGTCCGCTTCCCCTTCTAGCCAAGTTGGCGTGGGTTCCGCGCTTGCATTGCCCGGTGACAACCAGCGGAATACCTCGCTAATGCATCCCTGCGGATAGTATTCGGACAGCCGATATACGTCCCTATAGAATTGCGGCTTCTGTTGGAAGAGATCTTCACCGAACAGTAGCACCGAGACCGCCACTATCCGCGCAGAGAACCGGCCGCTCGGGCCAAGCCTATTCTTGTAAGGGTTTTTTCCATAAAACACACGAAACTGGCCAAATAGGTCGGGTGACATGTGCTCCAAAAAGCGCGTCAGAACATAATTTGCCGACTCAAGACGCTCTAAGCATACCGCAAGACATTGGCGAGCGTCAGCGTCAGCCGTGTCACGTAATTCAAGTAGAGCATCGATTGCTAGCTGTAGATCGCTCTCGATGAGTTGGTGACCCAAGCAAAAATCTCGCTCTTCGACCCCGGCCGCGCCGAGGCAATATACGCGTGGATCGCTCTGCACCGGGTTTGCAAGGATCATATCTTCATACGAGAGGACCTCAATGCTAGGCTTCCGATCACAACTTAATCGGGCAAGACGGCTCAACTCCTCTCCTATGGTCAACTCCGCTTCTACGGGATGAAGACCAGCAAACGCTGACATCTGATAAGCACAGTTGACGAGATAGTGGATGTCTGTCTTGGCGATCGCGAGCTCGGGCTGCGGCAGATTCAGCAGCTGCACCTCATAGTCGGCCGATGCAATCATCCCGTTAATGCTGCGTCCAAGATCCCTGACCCCTTCATCTGGCCGTTTACTGCGTTTGATCTCGGCAATGCAGTGCGGGAGCTGATCGGTGACCAAATTGCTGAGAAGCCCAAGCGGGCGCGTTCTCTGCCCGCGATCAATACTATCGGTCAGATGAGAAAATATCTGCGTCCGATAGCTCGGCGCGTTCATGCTTGCGGACTCCCACTAATTTTCGTGTGTAGAGAAGCCGCGATGACATCTGCGGCCGTCGTCACATCAATTTCTTCTTTGGCTCCTTGCTGAGAAGCGCATTTCGATCAGCGAACTGCATTCGTCTCCGTCACTCGACGCAGGTCAGATCGCACCTAGCGATGCGCCGGCGAGGCGCGCGGGATGAGTACAGTTTGTCGAGGACAGGCGGATATCGCGGCCAATGCGCCTTCGTGCGTTGCGAAGCCCGACGGCTCAGTACGGCGTCTCCGGTGCTGATTTGGATCAATTGAGTAGGTTTCATATAACTCCTGCGCCTACGACTGGGAGAGTGGCATGATCGTGTGGGTCCTTCCCAGCAATGCACATGCCACCAAGCACGTCGTGCGGGCCTTGCTTGAAGAGTGAAAACTATGTGCTTCGCTTCGCGGCGAGCGAATATTTGCACCTCCGCGTCGCTTTTCGAGCATACGCGTCTGCAACCGGACACGCCGAATACGACACCACGGTCGTAACATCCCTCGATCTCGCAACCGTTTCGATGCGCACGTCGAACTCGCCCTGAACCAGTTAGGGCCAGAACTGCTTGAAGTGCGCATAACAGCGATAAAGAAGCCCCGCAGTACGGCGGTGCCAGGGTTATGGGCGTTGCCGGGCTCTGGCGGTATTTTCCAGCTTTCCGGAGCTCCGTGGCAGTTGGCGAATGGTCTTGGGAATAGCATCACCCTCTGACTTCAGGGGTCCGAGATCAAGTGTAAGATCTCTAAGCGCGCGCTCGCCACAGTAAAGAAGCCCGATCCCTCTCGGCGGCCGCATTCGCTGAGTCGGAAACACTGCTTCGAAAGCGTACAACCTGACGCTACGTGCGATTCAAGTCTCACCTGAGGGGCCTCGCACGAATTTGTACGAACCTTCGGCTTACGATCTGCTCTTCGCTCGCTTTTTGTCCAGGAATTGTCGTCTCCTTTGGTAGTTGAACTCTGAGCCGCCGGCGCGACTCAGTTTCGCCACGCGCCATAACGCAGGCTTCGGAGCTGTTCCGCGAGTGCCGGATGCTTTGAGTTAATAGCAGGTGACTGCAAACGGCTTCACCCCGAGGCGTGAGCGGTGCGCTTTGATGCCGATCCGGAAGTCAACTCTTGCGTTTTGTGCTCCGCCAACGCATATACGCACCACGGTAGCGCGATGCGCTATCGCAGCCCTCCTTGGGCGTTTCCTCCCTAGACTTGGGCCGCTTGTTCATTACAAGCGGCCTCTTTTTCTCGGTCGCCGCTATGGCGACGCCCCGGCAATTCTTTCGGAAATTGGCTTGCGCAGGTTGGTTAGACGACCGCCACGCTCGCAACGAGTTGCTACCTTCGGCGCAAGCGCCATCCCCGTCGCTTTAACGAGAAGGGACGAGCACGGTCATGAGAAACTCGCCTTACGCGAGGCAACGCGCCTTCGTTGCAGGTCGGCGGCCCGTGAGGTGTTGAGTACGCATTCTTCTCCGGCCGTGATATCAGTCTTCGCGGTAAAGCCTCCGCGGGCGAATGTTAAAGATGTTTCTCGCATTGATAAGCGTCGGAGATATAGGGATGGAAATGGGAAGCCTTTCTTTGGTTGGTCCGGCATGCGGTAGTCGTCAATACTATCGAAGGAACGATCTCCCCTTCGGGCGCTCCGGCCGATCTCAGCGATCGGGCGCATTTGGAAGCCGTGCGAAGGCGCTTGCCGCGGGACGCCGCAATGCCAGCAGCCTTCGCACGAGTGCTACGACACGCGCTTGATGATGTAGCTATCCATGATCCAGCCATGCTTGGCGCGTGCTTCCTGTCGGGCGGCGACGATGATTGGCCCCACTTCTGCGAGCGCACCTGACATGGTGATTTGCGGGGGCATCCCGAGATAGGCGCCCCACCAGATATGTAGTCCGTTCGGATCGAGCCACTGGAACGCGGCGCCGCCATCGAGCATGACGACCACCGTGTCGGCGCCGGATGGCCAACCGCATTCGCGCAGCCGCCGTCCGGTGGTGACGAGAAAAGGCTCCCCAATGTCGTTCAGCGGCAGTGAATGTGCGGCGCAAAGCGCCTGGATCGACGTGATGCCCGGGACGACCTCGATTATCGGCAACGGATCAAGCCTTTGTGCGATCCGCAGGCTCGAGTCGTATAGCGAAGGATCGCCCCAGATCAGCAGGGCAACGCGCCCGTCATCACCGAGATGCGCCGCAATTGCCCGGGACCAGGTCACGGCGACGGCGTCGTGCCATTCCTCCACTCCCTTGCGGTAGCTCTCCTGCGCAGTATCGCGAACGGGCACGTCGAACTCAGCAACGCGCGTGCGGCTGTTCGTCAGGGCTTGCGCGCAAATCAGCCGGCGCAGGTCGGCGAGATCGGACTTCACCGGGCCCTTGCGCGGAATCAGCACCAAGTCAGCTGCATTGATCGCGCGGATCGCCCCAAGCGTGAGCTGCTCGGGATCGCCGCAGCCAATGCCTATCAGGGAGAGTGTCAGCATTACGTTATGAAACGGGGGCGGCCGCGGCTTGCGACCGCCCGCACGTCATCTTCAGGCGCCGTTGTGAAGCCGATAGGTAACAAGACCATCGGCAGTCACACCTCGCAGCGATTTCGCCAGTGCCAACACGGTCAGATCGGCCAGCGGTTCAATGACCACGACGAGCGCGTAAGAAGCGGCGAAAGACGCGATGGAGGCGAGGTTCTCGGCCGCAAAGCCCGCACCATACAGCGCCCAGAAGGCGACCCACCCTACGATGCCGGATTGATAGGCGGTTGAAAGCGCAAGTGCCTGCCGATATTGCAGGTCAACATAGGCGGTGTTGCGAGGAATGATCCGCCCGGCCAGCGCCTGGATCGCAAATAAGGGCACCAGCAGCGTCGTCACGTTCATACCATATTGCGGCAGGTCGGTCGGCACGAAGAACAGCCCCTGCAGCAGAAGACCAAGCGCCAACCCGAACGCGGCTGGCGCTGCGCCGAACAGGAGAAACAGCGTCGAGCCGAGAATGAAATGCACCTCCGAGACCCCGACCCTGAAATGCGGCAGGAGTTCGAAGAACGAGAAGACCAGGACCGTTGTTGCGACGGTGCGCACCGCCAGCGAAACAATTCCCTGCGCGCGCACGGTTTCGACCACGGGCTTGAAGGCGCAGCCGGCGGCAACGGCACCGGTTGCGCAACTCAGCACGAGCTTGGCGCCCGTAACGATACCTGGTTCGATATGCATGACTTAAGTCCCTTCTGCCGTCACACCCGACGGCGTTAGCGTTAAAAACTGCAGGGCCGGTCTCCTGGCTCGCGGTTCGAAACCGGTCCCCGGCCTTCCCAGGCCTGACGGCCAGTGGCGGATCGGAGCCCCTCACCGCTTACAGTCGCGGGGGCGGCCGGGCTTTGGGCGCCGCATTCAGGTCCGCCCTTCCCCGTTCCCAATTATGCTCTGGCGCTTTGCGCCGCTTCGAGCACCATGCCTGCTCTGTGTGCTCCTTCCGACGAGGAGACGTCAAGGGGCTCGCGAGATCGGGCGACAGCGTCATCATCGGGTCTCTCCCGCCAGCGTGCCGAAAAGAATGATCGGCGCCGTCGTTGCGGCGCCGGTTTGCGCTAGCTGCTCTGCGAGCTTCGCAATCGTGGTGCGGACAATCCGCTCCTCGGCGTGGCCAAGAGACTCGCAAATAGCGCCGGCGTGTCGGCAGCCACCGTGCTCGATCAGTTTTGCCGCGAGCGCCGGGAATGTGTCGCTTCCCCATATAAATAGGGTCGTTGATTCCGGATCGGCAATTGCCGCGCATCGATATAATCGGGCTCGCTCTTGAAGCACTGGACCTTCAGCCCGCGATCGCGATAGGCGCGCGCCAGCGTCAGCGTCGTCTTGCCGACCCCGGATGCAGGCGCGGAGATGACGAGGCTCGCCGTCATCACGAGCCTTCCGGAAAGCGAGGCGTCGGCCCGAGCGGCCGATAGCGGCGGTCATAGTCGACGGCATACAGGCGGCTCTCTCCGAAATCTTCCGAACCCAGTGTGCGGCCAACCAGAATAACGGCTGTGCGCTCGAGCTCGGTGCTTACAGCAGAGTCCAAGGTACCGAGCGTGGCGCGGACGATGCGCTGATCCGGCCAGCTTGCGCGCCAGACTATTGCAACCGGGCAGTCTCCTCCGTAGTGCGGCGTCAGCTCATCAATCACCGTGGAAAGCAGATGGATCGAGAGATGGATGGCGAGCACCGCACCGGTCGCGGCAAAGGTGGCGAGTTTCTCGCCTTGCGGCATCGCGCTCGCCCTGCCCGGCATCCGCGTCAGCACGACCGATTGCACAAGATCCGGTAGCGTGAGCTCGGCCTCGATCGCGGCCGCGGCGGCGGAAAAGGCCGGCACGCCCGGCGTGATTGAATAGGAGATTTGAAGCGCGCGCAGGCGGCGCAATTGCTCGCCCATCGCCGACCAGATCGAGAGATCCCCGGAATGTAGCCGCGCGACGTCCTTGCCCTCACGATGCGCGGTGACGATCTCCGACATGATGTCGTCGAGCGACAGCGGCGCGGTGTTCACGATCCGTGCATCCTTTGGGCAATGGGCAAGAACGCCCTCGGGTACGAGAGAGCCGGCATAGAGGCAGACCGCACAGGCGGCAATCAGATCGCGACCGCGCAAGGTGAGCAGATCAGCTGCTCCCGGTCCGGCACCGATGAAGTGCACCGTCATTCGGCGTCTCCTACCGCGATCGCTGCGGTCGCCGTCCGATCCTGCGAGACAGCCCGCGTCGAAACGAGGCGCGCACCACGGCCGGCGACCGCAAGCGCTGCGGCTTCGGCGACGGAGCCCGTACCGAACTTCGCCTTGATGGATTCTGACTGTGTGGGCGTGGCAATGCCGGCTAGGACATCGGCCGAAACAGGCCGGATCGGCACGGTGAGTTCGCGCGCCAGCAATTTGAGCGCGGCGGTTTCGGCCTTGTCGCTGACAGTTGCAACTGCCGCGAGACCTTCAGGACCGCCCGCGGCGGCGAGAGCTTCGCGCAGCGCAGCCAGTGTGACCTCCCGCTTGAACCCCAGACCTGCGACCTTCACTTGACTGCACTCCATTGCACGACCGGCCGCATCGCCTCCCAGGAGCGATAGCGGCCGAGGTGACCCGCATGCGCAATCTCAATTCGCATCAACTCGCCACCGTGGCGTTGATGAAGGTCCGAGAGTAGCGCCTCGGTCTCCAGCGTGACGGCATGCGCAACCACCCTTACTCTCGGCTCAATGCGCGACCACACCGCATCGAACATCCTAGCGTCGAGCCCTCCGCCGATGAAGACGGCTTGCGGTGTCTCAAGGCGTGAGAGGATATCAGGCGCTATTCCCTCGACGATGGCGATCCGATGCGTCAGACCGAAGGTTGCCGCGTTGCCGCGGATATTCGCTACGCGATTAGACCGCGCTTCGATGGCGATCGCCGTGCCACCACAGAGAGCCCATTCTACCGAGATCGAACCTGAACCGGCGCCAATGTCCCATAATCTGTCGCCGGATCTCGGCGCCAGCGACGAAAGCGCGAGCGCGCGCATCGGCCGCTTGGTGATCTGGCCGTCATGCACGAAGAGCGCGTCTGAAAGGCCGGAGCTGCGCGGAACGCCGTGCGGTCCATTGGTTTCCAGCGCAACTGCCACCGGCCCCGCGCCGCCATCTGCGGCGTAGCTGTCGGCCCGATATTGCGCCACGGATTCGCGGGGACCGCCGAGCGCGGTGAGCGTCCATAGCCGTGAATTGCCCCAGCCGCGCGCCGTCAACCATTTGGCCAGATCGCCGGGCGCCTTGCCGTCGCGCACGAGACAAATGATGCGCGCTCCATGTGTCAGATGCGGCACCAGGCGTTCGAATGGCGCCGCGTGGATTCCAAGACAGACGACAGATTCGAGCCGCCATCCGAGCCGCGCCGAGGCAAGCGAGAATGTCGAGAGCGCGGGATGCGCAATCCATTCGCTCTTGCTGAGCCGTTCCGCGAGACTGGCTCCTACGCCGTACCAGGACGGATCGCCCGAGGCGAGCACCACCGTCGGACGACCGCGGCAGGCCAGCACGCAATCTGTCTCGAACGGCGCCGCCCAGGGACGGCCGCGGTCGGAAATCCCTGCCAGCGCGAGATGCCGTTCGCCGCCAAACACCGTCTCGGCTTCCGCAAGCGCCTTTCGGCTTGCATCCGAGAGGCCGGCAAGGCCATCTTCGCCAATGCCGATGATCGTCAGCCAGGGATCATGCATGATGTGCGCCCTCATTCTGGGCGGAACAAGCGATGCCAATCTGCTCGCAGACGCTGTGGCGCGCGCGGGGTGTGATGCGATCTATTCCTATGGAGGTCGCACCCGCGCCCCCGTGAACCAGCCGCTGCCGACCCGCATCGGAGGGTTCGGCGGCGTGAATGGCCTTGCCGAGTTCATTCGGCGCGAGGAAATAACGCACCTTGTCGATGCAACCCATCCCTTCGCGGCCGAAATGAGCCGTAATGCGGTTGCAGCGTGCGAGATGACCGGAACACCGCTGATCGCGCTCGAGCGCGCGCCCTGGGCAAAAGGGACCGGCGACACCTGGATCGAGGCCGCGGATATCTCCTCCGCTACGGCAGCATTGCCGAACAATCGCGCGCGGGTATTTCTTGCGATCGGACGCCAGCACATCGCACCTTTCAGCGCCAGGCCGCAGCACGCCTACACTTTGCGGTTTGTCGATCCTCCCGATGGACCACTGCCGTTTCCGGACGTCGATGTCATCGTGTCGCGCGGACCGTTCACCCTCGCCGGCGAATTGGAGATGATGCGTGCGCGCGGCATCGAATGGGTTGTTGCCCGCAACTCCGGTGGAGCGGGCGCGCGCGCCAAGATCGACGCCGCGCGCGAGCTCGGCCTTCCCGTCGTGATGCTCAAGCGGCCCGAATTGCCTGACAGGCCCCGAGTCGAAAGCGTGGCGGAGGTCATGCAATGGCTCCGTCATCGGGCATGCCTCGGTGCATAGACCCAGCGGCCGACGCGGCGCGTTGCCGAATTACCGACGATGACAAGGGTTCGCATGTCGGCCATCTCGGGCCGTGCCTCGCGCAGCATCACGGTTTCAATTCGCTCCGCGACCGTGCTGACCGCATGGGCGAAGATCACGAGGCGCTCGCCGCAACCTGCCTCCTTCAGCACCGAGAGCGCGCGTTCAAAACCCTCGGGCCGGCTCACTGAGCGCGGATTGTACATCGCGATCGCAAAGTCGGCTTCGGAGGCAAGCCGCAAGCGTTTCTCGATCATCGACCACGGCTTCAGATTATCGGAGAGATTGATCGCGCAAAAATCGTGGCCGAGCGGCGCGCCGGCGCGCGCGGCGGCTGCCAGCATTGCAGTTACGCCGGGCATAACGCGGATTGCAAGCCCATGCCATTGAGACGAGACTTCAAGTGCTTCGAACACAGCCGCTGCCATGGCGAAAACACCTGGGTCGCCCGAAGAAACCATGACAACACGGCGTCCTTCCGATGCCAGCTGCAAGGCATCGCTTGCGCGCTGCAACTCCATGCGATTGTCTGATGGATGCAGCGTCAGTCCTTCACGCGGGGCTACTCGCGCGACGTATGGCGCATAGCCCACGACGTCGGTCGCGGCGGCGAGCGCGGCGGAGACTTCCGGCGTGACTAGCGCCTGGTCGCCCGGCCCAAGTCCCGCGATGGTCAATATGCCCGTCATTCGGCCGCCTCCATCCGGCGTCCCCGCCCATGCACGAGCACAATCGCGAAATAGGGGCACTCGGTCTCGTCCACGTCCTCCAGCCGCGCGACGCGCTCGGCCGGCATAGTGCCGCGTTCGATCAGCCATGCCTCGCCAAGGCGGCCGGCGCCGGCAAGCGCGCGGCGCACCTTCTTCAGATTGCGCCCGGTCTTCATGATGACGAGCGCATCGGAATTGCGCGCGCGTTGCTCGAGCTCTTGTTCCGACAGCGTACCCATCAGTACCGTCATCACATCGTCGCCGAGGGCGATCGGCAGGCCGACCGAATTCCAGCAGCCAGCCATGCCGGGAATGCCGGCGATCACCTCGATCTCGACGCGGCGCTGCAGACGTGCACGGAGGTGCATGAAGGAACCGTAGAAGTAGGGATCGCCCTCGCAGAGAACGACGATGTCGGCCGCGCGGGCGATCCGCGCAAGACGCTCCGCCCACTCGTCGTAAAAGCCGGCAAGGAGGCCAACATATTCCGGACTATCGAAGGCGATCTCCGTAGTGACCGGATACTCCATCGGATATTCGCAGACGTCCTTTGCCAGTAGTCCATCGACGATGCGGCGCGCCTGGCCAGCCCGTCCTTTCTTCCGGAAATAGGCAACGTGCTTGGCCGCACGGACCTCACGATCGGCGCGCACGCTCATGAGGTCCGGATTTCCTGGCCCGAGGCCGCAACAGATGATGCGCCCCATAGCTATTCGTTCCGGCTCGCCAGCGCGTTCACGGCGGCGACCGTGATTGCGGAGCCGCCAAGGCGCCCCTCGACCGTCAGCGCCGGCGCAGGCTGGTCAACCATCAGCGCAAGCTTGGCTTCAGCCGCGCCAACAAAGCCGACCGGACAACCGATGATCGCTGCAGGTCTTGGACAGTTGCGATCCTCCAGCATGTTGAGCAGGTGAAAGAGCGCGGTCGGCGCATTGCCGATAGCGACGATCGCGCCGTCCAGATGCGGCCTCCACAATTCCAGCGCTGCGGCTGAGCGGGTATTGCGCATGGATTGCGCGAGGGAGGGAACCTTGGGATCGTCAAGCGTACAGATGATGGCGTTGCCGGCCGGCAGGCGCGCACGCGTAATTCCCTCCGACACCATGCGTGCGTCGCAGAGGATAGGCGCGGCGTTCTGCAGCGCAGCCCGCGCGATGCGCGCCATGCCGGGCGTGAAGCGGATGCAGGATTCGAGACTCACCATGCCGGCGGCATGGACCATCCGCACGACCACTGGCTCCTCGTCGGCAGAAAATCGCTCAAGGTTCGCCTCCGCGCGAATGGTGGCGAAGGATTGACGGTAGATCGTCGCACCATCGGTTTCATAGACGTGCGTCATCAGGGCGCTCCCGTTAGAACGGAAGGATCCGCGATCATTCGGCCTGCGCTTACTCCACGCTGGCTAGGCGTATCCCTCGTTGAGCCGCTGCGGATGACATCAAATCCCTCGCGGGTCGCAACAAGGGTGAGCGCAGCAGTCCCCGAATGAGCACAGCCTTTGGCACAGCCAGAGACGTGAAGCCTCTCGTCCGCGGCAATATGCGACGCAAGCGACGCTGCAAGTGCACGAGTGTCGCAGTGCGCCTCACAGCAGGCGGGCGCACCGCTGCAGGCGACGACGCGCAGGATCGGATCGTCCGCTTGGGTGACGAGGCTCTCGCAGTGGGGCATTTCGCGCAATCCTTCCGCCACAATCATGCGCCAGGGCGTCATCCGTAATCCTTGCGAGCATCCGGCAAGATGGCTGAGAGCGGCATGTGTCAGCTGTCCGAAAGCCGCAGCGACCATCGCGCCTTGCGGATAAAGTCCGGGACGCGGCTCCGCGATCATGCAAGCCGGCTTGACGTTGCTACGAAGCGCGTCGGGCAGTTTTGCGCCAGCCCCGACATGCGCTTTCATTCGCCCTCTCCCCTCCCTGGCTCCGCCCGAGTCGACGAACCACTCGGCAAGCGCGAGCGCAACGCTTACCGCTTCTGTCCGTGAGACGGGACGACCATGCTCCGCACCGTCGGCACGCACGATCAGCTCTCCCGCGATGCTGCGCTCGATCCGGATGTCGGCGGAGGCGCCGGCCAGCGCGGGCTCTGTGCTGCAATCAACGGCGAAGCCGAATTTGGTCGGCAGGTCGGGCGGTCCCATCACAAGCCCGCGTTCAAGTTCTGCTGCGAGAAAACAGGTATCGTCACTGGCGCTCCAGAAGGGCGAGACAAGGATGTTGCGCCGCGCTTCCGACTCCGCATCGGGATCGAGCAAGTGCAGCCGTGAGAGTTCCTCGATCAAGGGCCGATGACCTTGATCACTGACACCCCTGATTTGCAGGTTGCCCCGGCTGGTCAGATCGATCAGGCCGTTGCCGTAGCGCTCGGACAGCACCGCAATTCCCGCTGCCTGCTTCGGAGCCAGCCGGCCACCGTGCGGCCGGATGCGAACCACGAGCCCATCTCCCGACCGCATCGGCCGTAAGGCGCTGGGGCACCAGCCCTTGATCGCAACAGCGCTCATGAAGCCTCCCGCAGCGCGACCGCAATCGAATTGCGCCGTGTCCTCCAGGGCGAAGCTTGATTCAAACGGGTGAAGCAAGTCTCGATCGCCGCAAGCGCCGCCGGATTCTCGCGCGCCATGAAAGTGCGCACGTTGTCGCTGCCAAGCATCGCGTCGTAATAGAGATCGAAGAGATGCGTGGGCACCGCATCGGCAAGATGTGCAAAGCTGGCCATATGCTCTAGCGTGGCAGCGATTTCCGCCGCGCCCCGAAAGCCGTGGCGCATCATCCCGGACATCCATTTGGGTTGACCGCACGCGCACGCACAACGCGCGAAATTTCCTCGGTCAACGAGCGAGCACGCGGCTGATCGGGATGTGTCGCGTAGGTGGTAGAGCGATGGTGTGGCCGCGCCGAGGCGCGCCGCCGCGGGCGCAAGGCCCGCCTCATGCACGGCATAGTCTGCGGCGAGCAGCAGATCCGTTTCATGGTAATCGGTGGAAATGCGGGCAAGCGATTGTTTGCGGAAGATCTCCGGCCGGCTGCGCCACGGCACGATGCCGTCGGCCGTCGCCGCATAGGCCGCAGCACCGGCGATCACGTCCGGCGCGTTTATGTCGGACAGGCGGCCGCAGACGTAAGACCACCGTCCAGGCGCGCTGAGCGCGCAACCCTGGCTACAAGCAGACAGGCATTCGACCGGAACCACGTGGACGTCTTCCGGCACGCCGGCGAGAATGGCGCTGTGCAGACGCGCGCCTGGCGTGATTTTGCCTTCTCTTACGGGTTGGTCGGCACGGCAGGTGATGCAGACATGAAGCGTGACGGTCATCGCCCTCCTCGATTTTTGGCGGAGGCGATGAGGCGCACGAACCGGAGACACTACGGTTCGTTGCCGTCGCGGAGCACCCCGTCCGCCGGTCTCAAGTCTCTGCGCTGGCAGGTCTCCCGGCTTGCGGAGCAGGTTTTCCCTTCGATCTCCACCTTCCCAACCCTTGACGGGTCAGTGGCTCCTAGAGATCTCTCCGGTCACGGTCGCGGGGGCGGCTGCGCTTCAGGTCCAAGCTTCGCGGCTAGAGCCCTATCGCATTCCCTCTTCGCCTGTCCTAGGACAGGAACCAACGCCACCCCACCATTTGCCCAAGCGTGCAGCTTGTCAAGCCGTAGAGCGTGCTCATGACTTCCGAACCTGATGCCGCTGAGGACGAAACCGTGACCTCTGAAGCCTCGCTGGACGCCCACCATGCGGCCAAAATGGCGAAGAAAAAAAGCAGCGCGCGACCGGATGATAGCCGCCAAGAGCGGTGAGAAGGGACTCATCATCGTCCACACCTGCGCGAGCAAAGGGAAATCCTCCTTGGCTCTCGGCATGATCATGCGGTGCGTTGCGCATGGCTTTCCCTGCGCCATGATGCAATTCATCAAAGGTGCGTGGGACACCGGCGAGCGCCCGCTGCTGACCAGACATTTTGGTGAATTGTGTCGCGCCAACTGGGAACATCGGCGATCGGCGAAGGAATTTACCACTCGACGATAGCCTAGGTTTCAACTTTCCATCCAGAGCCTTCATCGCGTGTCAACTCGTAGGTCAACAAATCAGGATGCTGACCGCGATGCATTTGATGCGAACCTGGCGATTGGCCGAAGCGCAACTGGTAAATGCCATGCCTGTCCTTAGGAAAAAAGCTTTTCTGCCGGCCCACTATCGTTGCGGAATAATAGGCCGCTGACAGACATCAACTAATCCGATGGGCCGTTCTGACCTATCGATGGATTGGTGCGAGGACGCGGCGCCGCCCCCTGAATTCATGGGCGTGAGTGAGATCAAATGCAAGATCTGCAAGCTGGCGCTCCTGCTCGCCAAAAAAATGCCCGGCCTCCTTTTCGGCGGCCGGGCGGAAGTCAGTCTGGGGGGGAGCGACGCTGCTACACATCGCACCAGCTTCCGTCGGCAGAGGGAGGGTGCCGGCGGTTCATTTACGGCGGGGGCATTCGCCGTTAACTTTAGCCACGGGAAGGCCGATATACGTTCCAAATGAAATCAGGTTTCGCTTCCTTCTGCTCTATTCAGGGAATTCGGCCCAACGATCGCGTGAAGCTCGACAAGTGCGTCGGTCACGTAATCTTGAGGCGATCATCAAAGATATGCTTCAAGATGAACCCACCGAAAAGAGGCTGTCCGCCAATGCTTCGCCCACCTGTGATCACTCATCCGCGATGGAAGTGACGTCCGAGTATGTGTGCCATTTGCACCAGACTATGCTCGCTTTCTAACAGCATTCCGCAAAACTGGTGAAATCGATTGTTTCGATGGGATGCATCTATGCTGTTGATACATAAAGACATGCGTTCAGCGACCCTTGATCTAAATCGCCTCATTCGCGCAGGACGCTCTGGTGACCAGGCGTAAGCTCTGGCCGAATTGCAATCCATTTTACCAAGACATCGCGGTGGCCGACTTTTTTGCGCGGCCTCGGCCCGTTTCCCATCTGCAAGGCCCGCTGCGTGTTTGCGCTGCTTTCGGATCAGCCAGCGCACGCGGCGGAAACCCCACAATTGCGAGTCTAGGGCTCAATCGCGAAAGACCGCTGAGAGGGCATGTTGGCCGACGGCTGGTGCGAAGCTACTCATCGAGGCTTGCACGGACACGGCTCGCAAACAGCGAAGCACCCGGCTCATCATGGCGCAGGATTGTTTGGTGGCCGACAAAGTCTCGCTACGCAACGTGGTAATTGCGACACTATTCTCAATCCAAGAATGTCGCGCGGCCGTTCCCTGGGCCGACTAGACGCAGATCATCGGCAGCTTTCGAGCGGCACGTCGTTTGCAAGGGTGATATTGGGCATGGACACGGACCTTCAGCCGTGCCGATGCCCGCAACCTTCAGGTTGCAGCCCGACGCACCTCTTGCTTCTCCCTTTAGCAAAGTGCGTCGGGCTTTTTCGGTCATACAGACACGCCCTTGCAAGAACACCCCCTTGCCTATGGCAACGCCTGTCTTGACCATGCACGCTGCTCTGTATCCGGATTTTCGTATTCGGGATTCGACAATGCACGAGACAACCTTTCGGCGAGCCACCTGAGAGGTTCCCAAACTGATAGATTCCCGTCGATTTAGCTCGGTGGGCTAAGACGTGAAGTCGTGTGCGATCGAGGACCCAACAGCGCAGAGCTCGGCGGCATCAAGGAATCGGCTGGGCCACTCCGAAAACCTGCCTACGGGTCTACCGCCGATCGATTACGTCCTTATGGCCGATGACATAGTCCCCTCCTTTACGGTTGAGCGGGTCAAGTATCAGGGACGAAACAACCGACCGTATCGCGCTAGATCAACATCGGAAGCATCTGCCCAGGGCGCGCGAGGACAAGGCGCTACGATCAAGCGTTACAGCCGCGATTCCGACATCCGCTCGACGCGGCGCGGATCCGGCCTTTCGTCGTCGTCAGAAGCGCCGGGCTGACGCCATCGACCACCTCAGTTGTGCTTTTCAGGTAACAGCGGCCTGATCTCGGCCAAGCCCGCGATCGCATCACAACCAGAATGCTCGCGATCAGGATAATGAAATTCTTTTCGAAGATTTGATGGCGGGTTCAGAAGGCAATCAGATCGTTCCTTATTGCGCCGCCTGCAGCCCGAGCTCTGTAGCCAATTCCGCCCCGCCTGCCCGCACTGTCATCCATAGATTATAGGCCATGATTAACGACCCGATCAAGAACAGCGCTCCACCTGCGGCGCGGATGATGTGGAAGGGATGCATCGCTTCCACGGTCTCGATGAAGGAATATTCGAGGAAGCCGAGCGAGGTGTAGGCGCGCCACATCAGGCCCTGCAGGATTCCCGACACCCACATCGCCGAGATGTAGAGCACGATGCCGATGGTCGCGGTCCAGAAGTGCCAGTTGACCAGCTTCAGGCTGTAGAGCCCCTTGCGATCCCACAGCCATGGAATCAGGCAGTACAGCGCGCCAAAGGAGACGAAGCCGACCCAGCCCAGCGCACCGGAATGCACGTGACCGATGGTCCAGTCGGTATAGTGGCTCAGCGAGTTCACGACCTTGATCGACATCATCGGCCCTTCGAAGGTCGACATGCCGTAGAAGGCGACCGACACGACCAGCATGCGCAGCACGGGATCGGTGCGAAGCTTGTCCCAGGCACCCGACAGCGTCATCAGGCCGTTGATCATGCCGCCCCATGAGGGCATCCACAGCATGATCGAGAACGTCATGCCGAGCGTCTGCGCCCAGTCCGGCAGTGCCGTGTAGTGCAGGTGGTGCGGACCGGCCCAGATGTAGAGGAAGATCAGCGACCAGAAATGGATGATCGACAAGCGGTAGGAATAAATCGGCCGCTCGGCGCGCTTCGGAATGAAGTAGTACATGATGGCGAGGAAACCGGCGGTCAGGAAGAAGCCGACGGCGTTATGCCCGTACCACCACTGGAACATGGCGTCCTGGACACCGGCCCAGGCCACGTAGGACTTCGAGCCGAATACCGACACCGGCACGGCAGGATTGTTGCCGAGATGCAGTACGGCGATGGTGACGATGAAGGCGAGGTAGAACCAGTTGGCGACGAAGATATGCGGTTCTTTTCGCTTGATGATGGTCCCTAGGAAGACCAGTAGGTAGACCACCCAGACGATCGTCAGCCACAGATCTGCATACCATTCCGGCTCGGCATATTCCTTGGACTGGGTGACGCCGAGCAGATAGCCGGTGCCGGCAGCGAGAATGAAATAGTTGTAGCCGATGACGACGAACCAGGGGGCGAGATCGCCCGCCAGGCGCACGCGGCAGGTCTTCTGCACGACATAGAGTGAGCTTGCGATCAGCACATTGCCGCCGAAGGCGAAGATGACAGCCGACGTATGCAGCGGCCGCAAGCGGCCGAAGCTGGTCCACGGCAGATCGAAATTAAGGGAGGGCCAGGCGAGCTGGGACGCGATCAATAGTCCGACCGCAAATCCCGCGATGCCCCAGATCACCGACATCACGACCGAGAACTTGATCGGACCCATGTTGTAGTTGGGCCGGCCGTTGATTTCCTGGGGCGGCAGCGAGACGGGACGATCGAGATACCGGTTCATGATCGTGAACGACGCAGCGCCGCTTGCCACTGCAGCGAGCGAAGCATGGAACGCGAACGGCGCGTCCAGCGCCATGGCTGCTGCGAACACGCAAACGAAAGCTGCCATCGAGAAGAATAGCATCAGCCCCGCTTCACCGTGAGTCATCCATGTCGCGGATTGAACTTGCTGCATGTGCAATTCTCTTTGCATGGGCGTCTGCCCCGAGTCAGCCCGGTTCGCTGTGTTGTCTTTGATTGGGATCAGCCCCGATGAGCTACCCGCACGATCGGCGGGCGTGTTGCACCAGCTCCAGCGACTTCACTAGGAATCAGAATGGACGACGCTTGCGCTCTCCCGGTGCCGCCTGATGCGACCCCGGTGATTGGACACTGGCCCAAGCAAGAACAGCGGCGATAATCACAAAGACCGAGATGACAGCGGCGGAAACCAAGAGCGCAGCGGACATGACGAACTCCATTAAAGTCGATGCGAATATATCGCGGTTTCAAGGGATGCGTCTTTGACCTTGATCAAAAGAGGTAAAAGAACCCAACTCGACGCGCTTCAACTTACGCCCGCAGACAACGATTCGACGCGCGCGGCATCTAACAGGATGACGCCACCAGCAAAGATCTGGATCACACCACCACGTTCGAGCTTCGAGAAGGTACGGCTCACCGTCTCGATGGTGAGCCCCAGATGATCCGCGATGTCCAGCCGTTTCATCGGCAGCGTCAGAATTTCTCCATCACGTCCAATTCCATTCAGTCGGTCGCGCCAGCCGATCAGGAAGCTGGCTATCTTCTCTTCGACGGATCGCCGTCCGAGCAAGACGATATGTTCCTGTGCCCGGGCCAGCTCGCGGCCCGCCAATTCCATCATACGGCACAGCAACCGCGGCCGGTTCTCGGAGAATGTCGCGAACGACTCCTTGGCGACCTGGCACAACGCGACGCGGCCGATCGCGTCAGCGGAGAACTCGTGCCGCGGCAAGGTGGAGAGCCCGAGGAAATCACCCGGCAATGCAAAACTGACAATCTGGCGCCGGCTGTCCGGCAGCAGCTTGTAGATACGCAGAATCCCCTTATGCACGCTGAAAAATGACGTGGCTATGTTTGCCTGTGCGAATACAGTGGCGCCGGATTCGAAACGAACATGCCGCGACAGCTGGGCCAATTCGCGCAATTCGGTGTTGTTGAGCGCTGCGCAGATGGCAAAGCCCCTCGCTGTGCAATCGTGACACGATTGCCAATGTGTTCCTTCCCTCGAACCCGAAATCTTCACACGTTCCTCCGATCGCAGCCCGCAGACGCCTCATGCGCGCGTTTTCCCGCGGCTGATGCAGTGTAGCGTCCGTAGGTATGAAGTGGTTGATGCAGATCATCGCCGGAGATGCCGTGGGCTATGCCGTTCGGCGGCCCCGCGGACGTCGTTGAGGAGGCGAGCCCGAGCTTTCAATGAGATCCAAGGCTTCTAGATCGCTCCAGATCGAGGCGCGCGCCCGGCTATCGCAGTCTCTGGCCTGCTGCACAACCTCGTGAACAGACGGTCACCCCGCTCCGGCCGCTCGTCAGCATAATTAGTCGTGCGTGAAGAACTTCCAAGCCATTGAGCGGGAGTCGAATTTTCTGGCGAGAGGCGTTTTGAGATTGCAAGCTTTCGGGCTTTGGGGGCCCAAAAGCTTGCAATTTTGCTTTTGAGGATTCCGT
>NZ_JBWBWM010000039.1:0-69140 GCF_056174665.1 Bradyrhizobium sp. WYCCWR15520
CCGACCGCGGCGGCACGCTGCGCTACGCATGGCTCCGCGCGCCGCCACTCCACCGAATACAAAATTCACATCCAAGCCACCAGTCGGCACGCTTGACTCAAAAGCCCTCATATGAGGGTGGGCAAAGCGCAGCGTGCCCACCATGCAGAGTGACCGAGTGGATAGATGGTGGGCACAGCGTAAAGCGCCTTTGCCCACCCCTGCAAAGCCGGTAGCAGAACACCAAATCTTTAAGCCTTGAACGACAATATCCGGCGAGATCGCACATGCGGTCTCGCCGTTTCCTTGAAGGATTGATGCTTCAAGCACATTCTTCAACGCGTCGCTCGAAGTACGCCAGCCTCGCCGAAACGAAGAACTGACGCGCCACGCACATTCTTGGTGCGAAGCAATCTCACCGGTTACGTTCGCGACGGAAAAGCCAGCGTTTGCAGATTCAAAGCGCGGGTTCTTAATCTGCATTCGATGCGTGTGCCGCTCGCGGATCGGGCGATCGTCAAGCGAGCCGGGGCAGAGCGCTAAGTCGTGCGCGCTCACCTGTTGGATCAGCGCAGCGAAGCGGCACTTTGATAGTTGCCGCTTTCAGTCCGGCCGGACTCAATGCGTCCGAATGATTGGTTCTTTCTCGATCTTGTTGTGCAACTGCCAGAAGCGGACGGTGCGCTGGGCCGTCTCCATCGACAGCTTGCGGAAATCACGTTGCGCGATCTCCAGCGTCTGTTCGCTGATTGGAGGCTTTACCGGCCGGTTGCGCAGGATCGACTCGACCGTCGGCCAGTTCAGCTTGGCCGAGCGGCAGGGAATCAGGATCAGGTCGGCGCGGGGACCTTCCATCAGCTTGGCCGTCATTTCGACCGGCATTTCGTTGAGTACCGCGAGCGCGACGGTGACCTCGTCGAACTTGTTCTGTTCGGCGAATTTGTAGACTGCCGCATCGTCGAGTTCGTTCAGCCCCTTCATCAGCTTCACCAGCTCCTCGGCAACGCCGAAGCTGCGGCTTGGGGGCGGCGCCTCGCGGGCGATTTCGTTCAAGACCCGCTTGATCTCTTCCTGGACTGTGGGCGGCGCGATGGCGAGCAGCCGTGCGCGGACCGCATCCTTGGCGCGGCGGAGCAGGTCGCCCATGAACTTTTGCGGGAAATCGGCGCGCAGGCCGAGGGCCTCGACCAACTCGTCGTCTGCGCCGGCGCGCGCGACGATGCTGGAAAAGCCCTGGTCGGAAAACTTGGCGCCGGCATTGTTGGCCAGTTTGCGGATCACCTGGCCTTCGCCGCGGTCGACGATGACATCGGTCACCGCCGCGGGCAGTTCGGCGCGGCCGGAAATCGCGAGCAGGTGGTCCTGTCCCTTGCTGCTGGCGATCTCGACCAGCACGTCGGTGCCGAGCCGGCTGGAATGGGTCAGCACATTGCCGGCAACCTCGATCTCGTCGTCCCAGGCGAGATGCTGGATCACCTCGAACGGGGCGTAGTCGAGCGGCGCCAGCCGCTTGGAAAGTTCGGCCTTGGCCCGGGTTTCGACGCGCGCGATCAGGAGGCAGAGCACGTCGTCGAAGACCTTGACCTGGTCGTCGCTCAGACGTTCTCCGTCGTTGAGGAAGAGGTCGGTCACCTGCCGCAGGGTTTCCACCCGCTTGGCGGATGAACCGCCCCTGACGGCGTCTTCGAGTTCGGCAATAATCGAGTGTGCCGGCTGTTGCACCATTGTGGGCAAGCCTGTTTGTTGTTGATGGGTTGGCGCACACCATGACGAGCCGAGCCTTACACCCGCGTTAAAGGCGCGACGGGGCAGACCTGAGGGCGACTGCATCCAAAACGGGCGATGCATGGGCCACGGTCACCGCCGGCCAAACCGCCGCCGAAGCACGCCGCGCATTGCAAATGCCGCGTTCCGAATTGCTTTACCAATGCGATCGGGGTCTACGCCGCGATTTCACGCGATAAATCGCGAATGTCGGACCGGATCGGGCTTGCGTCGCCGCTTCCGGTATCCCGGTCCGGCTGCTATCCTCACCAAACCGTTCCCGGGAAAAATCGAATAGCAACTTGCCGAACAAGACGCCGTCAAGGCTGGACGCCCCCGCCGAAGGAAGCACGGCCACCGGCGCTTAAGCATTCCTTCACGACGAACCTCATTAAAACCTCCGACCAAGGGCTTGAGACCATGAGATCTGTCGTCATCACCGGCGCTTCAACTGGCATCGGCTGGGCCAGTGCAAAACTGCTGCTCGACCGCGGCTTCCGCGTCTTCGGCAGCGTCCGCAAGCAGGCCGACGCCGACCGCCTCGGACGCGAGTTCGGCGTGAACTTCACGCCCTTGATCTTCGACGTCACCGATGAGGCCGCAGTGCTGGCCGCCGCGCGCGAGGTCCGTGCCGCCCTCAGTGGCGAAACGCTCGCCGGCCTCGTCAACAATGCAGGGATCGCGGTATCGGGCCCGGTGCTGGAACTCGCCGCCGACGAATTCCGCCGGCAGATGGAGGTCAACTTCATCGGCCCCATCATCGCGACCCAGGCGTTCGGGCCGCTGCTCGGCTCCGACCCCAGCCTGAAGGGACCGAAAGGGCGGATCGTGATGATCTCCTCGGTCGCCGGCAAGAACGGCAATCCGATGACCTCGGCCTATTCCGCCTCCAAGCACGCGATCGAGGGACTGTCGGAGAGTCTGCGCCGCGAACTGATGTTGTTCGGGATCGACGTCATCATCATCGCGCCGGGTGCGGTCAAGACGCCGATCTGGAGCAAGGCCGAGGAGGTCGATATCTCGCCGTACAAGAACTCGCCGTATCTTCCGGCGCTGGAGAAGATCCGCGCTTTCATGCTGGACCTCGGCGCCAAGGGATTGCCGGCCGAAACGATCGCGGAGAAGGTGTTCGAGGCCTTGACGCTGCCGAACCCCAAGGTGCGCTACACGATCGCGCCGGACCCGATGCGGCAGTTCCTGGCGAGGGTGCTGCCCAAGCGCACCCTCGACCGGATCGTCGCCAAGCGCCTCGGCCTGACGCCGCGGGGATGAGCGTGACAGTGAGAACGGCGATCGGCCTCGTGGCCGCCCTCGCGTTCGCATCGGCCGCCTACGCCGGCGATCAGGGCGAGGGCGAACCATCCTGCGACGGCAACACCTATCAGATGGTCGAATGCCTCAAGGCCAAGACGGCGCAATGGGACAAGCGATTGAACATTGCCTATCAGAAGGCGTTGGAGTCTAAGGGTAGCGCGCAGCGTGACCAGTTGCGCGCCGCGCAGAGGCTGTGGATCCAGTATCGCGACGCCAACTGCCTCTATTACGGTCTCGGCGAGGGCACCATCGCGCGGCTCGAGGCCGGCGAATGCATGCGCAGCATGACAGAGGCGCGCGCGAAAGAACTCGAAGGTCTCGGCCACCAGTGACGACGGGAAAGAGCAGAGCGGAGCTGACGCAAATCGCCGACGACGCGCTTCGCAGCCAGCCGGGATGCGAAACGGCGTCCGTGCCTGCCGTGCGCGGCCTGCCCAACGTCCGTGAGGGGCGGAATTGGGAAATCCCCAATGTCATCATCGGCGACAGCCTGATCAGCGATGTCGATCGTGCCGTGATCACCGTGCACCGCCGGCTCGGGCGGAAGTTTCATCTGAAGGACGACTAGGCCGTGCAGCTTGCGGCAACGGCGCCGCACGCGGCGATGCTACTTGTCGCTTGACGCCGGAGAAGCGGCGGGCACGGGATCGCGCGACAGCGTAACCTGATCAAGCCAGGAATTGACCTGATCACGGATCCTTTCGGCGTCGCTGCGCCACTGCGATCCGAAGCTGATGTCCACATGCCAGCCGTCCCGCAAGAAACGCACGGAGCAGAAATGCCTGGAGGCGCCGGGCTTGTTGGCACATTGCGAAGGCGGCGCGATCTCGGTGGTCATCGGATAGCCGTCTGGCCGGCGCAATTGGAAGTGTATCGTCCTCTGCGCGAGGTCCTCTAATGACAGCTCAGCGTGGGCCAGGCAGGGAATGTTCTCCGGGGCTGTTAGAAATGCCGCGCGCTCCTGATCGCTGACGGGAACGGTCAACCAGGCGTTCCGCAATTCCCCTTCGATCGGTGCGGAGGGGACCATCTCCGGAAATAGAACGGCGCCGAACAAACTGCTGCTGGCATCGGATCGAGGCCAGGCGTCCTGTTCGCGGAAATAGACCGGAACTTGCAGGCGCCAGAAGGTCTGTTGCGTTACGGCGGGCGGAAAGGTCGATTGCACATTCGTCGCGAGCCCTAGAGCGACAGTCTTTTGGGGAAGATCCCGCGCGATACAGACGTTGCGTTTCTGGTCGCCAATAAAGGGGCGCGCTGCGAGTCGGCGGCGACGCGCCTCGTCGGGCTCGCAGTCAGTGAATTTGCAGACGAACTCGCGGACAAATTGAGCGCGTTGGTTGGCATAGGCGCGTCCGCCGTGCAGCCGAAAATCCACGAACTTGGCGCTTACTGTGATCGTATCGCCGACGTCGATCTCATAGGTGCAGAACCAACTTGGCTTCAGTTCTTCATGGCAACTGATTGACTCGAAGGAGTCGGATGCATCGCCGACAAAAATCTCGCCACTGCCGGAGAAGTGAGTGAGCCCCTCATATCGATCCGACTGACGAATACGGCCGTATCCGGCGAGGTTGGCTTGGCAGTCGGTTCGGCCGTTCGGATTGGCATTGGCTCGAAGCGAGACTTGATATTCCCTCCAACGCCATTGCCGTTCATCCGGCTTTTTGCTCGCGACGGTCCACGCCTCGCCATTGTCGACAAATCGGATTGCAATGCCCTGCGTGGCGATCTGGTCAGGAAGCGGTCCCTTACGGCTGGAATAGTTGTCTGCCCGAACGATGTAGGATCTGGGAATGCGGAGTTGGGCGAGGACCTTTGATGCCGCCTTGGGATTGGGAGAGGTGAGATCGACCTGGACCGGACTGGGGTCCAGGGAGAAAAAGTCGGGTTCGAGGCACGCGCCTTGATAGAGGCAATACTCGCCGCAGCCGGCGAGAAAGCCGCAAGCAATGAGCACAGCCGCAAGACGGACCTTGATCAACATGGTCAAACCCGAGTTCACTGACCATTCGATGCTAGCCCTTGCGTCGTGAAATAATGTTGAATCCGGGTTGATAAAACGGTGGTGAGTTTCTCCATGGATCAGCCTTGCTGCACGGACGGCTTTGCCCTGGTCGGCGCCATCGCGATCATCCGTAGCGCGAACACGGCGATGAGCGGGATCAGGAATAGCGCGTAGAGCGGCATGTCCGGGATCCGCTTGCCGAACGACACCATGAACTGGAACAGCAGATAATAGCCGCCTGCGAGATGCAGCCGGCGCCAGGCGCGTGCGCCGATCGCGGCCGCGGTGCGGTCGAAGGAGGTCGCGGTCATGGCGATGATGAAGGCGTAGCCGATGCCGCCAAAGATGTAGGAGGCGATCGAGGTCGCGGCCGCATAACCGATCGGGTCCATCACCGCGAAGGCCAGGATGGCGGCCGCGTGGATGGCATGCGAGGCGGCAAAGCTGACGCCGAGGTAGCGGCGGTTGCGGCGCAGCCATCGTGTCCATGCGTTGGGCCATACCCGTGCCAGCGCCGCACCTGCGAAGGCGAGGCAGAACAGCACCAGCGAGGTCCGCGCGGTGAAGCGGATCACCATGCGCACGCCCTCGACCTCGAATGCGCGCATGCCGGCGATCCAGATGCTCAGGGCCAGCAGGGTCAGCGAGAGCAGGGCGAACAGCCGCCAGCCATCGAACCAGTTTTGACGTGTCGGCATTTTAGCTCCCCAGATTGCGCCGTCATGGCGAGCGAAGCGAAGCAATCCATTCTTTCTTGATGCGGTGAGATGGATTGCTTCGCTGCGCTCGCAATGACGCGGAGGTTTATGTAATCACCAGTGACATACGTTTTGCGGATCGGGTCAATTCGTGTAATCGGTGCTTACATTCACAAGCCGGTGATGATAGGAGAGGGCATGCGCCCAGCCGCCAAATCTCCCGCCGTAAAATCAGCCACCGCCAAACCCCGCCGCCGCGCCGCCCGGGCGGCTGCGCCAAAGCCCTATCACCACGGCGACCTCCGGCGGGTCCTGATCGAGGCGGCGCTGCAATTGGTCGGCGAGGGCGGCGCGGAGGCGGTCAGCGTCCGGGAGGCCGCCCGCCGCGCCGGCGTATCGCCGGGGGCACCGTTCCGCCATTTTCCGAGCCGCGACGCCTTGATGCAGGCGGTGGCGGAGGAGGCGCAGCGCCGGTTCCGTGCCGAGATCGAGGCCGCGCTGGCCGCAGCGCCGGCCGGCGACCCGCTCGGCCGCTTTCGTTGCCTTGGGCTCGCCTACCTCCGCTGGGCGATGCGCAACCCGACCCATTTCGAGATCATTTCCAGCCGCCGTTTTTTCGACCATGACCGGGCGGTCGCCATCTCCAGCGACAATGCCGAGCTGATTGGGCTGACCGAGCGGACGCTGGCCGAGGCTTTTGCGGCGGGCCAGCTCCGCGCCGTTGACCTCAAGCAGGTCCAGATCGCCGGCCGGGCGCTGGTCTATGGCTTTGCCCGGATGAATATCGACGGCCATTTCCCGCGCTGGGGCGTCGGCGCCGCCGAGGCCGAGCGGACCGCCGAGGCGATCCTCGGTCTCTTCATCGAGGGCATTGCGAAGCGGGTCTGATACGGCCCGTCATTCCGAGGCGCGTCGAAGACGCGAACTATGGGGCCCTTGCGCCCCTCACAATCTCCCGGTGAGGTTCTGCCCTTCGGACCATCCCGGAATGACTACCTCTCCGTATTCACCACTGCGTAGTCCATCGGGGGCAAATTCATTGCGCGTTCATGACGATTCCACTACGTTTTTGTGACGCGACACAGGTTCCGGCTGGGTCGTGCGTCTCCTGGCACGTCGCCAGCCAAGGCTTTGCATTGCGCCGGGTCATGTTGCGTTCCTCCAATGGCGCCCGCGCCAAATTCAGGGCCTTCCGCCACCACGCTTGCCGCCGGCCTTGCCGCGATCGGCTTTTGGCGCCTTTCCGCCGTTGCTGCACCGCACATGGCGGCGCTGGCGATCTTGCTGCACACCGAAGCCGATTTCGGCGGCCGCCTGGGTTTTGCCCTGGCCTGGGGGATTCTGAACTTCTTCTTTATTGCGCTGCTGCGGCGCCCGGCGCTGTCCGGCGCCTTGTCGCTGACGCTGGTCGTGCTGCTGGTGCTGCTGTCACGGCTCAAGCACGACGTCGTGCAGATGACCGCGAACTTCGTCGACCTGATGGTGATCGACCGCGACACCGCGGCCTATCTGTTCACGATCTTCCCGAACCTGCGCTGGAGCGTGGTCGGCGCATCCCTCGTCATCCTGCCGCTGATGTACGCGCTGTGGTGGCTCGATCCGTTCCGCATCCGCCGCTTGCCGGCAGTGGCCGGCCTGTTGGCCGGTCTCGCGGCATTGACCGGCTATTCCATCGCCTGGCCCGATGAAGCCTGGCGCGGCTATTACGACGACGGCTATCTCTCCAAATTCGCCCGCTCGGGCGTTACGGCGGTTTCGGACTTCGTCAATTACGGCTTCATGGAATCGGACGCGGTCGTCGCCGAACGGTTGAAGATGCCCCTGGTGGATTCCTGTCAGGTCGCCGGCCGCCGCCCGCACATCATCATGATCCATGATGAGTCGAGCTTCGACATCCGTCAGGCCAATGGCGTCAAGCTGCCGCCGGGCTATGGCAGCCACTTCAAGTCGTTCGACGGCCGCGAGCGCAAGTTCATGGCCGAGAGCAGCGGCGGCGCAAGCTGGATGGCCGAATACAATGTGCTGGCCGGCCTGTCTTCACGCTCGTTCGGCCGCTTCTCCTATTTCGTCACCCGCATCGCTTCGGGCCGCGTCGAGCGCGGATTGCCGCTGGCGTTGCGCCGCTGCGGCTACAGCACGCTCTCGCTCTATCCGGCCTATGGCGCCTTCATGGGCGCGCGCGGCTTCCAGACCTCGACCGGCATCCAGCACTTCTATGACGCGCGCGACCTCGGTGCGAAGGGCATCGAGCCGGACAGCTTCTTCTACGACAAGGCGGTCAAGCTGATTGCCGAGCAGCCGGCCAACACGCCGCTGTTCACCTTCGTCTATCTCGCCGCCAACCATTTCCCCTGGGAAACCAAATTCCGCCCCGACCTGCTGCCGTCCTGGCGCAAGCCGGGCAACGAGCCCGTGGTCGACGAATATCTGCGCCGCCAGACCATGAGCGCCAACGATTACGCGGGCTTCGTCGCCAGCCTGAAGAAGAAGTTCCCGGCGCAGCCGTTCCTGATCGTGCGCTACGGCGACCACCAGCCGGAGTTCTCGTCGAACCTGCTGGACCCCGGTCTGGATGAAGCCAAGCTCGTCCGCAAGTTCGACACCTACGACCCGCGCTACTTCACCACCTATTACGCGATCGACGCCATCAATTTCGAGCCGGTGAAGAGTTCCGCGGTGATGGACACGATCGACGCGCCCTATCTGCCGCTGGTGATCCAGGAGGCGGCCGGCATTCCGCTCGACCCGTCGTTCGAGGAGCAGAAGAACATCATGCTCCGCTGCAAGGGTGTATTCTACGCCTGCAAGGACGGCGCCGAGGCGCGCAGGTTCAACCGGTTATTGATCGAGGCGGGATTTATAAAAGGGCTTTAGAGACATGTCAGCCGTTGCGGGACCCGGAAGGAGCGAAGGCTCGCGCGCCGAAACGCGCGGCGTCCGGTTCTTTGCTCTGGCCGGTCTGGTTGCCGCAGTCCATTTGGCCGGGCTTGCCGTCCTCCTGACCACCGAATACGGGCCGTTTGCGATCACGCTGTCCGTGCTGGCGTGGGTATTCGTGAATTGCTTCCTGCTGGTCCTGCTGCAGCGGCCCGGCGTCAGCGCCGCGCTGGCGCTGGCCTTCATCGTGATCCTGATCGCGCTGTCGCACTTCAAGTTCGGAATTCTGCAGCTGACCCTGACCTTCCTCGATTTCCTGATCATCGACCGCGATACGTTTTCGTTTCTGCTCTCGGTGTTTCCGCACTTGCAGATGCAGTTGATCGCGGCAGGCCTCGTCGCGGTTCCGCTGCTGTGGGCGCTCTGGCGCTTCGATCCGTTTCGCGTGCGCCGCCGCCTTGCATTGATGGGAGTGGCGGCGACGACGGCGCTGATCGCGGCGATGTCGGTCGCATCGCCCGAGCTGGCATGGGAGCCGTTCCAGGGCGTCAATCATATTTCCAATCTGGCGCGCTCGGGGGTGGTGGCCGTGTCGCGGCTGTCGTCGACAGGATGGATCGAGGCCGATCCGCCGGCGAACCGCCCGCTCAGCCTCGCGCGGGACGCCCACGCCGCCGGCCTGCCTGCGCTGCCATCAGGCGAGGCCTGCGACGCCACGGCCAAACGGCCGCACATCATCATGCTGCTCGACGAGTCGAGCTTCGACGTCACCTCGGCGCCGGGCATCAAGGTGCCTGCGGGGTATACCGACTTCTTCAAGTCGATCGACGGCAAGCAGCGGACCATGATCGCGGAATCGACCGGCGGCCCGACCTGGTACACCGAGTTCAATGTGCTGACCGGCCTGTCGGCGCGCTCGTTCGGCGATCTGAAGTTTTACGTCACGCGGATCACCGCCGGCCGCGTGACGCGCGGATTGCCACAGGCGCTGCAGCGCTGCGGCTACAAGACCGTCTCGCTCTATCCGACCTATGGCGACTTCCTCAGCGCGCGCGCCTTCCAGAAGGGCACCGGCGTCGACCGCTTCATCGACATGGCCGAGATGGGCGTGAATGAGGACATGCAGCCGGACAAGTTCTATTTCGATCAGGCCTTGAAGGCGTTCGCGCGCGAGCAGCCGCAGCAGTCGCCGGTCTTCATGTTCATCTACCTCACGGCCAATCATTTTCCCTGGTGGAACGTCTACCGGCCAGATCTGACGCCTCCGGGCTGGACGCCACCGGGCAACACCGCCGAGGTCGACGAGTACATCCGCCGCCAAGCCATGACGGCAAACGACTATCGCGAATTCACCGAGCGGCTGAAGCGCGACTATCCGGATGAGTCTTTTCTGGTGCTGCGTTTCGGCGATCACCAGCCGGCGATCTCACAAAAGCTGCTCGAGCCCGGCATCGATCAGGTGAGGCTGGCGCAACGTCTGATGGCTGCCGACCCGCGCTATTACTCCACCTATTATGCCATCGACGGTATCAACTATTCCCCGGCCAATCTGTCGTCCGCGCTCGAAACCCTCGATGCGGCCTACATCCCCCTCGTGCTGCAGGAAGCCGCCGGCATCCCGCTCGATCCGACATTTGCCGAGCAAAAGAGCATCATGCTCCGCTGCAAGGGCGCCTTCTACGCCTGCAAGAAGGGCGCGGAGGCACGCCGATTCAACCGGCTTTTGATCGACGCGGGCATGATCAAGGGGCTTTGATTCCGCTCTGTCCCCGTCATTGCGAGGGTGTCCCGGCTATCCACGTCTCCATCCCCGTCATTGCGAGGAGCGAAGCGACGAAGCAATCCATCTATCCCCGCGTGGAGAGATGGATTGCTTCGCGGAGCTGTCATCGGGCGCGCATTCGCGCGACCCGTTGGCTCGCAATGACGGGGAGGGAGCGCGGCAACCCTACCTCTTCCCCATCTTCTCCCACAGCCACTGCGCGACCGCATCCGGCGAACTTGCCGCGTCATTGCCGGCCGCGCGCAAATTCGCCTCGCGCATAGTCGCAATGTCGATCTTGCCGAGCAGCGGTTGAAGCGCTTTCTGCAAGCCTTCGTCATCGGCGCGCTTCGGTGCCAGCAGCACGATGGCGTCGTAAGGCGGGATCGCGTGCCTGACGTCGCCAAGCGTGACCAGGTCGTACTTCGCGATCAGTCCGTCACTGGTGTAGCCGGCGATGACGTCGACTTCGCCGGAGGCGACCGCCGCATACATGAAGTCCGGCTGCATCTGTCGCTGCCCGCGGAACGATAGCCCGTAGGCCTTGCGCAGGGCGGTCCATTCGGGCCGCGAGAAGAATTCATAGTCGCCGGCGATCGTCAAGTTGGCGGCGCGCGCGGCGAGGTCGGCGATGCTGCGGATGCCGAGTTGCTCGGCGCGCTTGCGCGGCATCACCAGCGCATAAGCGTTCTCGAAGCCGAGTTCGCCCAGAAGCGTGATGTTCTGTTTTGCCAGAATCGTCTTCAGTTCGGCCACCAGCTCCTGGCGCGGCCTGATGTCGTTGCGCCGGAACTGGTTGGCCCACAGCGTGCCGGAATAGTCGACATAGACGTCGATATCATTGGCCTTCAGCGCCTCGAAGATCACGTTGGAGCCGAGACCTTCGCGCGTCGTCGCGGACAGCCCGGCCGCCTTCAGCCGCTGTCCGATCAAGGCGGAGAGCACATATTGTTCGGTAAAGGTCTTGGCGCCGACGACGTAGCTCGTTTGCGGGCGCGTCATCGCCGGCGCCAGCGTGGCGACGACCAGCGCCGCGATCCCAGCGCCGCCAAGGATCGTGCGCAGGCGGCTGCGGTGGCGCAGGCCGCTTTCGATCAACGCCAGCAATTGATCCACCGCCAGCGCCAGCACGGCGGCAGCAACGCAGCCGAACAACACGAACACCCAGTTCTGGGTCTGCAACCCCGCAAAAATGTAGTTGCCGAGGCTGGTCTGGCCGATCGGCGTCGACAGCGTTGCGGTGCCGATCACCCAGACCGCTGATGTGCGGATGCCGGCCATCATCACCGGCAGCGCAAGCGGCAGCTCCACCGTGAACAGCGATTGCCGCGGCGTCATGCCGACGCCCTGCGCCGCCTCGAGGATCGCGGCGTCGACACCCTGCAGACCGGTGATGGTGTTGCGCAGCACCGGCAGCATCGAATAGAGCGCGAGCGCCAGCACGGCGGGCAGGAATCCGAATGCGGAAAAACTGACGCCGAACCACGACAGCGACAGCGCCGCGAGCGCCAGCAGAAGCGGATAGAACAGCGCGAGCAGCGCCAGCCCCGGCACCGTCTGCACGATGCTGGCAAGCCCGAGCAGCGCGCCGCGCGGCACCGGCCGATGGCGTGAGATGATCGCGAGCGGCAGGCTGACGATCAATCCCAGCGCGAGCGCGGCGAGACTGACGCGGACATGGCTGCCGAGATAGTCGGGCAGGTGGCCCCACGCTTCCGCCAGGCGTGGATCTGCGAAGACGTTCATGCCGCACCATCCTGCGGCAACAGCACGCCCAATCGCTCGGCCTGTCGCCGCGGCGTGCGCAGGAGTTCGCCGACATAAGGGTCGTCGGAGGCGGACAGCTCCGCTGGCGTGCCCCGCGCTAAAAGTTTTCCGCCGCGCATGACGGCGATGCGGTCGGCCAGCAGGATCGCCTCGGTCATGTCATGGGTGATCATCACCGTGGTCAGGCCGAGTTTCTTGTGCAGGTCGCGATAGTCGTCGCCGAGCGCGTCGCGCGTTAAGGGGTCAAGCGCGCCGAACGGCTCGTCCATCAGCACGATGCGCGGCTTTGCGGCGAGCGCGCGCGCCACGCCGACGCGCTGGCGCTGGCCGCCGGAGAGTTCATGCGGCAGGCGGTCGCGATATGGTGCCCGGTCGAGCCTGACAAGATCGAGCAACTCATCGACCCGCGCGGAAATTTCTGCAGGCGGCGTGCCCAGCAGCTTCGGCGTGATGCCGATATTGCCGGCGACGGTGAGATGCGGAAACAGCCCGCCGCTCTGGAACACGTAGCCGATCCGCCGCCGCAGCAGGATCGGATCGACGTTGCTGATATCCTCGCCTTCGACCGTGATGGTGCCGGTATCAGCCTCGATCAGCCGGTTGGCGAGCCGCAATAGCGTGGTCTTGCCCGAACCGGAGCCGCCGACGATCGCCAAAAATTCGCCCTCGGCGACCTCGAGCGAGACGTCGTCAACGGCGATCACGCGGCCATCATCGAAGGTCTTGCCGACATCCGCGTAAGCGATCAGTGGCGTGGTCGGCATTCGGTTCGGTCCCAACCCTTGGCTATTCCTAACGGAGACACTGATAGCCGATAAATGGCCAGTCGCGAATGCGGGACTTCATTGTCCCGCGCGAACCCGAACGATCCGCCGTGCCTATTCGTAGTTCACCTTGGGGAAAAAGTCGCCACGCCCTTCGGGGGTCATATCGAGCAGACCCCATAGGGGGTCGACCAGGTCCCCAGCGCGATGGTGTTGATTCGGCGCTGTTGGCGCGAAGCTCATTTCCGAGCCCCAAAAGTGATGGATTGCTCCGTCATATTTCTTGAAGACGTTGAATATCGTTTCGTCCCAATTCTCGCCGTCTGGAACGCGATGCTGTGTACGCAATCCCCTGGGAAACTTCGACGTGTCGCCAAAATAGTCCGCGTCGTAGCTGTTGCCGGCGGTCGACACGAGCGAGAGATGGTCCCAGCCGCGTTCATGGGCCCACGCGGCAAGACGTGCGATTGGGGACTTCGCGACAATGTAAAGTGCCGCTCGCTGGCCGGTATGCCTGGCCGCGCCGTCGATCGCGTCAAGCAAATGCGTGCAGCCCGGACACGGCAGCTCCCGCTCGGGTCCATACATGAAGCTGTACAGAATGAGCGTGTGGTGCGGGCCGAACAGCTCGGACATCTTCACCTTCTCCGGCGTTGCGTTCTTGCCGATCCGCTCGAATACATAGTCCTCCGGCACCTTGCCACCTGGCGGCAGGGTGCGGCGTTTGGCTGCAACGGCTTCTATCTGGGCACGCAGTGCGATCTCTTCGTTCAGAAGCGCGTTTCTTGCGGCACGATACTCGGCGCTTTCGTTCGGATAGCGGAGATGCTCCATGGCTTCCCTCCGGATTGCGTTCTGGACCGTAAGAACAAACCCATCCCGGACGCGCGAGTTCCGAGTTTACGCACCTGTTGATACGTAAAACCTTGGCCCATCGCGCAGCGCTAGCCTGTTGCATGCATTGATGCAAAGACGCCGTCGACGGCCACCACGGGGCCGCCCGTCAAAGGTCCTGCCGACATTCGCGCAAGCTCAGGGGAGCGGCCATGCGATCTTGAATCCTGTCCCCTCCGGGGGAGGGTAAGAGATCAACGACCACGTCATGACGCCGCGTTGAACTTATCCCTCTTACCCGCTAAGGCATCCGTCCAAAGACTTGGGGAGAAACATGGCAGATACCGCACAACCGGCAGCAGTCGCGCTTGACGATGCAACGGTGGCGTTTCGCGTGGCCGGGGATCGTGTCTATACGGCGGTGGAACGGGCCAGCCTGAACGTGGCCCATGGCGAATTCGTCGCCATCGTCGGGCCGACGGGATGCGGGAAATCGACGCTGCTCAATGTCGCAGCCGGGCTGCTGAAACCGGCGGCGGGATCGGTGAAGATCTTCGGCCAGCCGCTCGCCGGCCTGAACCGGGATGCCGGCTATCTGTTCCAGGCGGACGCCCTGTTTCCCTGGAAGACCGCGCTCGACAATGTCGCCATCGGGCTCGATATCAAGGGTGCGCCGCGCGAGCAGGCGCTGCAGCGCGCGCAGGGCTGGCTCACCTCGGTGGGGCTTGGCGCCTTCGCCAACCGCTATCCGCACATGCTGTCCGGCGGGCAACGCAAGCGCGTCGGCCTCGCGCAGGTGCTGATCCGTGATCCAAAAATCCTTTTGATGGACGAGCCGTTCGGTCCGCTCGATGCCCAGACCCGGCAGATCATGGGCAATTTGCTGCTCGAATTGTGGAACGCCGACCGCAAGGCGGTGCTGTTCGTCACCCACGACCTCGAAGAGGCCATCGCGCTCGCCGACCGCGTCGTGATCATGTCGGCAGGGCCTTCCGCGCGCATCATCGGCGACTGGCGGGTGACGCTGCCGCGCCCGCGCGACATCTCGGAAGTGCGGATGGAAAAGCAATTTCACGAACTGCACCGGGAGATCTGGAGCGTGCTGAAGGACGAAGTGATGAAGGGTTATGTGCAGTCCACGCAAGCGGCGGAGGTCGGCTGATGTCGCGCCTGACGCTGCTGTCGCTGCAATTGCTGGTCGCGGTCGTTGCGCTGGCGATGTGGCACGTCCTCACCACTGTCCCAGTGTTCGGCCGCATCCTGTTGCCGCCGTTCTTCTTCTCCAACCCGATCGATGTCGGCAGCCAGGTCGTGAAATGGTTCGCGACAGGCGTGATCTGGAAGCACCTTTTCATCACGCTTTGGGAATCGATCCTCGCTTTCGTGATCGGATCGATTGGGGGCGTGCTGGTCGGGTTCTGGTTCGCGCGCAAACCGCTCGTCGCCGCGGTGTTCGATCCCTATGTGAAGATGATCAACGCGCTGCCGCGCGTGGTGCTGGCGCCGATCTTCGCGCTGTGGCTGGGGCTCGGCATCTGGTCCAAGGTCGCGCTCGGCGTGACGCTGGTGTTCTTCATTGTGTTCTTCAACGTCTATCAGGGCGTCAAGGAGGTCAGCCAGACCGTGCTAGACAACGGCCGCATGCTCGGCATGAGCGAGCGGCAATTGACGCGCCACGTCTACTGGCCGTCGGCGCTGTCGTGGATGTTCTCGTCGCTGCACACAGCGGTCGGCTTTGCCGTGGTTGGCGCTGTCGTCGGCGAATATCTGGGATCGGCGGCCGGCCTCGGCTACTTGATCCAGCAGGCCGAAGGCGTGTTCGACGTCGCCGCCGTGTTCGCCGGCATGTTCGTGCTGTCGGCTTTCGTCATCCTGATCGACATGGTGGTGACGCTGGTGGAGCGTCGGCTGCTGGTCTGGCGGCCGGTCGCGGCGGAGGGTAGGGGGTAGTCGCCTCCGGCATTGCGAACGCAAGCGACTTGTCCGCCGTAGCTCAACGAGCGAAGGCGGAATATTGAGTAGGCGACGGTCACTTACGCTTCGAACGGCCCGCGCGGCTTGTTCGCCTATTGCGGAGCCAGATTCGTAATGTTATAACATTACATAACGCCTTTTTCCTTCAGGCTGTTGCCGAGAATGACTGTTGTTTTCTTCCCAAGGTCGCCGCGCCACCAATGGAACGTAGTGCGTGAATTGAGAGAGCATGCCCGGACAGCCATCAACGCCGATGATGAAACAATAATCACCGTAAGCGAACGCGGCGATCCTGGTTGCGACGGAGCCCGAACCATCGTGCTCATCATGCGCCCGAGACGGCCAACCGTGGCCGTCACGATCAACAAGCCGCTTGAGCAGATCACGCAGACAGACCTTTCGGATGTGCTGGCGCCGTTGGCCGCACCAACCGGCTTGCCCGAACCTCCATCGAAACGGACTGACCATCGCTTACCCCCGGATCGACGCTAACCGGCGCGGACCAATTGCAGCATCAGCAAAGGACGAACCAGACTCCGATTACGGTGATTACCGGCTATCTCGGAGCTGGAAAGACCACGCTGCTTGTCCGTATCCTCACCGAGACGCACGGCAGGCGCTACGCCGTCGTCGTCAATGAATTTGGCGAGGTCGGAATCGACAATGACCTCATCGTCAACGCCGAAGAAGAGAACTTCAAAATGAACAACGGATTTGAGTCCTGCCGCGTTTGATCGTCGATGCATTGGCGAGCTGCAGGCTGCTTTTTTGGGCACGCGCCAATCATCTCACGCTCGTGCGGAAAGCGGCACGATTCATCTGCTACCGTCTCAATTTGATTGTGGCGTCACGACCGGTTGATCGTGGTCGGTATGGCAGCAGATGATTTTCTCCGGCCATATCAGTTCATCGTGCGATTCAAAAACCTCCCGACCAGTCGTGAAAATGATCCACAATGCAACGGCTCCTGCGATGATCGGATCGAAGATTGGATAACCCGTCACGAGAAGCAGTAAGCCCGCGGCCACCGGGGCGAGGGATACCCATACGTCGCCAAGATTGTGGATATACGCGAGCCGGATTGCAGCGTTGTTTTGGCTTGGCTCCAGGAGCAAGCGGGCCACGCTCCAATTCGCGGCAGCGGCAGCCAGACCCACGATCATCGGAACGACGCCCTGAACCGGCACCGGATTGAACAGACGCTCCCCGGCTTGCCACAGAAGCAGTCCGCTGACCGCAATCAGCCCGACTGAGTTAAAGAGATTTCCGGCTCTCAACAGCCGTTGCGAAGGACCTCTGGTGACCAGGAATGCCGCATACAGGCAGACCAGAGCCAACTCGTCCGACAGGTTGTGCGCGCTGTCCATCAGGAGGCTCAGGCTCGATGCCTGATAGCCAGCAATCCCCTCCACCACAAAGGTTGCAGTGTTTATCGCCACTGCGGAGGCAACGGCTTTTTGATGATGAGCCATTCTGCATCCCCCATTTCCGCGACTTGGCAAATATGTGCACTAGAATGTGCTTCGAGGTGCCGACCATGAACTGCTTCGTTCGCGCGGTTGCGATATCGTCGCCGGCGTCATAGGCCGGCGCCGCCAGCGCTGCTAGGGTTCGATCACCATCGCCCTCAGGCTAACTGCACGGGCCCGTGGTCATCGCAATGATCACCGTGCGGATGGTGCAGCCGGCCGTCTACAAGATAGTCGACATGGTCACCATGCGGCACCGGTTCATGTCCGCAGTTTGGACCGTGCGTGTGCTCGCAATGGACTTGAGGAGTGCATTGCACGGGATTTGTGGCATTTACCGTGATGGCATGTTCGTCCACGTGATCCTCGTGCATATGATGGAGATGGCCGTCGTGAAGATAATCCACATGACCGTCATGACGAACCGCGGTGTGCCCGCAATCCGGGCCATGCTTGTGAGTGTGGTTGGCGTGGTGCTTCTCGGTACATGTGGCCATTAGCAATACTCCTTGCGCTTGTTTGCGATCGGTACCCCATCATTGCGGACAATAGTGGAATAGTTGCGGAAGCCAACGATGCCGAGGTGCCCGCACCCTGATTTAGTTACCGATAGCCAATGTTTTAACGTTCAGTGGGAACGAAGGTTGCGAGCCGAGCACCAATCTACGGGTTCAGATATCCACGTCTTCCATATGTTGGAAGCCGTGGTTGTTACATGAATTCAAAATCGTAGGAGGCGTGCCCACCATCGGAGACTGCGATGCAGATGGATCGTGGGCACAGCGCGACGCGCCTTTGCCCACCCTACGGCCCTACAAGGCCACACTAGGTGACGACATCGGATGCCATTCGAAATTGCGGATCCAATTTCACGTCAGCGGTGATCGAGTTGGAAATGAAGCAGTTTGCCTTCACCTCGGTCATGATCGTTCGGGCGGCCGCGATGTCGGCCTCGCTGCTCAAGACCACGATTGGCCGAACGTTGACTTCGATAATCCGATATTTGCCGTCGACGTTTTCCAGCAAGCCTTCCGCGGCGCTCTCATAGGCCACAAACGCCAGCTTCTTGCTTTGGGCGAACGATACAAACGTCAGCATCATGCAAGCATTCAGCGCGGCGACCAGCATTTCTTCGGGAGCCCAGACGCCCGCCTCTCCCTTGAATTCAGGAGGACTGCCGATCTCGATGTCGGGTTTGCCGGGTGCGGACGTTCGGCCGCGGCGAGCGGTGTCCCAGACCAGGTTGTTCCTGTACTGAAAGGACTTGTATGTTTTCCCTGTTGGCACGCGATCCTCCACTGCACGGGAATCGTAGGGTGGGCAAAGCGTAGCGTGCCCACCATCGAGGCTGCGATGCGGATGGATGGTGGGCACGGCGCGAAGAGCGCCTTTTGCCCACCCTACGATTCTTCGCTCGCAATGACGGCGGAGAGCCCGCAGCCCTCAATTCAACATCTTCGTATCATCCGGCGCCTGCGGCGGCGTCTTGATCGCGATCGCTTTCAGCGTACGCCCGTCGGGCTTGGTGCCGCCATGCGCGGTGCCCTTGGGTATCACCACGAGGTCGCCCGGCTTCACCCGCACTTCCTTATCACCCAGCCAGATCGTGCCGGTGCCATCCAGGATGTACTGGATCTCGTTGGTGTTGGGATGCATGTGCTTGCCGACATTGCCGTCCTGGATCGAGATCGTCATGCCGTCGGCGGCAACGAACAGTTTTGAGCGCATGCCGGTACCCGAGGGCATGCCGAGCGCGTCGCCTTCGAGTTCGCCGGTGTGGATGACCTGCGCGGTGATGTTCTCGGCGGCGATTGCCGGACGCAGCAGATGGGTGACGCTGCAGCCGGCGGCGAAGGCGGCGGCGAGCGATAATACGGTGGCCATGCGGTTCATTGGATAGTCCTCCCCTGTTGCCGTTGTTGTGGGGCGGATGCTAATCCGGCGCCCCGTGCCTGACCAGCGGCCGGAAAGTCACCTTCTCAAGGCCCGCCCGCTGCTTTATCTTGCCGCGCAACGAATGGAGGAAATCATGAAGAAACTGCTCGGCCGGCTGGCCGCTTCGCTGCTCGCGCTGACACTCACGACCGGGCTTGCCGCAGCGCAAAGCAAGGTCACGGTCGCGATCGGGGGCGGCTCCTGCCTGTGCTACCTGCCGACGGTGCTCGCCAAGCAACTCGGCGAATATGAAAAGGCGGGACTGGCGGTCGAACTGGTCGACCTCAAGGGCGGCTCGGACGCGCTGAAAGCGGTGCTTGGCGGCAGCGCCGACGTGGTGTCGGGCTATTTCGACCACTGCGTCAATCTGGCCGCCAAGAAGCAGGAATTGCAGTCCTTCGTGATCTATGACCGCTATCCCGGACTGGTGCTCGTGGTGTCGCCCAAGCACAGCAATGACATCAAATCGATCAAGGATCTGGCCGGCAAGAAGGTCGGCGTCAGCGCGCCGGGCTCCTCGACCGATTTCTTCCTGAAATATCTCCTCAAGAAGAACGGCCTCGACCCGACCAGCGCCGCGGTGATCGGCGTCGGCCTCGGCGCAACTGCCGTGGCGGCGATGCAGCAGGGCCAGATCGAGGCGGCCGTGATGCTCGATCCGTCCGTCACCGTTTTGCAGGGCAGCTATCCCGATTTGAAGATACTGGCCGATACCCGCAGCGAGAAGGACACGCTCGCCGTGTTCGGCGGGGAATATCCCGGCGGCGCACTCTATACGACCACGGCGTGGATCAAGTCGCACGAGAAGGAAGTGCAGGCGCTGACCACGGCGATCGTCAACACGCTCGACTGGATTCACTCGCATTCGCCGGAAGAGATCATGGCGAAGATGCCCGACGAAATCGTCGGCAAGAACAAGGAGCTTTATCTGGCGGCGCTGAAGAATACGATCCCGATGTATTCGCTGACCGGCAAGATGGATCCCAAGGGCGCGGATGCGGTGCTCGCGGTGTTCAGCGAGGGGTCGCCTGAGGTCGCCAAGGCCAATATCGACGTGACCAAGACCTACACCAACAAATATGTCGAGCAGGTCAAGAAGACCTCGGGCACGAACGCCAAGTGAAGTCCGGATAGGTTCGGCGTGGTATCAGGCGAAGTCAGGCGATGAGTGACACCAAGCCTCCAGTCATTCATCGCGTCCGCGCGCTCGATCTTGCCGTCGAGGCGTGGACATGGCCGTTCGCCGAAGCGCGGCGCGCGGAGATTTCAGCACATTTCGCCGACAAGCAGCGCGAAAAGCCGGCGATGTGGAACGGCCGCGTGCTGCTTGGCCGCAACCCGGTGTTCTCGGACGGCCGGCTCAGTGCCAGCTATTTCGAAACCGATTTCGCAAGCTTTCTGGCATGGCGCGACTGGGGCTTTCCCGATCCGTCCGTCTTCAACGGTTTCGGCATGGGCGCGCTGCGCTGCGCCGACGGCGCCTTTGTGCTCGGCGAGATGGGTCAGCACACCTCCAATGCCGGACGCATCTATTTTCCGTCAGGCACGCCCGATCTCGGCGACATCAGGGACGGCGCGGTGGATATTTCCGGCAGCGTCGTGCGCGAGCTGGAGGAAGAGACCGGGCTCGCTCCCGGCGAATACGACAGCGAGCCGCACTGGCATTGCGTCTACACCGGGCCGGCGTTGGCGATGATCCGCCTGCTGCGCGTCGACATGCCGGGTGAGAACTTGCGCGAGCGGATCGAGCGCAATCTTGCCGCGCAGGACCAACCCGAGCTATCCGCCATCCACCTCGTGCGCGGCACGCGCGATCTTACCTCCGCCATGCCGCGCTTTGTCACCGCCTTTCTTGAAGCGCAGTTCGCGGCGTGACTTCGGCGCTCTCGGGGCGTGCACGATCGCGCTATTTCTTTCTCTTGGCACTTGGCTTCTTGACGACAGCCCGTTTTGCTGACGTGCCGGCCAATCGGCGCTCGGCGGCGGCGATCGCGGTCTTCCGGTTCGACAGTTTCAGCTTCGTATAATCAAGCACCCGTTCCATCGCGATCCGCGCCTTCTCGGCGTCGCCGTCCTCGATTGCGCGGGCGGCGGCGGCATGGTTGGGCAGGTTGTCCTTGAACCAGCCGACGCTGCCGACCGCGACGTCGAAGACCGTGTTCAGGATGGTGTCGATCGCGCCGCGAAAGCCCTGCAGCACCGGGTTATGCGTGGCGTCGAGGATGGCAAGATGAAACGCCTTGTCTGCGGCAATCGCGCTCGTCTCGTCCTGCGCGGTTTCCATTGCAGCCAACGCCGTATTGATCCGCCAGCGGTCGTTCCTGGTGGCGCGCTCGGCGGCGAGCGCCGCGGCCGCCGGCTCGATGATCGAGCGGACTTCCTGGATGGCGAGCAGGAGATCGCGGTCCGGCTCCTTCTGGCCGACCAGCCAGCTCAACACGTCGCGGTCGAGCAGGCTCCATTCGGCGCGCGGCAGCACATGGGTGCCGTGGCGCGGACGGACGCTGACCATTCCCTTGGCGGCGAGCGTTTTGACGGCTTCACGCACCACGCCGCGCCCGACGCCGAAGCGGGCTTCGAGATCGGGTTCGGGCGGCAGAGCGGTGCCGACCGGAATGAGATCCTGCGCGATTTCGCGGCCGAGCGTCGTCAACACGCTGCGAATACGCCTTGGCTTGATGCGCCTGTCGGCGGTCCTTGGCCTGGCCACCTCTTCTGCTCCTGACCTCACGGGAATTCGCGATTGCCTAACACGCGCCTGCTATGCTACGCAAACATCCGATGTTTAACATCCGATGTTTGCGAGGAGCACGCGTGCATCGTCTGGACGGGAGATGCTGCTTTTCGCTGCCGGAGGCGCCCGCGACAGTGTGGCCCCGGTTATTCGACTTGACATCGCACGGCGCTGCCCGTGTGATGAGAATAACAACGACAAAAACAAAAACGATAAAAAACAAAAGGTGCATTGCACCATCGATAGAGGGAGGTTTTGATGCCGGGGCGCAAAGCTGCACGCCTTCTCGTTGGGCTGTCCGCCGCAATCGCGGTGCTTGGGATGGCGGTTTCCACCGAGGCCCAGGAAAAGAAAATCAAGATCGGCGTGATTTACGACCTGACCGGCCCGCTCGCGGGTGGCGGATCGGAGCTGCAATATATCGGCGCCAAGATCATGCTCGACCAGTACGCCAAGACCGGCGTCGAGGGTTACAAGGTCGAAGCCGTTTACGCCGACGCCCAGAGCAAGCCTGATGTCGCCATCAACGAGGCGGTGCGGCTGATCGAGCAGGAAAAGGTCAACATGCTGCTCGGCTTTTTCTCCTCGGCGCAATGCGTGCCGGTGGCCGCGCGCGTCGAGCAGCTCAAGAATTTCATGTGGATCACCACCTGCATCTCGTCCGCGGTGCTGGCCGACAAGAACTTCAAATACGTGTTCCGTCCGCAGGCTTCCGGCGATCAGTTCGGCATGATGACGATGGATTTCATCGCGCAGAACTCCAAGGAAAAGCTCGGCAAGGAACCGAAGGACCTGCGCGTCGCTATTATTCACGAAGACGGCGCCTATGGCGTCGACGTCTCCAAGGGCAACGAGGCAGGCGCCAAGAAGGCCGGCTTCAACATCGTGCTGAAGGAAGGCTATTCGGCTACGGCGCCCGATCTCTCGGCACTGGTGACGAAACTGAAGCGCGCGCGGCCCGACGTGATCTTCCACACCGGCTATAACCCCGACATCACCTTGTTCGGGCGGCAGGCGCGCGAGCAGGGATTGAAATTCGCCGCGCTCGTCGGTCACGGCGCTGGCTATGGCGTCTATGAGAAGCTGAAGGAAGGACTGGGCGGCGACGTCAATTACGTCTTCAACACCGATCCGATCTCGATCTGGCTCGCCAACCAGAAGAGCATGGATCCGAAACTGCCGCCGGTCATCAAGATGGTCGGTGAGGAGTTCGACAAAGCCAAGCCTGGGGTTGCTATCCGCTCCGCCCATGTCGGCATGGCGGCCTCCAACACCTATTTGTTTCTGACCGAGGTGCTGCCGCGCGCCATCAAGAAATATGGCGGCGTCGATCCCGATGCGCTGCGCAAGGCGGCGCTCGAGACCGATATCCCGGAGGGAGGCACCATGTTGGGCTTCGGCGTCAAGTTCCACGGCGAGGGCACCCAGATGGCCGGCCAGAACGAACGCTCGTTCCCGGTGGTCATCCAGTATGTCGACGACAAGTCGTATGTGGTGTGGCCCAAGAGCCAGGCGCAGCGCGAGGCCGTGCTGCCGCTGCCGAAGGGAACCACGTTCAGCAACCAATAAGCGGACGGAGAATCCGGCGTGCTGACGGTAGAAGGGTTGGTGAAGCGTTTTGGTGGCTTCACCGCTGTTAACAACGTGTCGTTCCGGGTCGAGCAAGGCGAGATTCTCGGCCTGATCGGCCCGAACGGCTCCGGCAAGAGCACGATCTTCAACATGCTGTCGGGCACGCTGATCCCGACGGCGGGATCGATCCTGTTCAACGGCGCGGAGATCGCGGGTCACGCCCCGCATCGCATCATCAATGGCGGCATCGGCCGCACCTTCCAGATCCCGCGGCCGTTTCACCGGCTCAGCATCTTCGAGAACGTCGCGTTGGCGGGCTATTACGGCCAGGGCCGCCACAGCCGCACCAAGGCGGATGAAGCCGCCGAGCGCGCGCTTGCCATGGTCGGCCTGTCGACCGACCGCCACGCCAGCGTCGATGGCTTGGGTGCCGCTGGCTTGAAGAAGCTCGAACTCGCGAAAGCGCTCGCCACCGGGCCGAAACTGCTGCTCGCCGACGAAAGCCTCGGCGGGCTCGACGAGCACGAGATGGATCAGGCCGCCGACATGCTGCGCAAGATTCGCGACGAGCTCGGCATCACCATCATCTGGGTCGAGCACATCATGGGCGTGTTGATGCGGGTGGTCGATCGCGTGATGGTGCTCGATCACGGCGAGAAGATTTCGGAAGGCCTGCCGAGCGCGGTGGCGAGCGATCCGCGCGTGATCGAGGTCTATCTCGGCACCGATGCGGATTCGAGCCAGGCTGCGGCGGCGGAAGCGCGCCGGAAGGCGGGAGTCTAGCGGATGCTCGAACTGAAATCGCTCGATGCGGGTTACGGCACCTTCCAGGCATTGTTCGGCATCAATCTCGACGTCAGGGCAGGGGAGGCGGTCGGCGTCATCGGCCCCAACGGCGCCGGCAAGACCACGCTGATGCGCGTGATCTCCGGCCTGATCCGGCCGACCAGGGGCGCGATCTCGATGGAAGGCCACGACGTGCTGGCGACGCCTTCGCATCGCATCGTCGATCTCGGCATCGCCCATGTGCCGGAAAATCGCCGGCTATTTCCGCGGCTCACCGTCGACGACAATCTGAAGATGGGCGCCTACATGCCGGGCGCGCGCGCCAAATATGCCGAGCGGCTGGAATTCGTGTTCAATCTGTTTCCGCGCATGAAGGAGCGGCGCAGCCAGATGGCCGGCACCCTGTCGGGCGGCGAACAGCAGATGTGCGCGATCGGCCGCGCGCTGATGTCGGACCCGAAATTATTGCTGCTCGACGAGCCCTCGGCGGGCCTCGCCCCGGTCGTGGTGCAGCAGGTATTCGAACTGGTCAAACGCATCCGCGCCAGCGGGCTCACGGTGTTGATCGTCGAGCAGAACGTGCAGCAGGTGCTGAAGGTGGTCGACCGCGCCTATCTGCTGGAGGCCGGCACCATCAGAGCATCGGGCACGTCGGAAGAGATGTTGTCGACCGATACGATCAAGCAAGCATATCTCGGGGTGTAGCGATGCAAGGCTTTCTCGACATCTTCGACATCTACCTGCTGGAAGCCGTGGTCAACGGCATCCTGCTCGGCGGCGTGCTGGCGCTGCTCGCGCTAGGGCTCAACCTGATCTTCGGCGTCATCGACGTCACCTGGATCTGCTACGCCGAGCTGGTCATGATCGGCATGTACGGCATGTACTACATGGTGCAGGTGTTCGGCCTGCCGTACTGGGTGGCGGCGCCGATCGCGATTCTGCTGGTGGCTGCGCTCGGCGCGCTCCTGCATTACATCGTCATCGAGCCGCTGCTCACAGCGCCGCCGATCAACCAGTTGCTTGCGACCGGCGGCGTGCTGTTCATCCTGCAGAGCTTCGCCACCGTCGCCTTCGGCATCGACTTCCGCAATCTCGGCATCCGCCTGCCGGTGCTGGCGATCGGCGACATGCATTTCAGCTATTCGCGGCTGCTCGCCTTCGTCGCCGCCTTGCTGGGCATGCTGGCGGTCTATTTCTTCATGACGCGCACCTATACCGGCACCGCGATCCGCGCCATTTCGCAGGACCGCCAGATCATGTCGCTGATGGGGGTGGATACCAAGCGCATCTATCTCATCACCTCGGCGCTCGGCGGCGCGCTGGCCGGCCTCGCCGCCTGCCTGCTGGTGCTGCAATATGACGTGCATCCCTTTGTCGGGCTGTCGTTCGGGCCGATCACCTTCCTGATCTGCGTGCTCGGCGGCCTCGGCAATTTCGTAGGCGGCTTCCTCGCGGCCTTCGTGTTCGCCCAGATCATTTCGCTGGGCGGCCTGTTCTCCGACCTCGAATGGGGCTACGTGCTGGCGTTCGCCTTCTTCATCGTCATGATGTTCATCCGGCCCGCGGGCCTTTTGGCGAGGCGCTCGTGAATTCCCGTCATGCTGCCTGGGCCGTCGGTTTAGTCGCGCTGGTCGCGCTGCCCTTTGTCTATCGCGAGCCCTATCACCTGCACATCCTCGTGCTGATCTTGATCTGGTCGTTCGCCTATACCGCGTGGTCGATCATGGGCCGCTTCGGGCTGGTGTCGCTCGGCCACGGCGGCTTCATGGGCGTCGGCGCCTATGTCACCGCGCTGTTGTGGAACCATCTCGGCCTGTCGCCATGGATCGGCATTCCCATCAGCATGGTGGCAGCCGGTGTGCTGGCGCTCGTCGTCGCCTATCCCTGTTTTCGCTTCCGCATCACCGGGCACTATTTCGTGCTGGTGACGCTGGCGCTGTCAGGCATCGTGCTGCAGGTCATCACGGCCACGCGCGACCACACCGGCGGCTCGCTCGGCTACACGCCGAACCGCGCCCCCAGCGGCCACGGGTTGGTGGCGCTGCAGTTTGACAGCAAGACGACATGGTATCTGATCGCGCTGGGGGTCTGGGTGTTCGGCCTTCTGATCTGGCGCTGGGTCGACCGCAGCATGAGCCGCTACGCCATGGAGGCGATCTCGGAAGACGAGGACGCCGCGGCCGCGGCCGGCGTCAACGTAACGGCCGAAAAACTCAAGATCACGCTGATCTCGGCGCTGATGACCGCGCTCGCCGGCGCGCTCTACTGCCAGTACCAGATGTTCATCTCGCCCGACACCGTCAGCGGCATCGCAGTATCGCTGCAGATGGTATTCGCCGTCATCGTCGGCGGGCTCTATGTCTCGCTCGGGCCCACAGTCGGCGCCGTCATCACCATCCTGCTTGCGGAGGTGTTGCGCATCAAATTCGGGACCAACGCGGTAGGCTGGGACAACCTCGTCTACGGCGTGATGCTGGTGGTCTTCATCATCTTCCTGCCCAAGGGCATTCTTGGTAGCATCCTCGACCGATTGAAGACGCAACCGAAGAAGCCCAAGACCACATGAACAAGAAATCCTCGCGATCGCTCGCGGATGAACTGAAATCCTATGTCGCCCCGTTCCGTTACGAAGGCTCAGGCGAATTTCACCTGAAATCGCACAAGACCAATGAGAAGGGCGGTCTCGACAAGGAGAGGGCGACAACGATCATTGAAGCCAACCGCAAGCGTCTGAACGATTTCCAGGAAAAACTTTACGCGCAGGACCGCTGGTCGCTGCTGCTGATCTTCCAGGGCATGGACGCCGCCGGCAAGGATTCCGCGATCAAGAGCGTGTTCGAAGGCGTCAACCCGCAGGGCTGCGACGTCTGGTCGTTCAAGCAGCCGTCGAGCCGGGAGCTCGATCACGATTTCCTCTGGCGCAGCATGATCGCGCTGCCCGAGCGCGGCCGGATCGGCATCTTCAACCGCTCCTATTACGAGGAATGCCTGGTAGTGCGCGTGCACCCGGAGATTCTCGCCAGGCAAAAGATCCCACCGCGGCTCGTCACCAAGGACATCTGGAAGGAGCGCTTCGAAGACATTTCCGCGATGGAGCGCTACCTCGCGCGCAACGGCACCGTGATCCTGAAATTCTTCCTCAACATCTCCAAGGAGGAGCAGCGCGAGCGCTTTCTCGAGCGCCTGGAAGATCCCGCCAAAAACTGGAAGTTCTCACTGGCCGATATCGGCGAGCGCGCGCTGTGGGCGAAATACCAGGCCGCCTACCAGGACATGATCCACCACACCGCCTCGTGCGAGGCGCCATGGGTTGTCGTCCCCGCCGACCACAAATGGTTCGCCCGCGTCGTGATCGGCTCGGCGATCGTCTCAGCGCTCGATAGGCTCGATCTGCATTTTCCTGAAGTCGACAAGGCCGACCGCAGCGAATTCGCCAAAGTGCGTGAGGCGCTGCTGGCGGAAGAGAAGGGCGCAAAGGGAACCAAGAAGTAGGATGGGGTAGGGCGAAGCGAAACCCATCATCCCAATCCCGATGGGGGAGAGCGATGGGTTTCGCTTCGCTCCACCATCCTACGGGCTCCACAAATCGGCCAGCTTCGCCAAGGGGGCGGCAGCCAAGGACCCAGGCGGCAGGACAGCATCGTAAACAAATATTAACCAAATAGGGGCGTTGTAAACGAATTATTAACCAATTGGGTTCGGGATTGGTCGCGCGACAAACCCGCACCAACGGAGAAGCTGATGGATACCCCAACATCTGCCGCACCCGACGAAAAAACGCCTTCGGCGGAACCGGCTTTGGCGACACAACCCAGCAAATCGGAAACGCAAGAGAAGTTGAAACCCGCTGGCTCGCTGGAGGTCAGCGCCGAACGCATCAGCTCTTCCGTCGCACGGTTGACCTCGAATTCGATAGACGAACTTCAGGGGTTGGTTTCCGAACTGCAGAGAATGCAGGAGTTCCTCAAGTCCGAGGTTAACAACGTGCAGCGCCAAATCGACAGCGCGTTGGCCGGGATCAACATCATCGTCGAAACAATCAGTCCGTGGAAAAGTATCGCGGCCTCACAAGCCCATCCATCCGGCATGCGCAACGTCCGCGTGGGGGGACCGGCGGCCAATATAGAGCAACGCATTCGCGTCGGGTAGCAACGGCGGGCGCGCGCCGTTCGCTGATATTTGCGGTTCGGCAGGGTGCAGCATGGCGGCGCGGATTCCATAGGCCACGACCGCGTCCCTGTCGGGCGCTTCTTCCCGCTTGCTCGATCGTCTCGATCACGTCGCGATGGTCGGTGTCATCCTGGCTGTGCGATGCCTCGATTGATGTCCAGATATGCACAGAGAATGAACGCCGGATTGCCACCGCTACGTCACCAAGTCGCCTAACGACTCTGCGATACTGTCGCAGCGGGCTGTGGGCGATGCGCATGGGTACAGTTATGATGCGCTTTGGGTCCAATCTATTTCGAACGCCGGCACTGAGTGGCCTGGTTCTGGTAGCACTGCTTGTGCTTGGAGCGATGGTCGTTCAAGTTTTCGGATCGACTGAGAAAGGTCGCGGAGTCATTGCTGCGTCCGAACGCAGTGAGGCCAGCACGCGCACCAATCCCGAGAAAGATGGCCAAGTCGTCCTGGATACCGGTGTCCGTGGCCTGAGAGGGTCGCTGCCGTAAGGCGTAAGCCGCGTGGGCGGACCCGTTCGAGGTTTGGAATCGCGCCGGCCCCTCGACGAGTCCGCATTCACCGCGCCGCCGGACAAGGCAAAGCTATCTTTCACTCTTCGTCTGCACATTAACGAACACAAGCGAGCGGAACTTCGCCGGTGTGGTAATGCGGTTACGCTTCGATCCTCTTGAATGCCGCGCTCATGCGACCGGCGTCACGGATATCGCAGTGTCAGGGGCCGCTCCGCGGCGAACCTGAACGGCATTCATCCGGTTCGTACCCCGCACGGACCCGTGTCGCGATTATGAAAGCCGCCGTGCGTCACTCCGCGGCATCCCCGAAAACCATCTGCCAACCTTTTCGGGTGTCCATGTACTCGCGGACCTGCTTGATGCGGCCGCCTTCGACCACAAAGATGAAACAGTAGTCGTTGTCATATGGCCGTCCTTCCGGAAGTGTCGCCTTCATCCGCTCCTCGATGATCACTGTGTCACCATCGGTGTGGACAGCGCGGAACGAGATGTCGATCGCGGAGAACAGGCGGTGCATCTCCGAGGCGATGAAGCGCGCGATCTGGTCGGGGCCGATCATGTGATCGGTATGCGCAAGCGCCACAGCCGTTGCGTTGTTGCGAGGGGCGATCCATTCGGCGTCCGCCGTGAACAGGGACGCGATCTGGCCGGCGTCTCGCGTCGAGAATGTCTTCCATGCGTTGAGAACGACGTCCTTGGCTGCTGGATTTTCCATGTTATTGCCTTCCGTGGAGAGAAATCATCGCCGTTGATCTAGGACACTCCGGCCGCTGCCGCTGGCCGGAATCGGACCTCATCATCTGTGCCCGTTTTTTCTCCGCCCGCGGTGCGCTAGAATTCGTGAATGCTAAGCTTTGACGTCTGTAATGCTGCGCGGCTGAGGCGCGACGCTCGATATGACGGCCGTTTCTTCACGGCGGTGAGGACTACGCGGATCTATTGCCGTCCGGTCTGCCCCGTGAAGCACCCCTTGACGCGCAACGTCACCTATTACCCGACGGCAGCCGCCGCCGAGGCCGCGGGATACCGGCCGTGCCTGCGCTGCCGCCCGGAGACCGCGCCGTTCTGCCCGGCTTGGAACGGCACGCGTTCGACGGTCGCGCGCGCACTGAAACTGATCGACGGCGGCGCGCTGGATCAGCACTCGGTCGCTGCATTGGCGGAGAAGCTCGGGATCACCCAGCGCCACCTCGCCCGCCTGTTCGTCGGAGCAAGCCCGCAACAGGTCGCAACCACGCGCCGCGTGCAGCGGGCGAAGCGGCTGCTCGACACCACCGACGACACGATGACCGAGATCGCCTTCCGCGCGGGCTTCGGCAGCCTGCGCCGGTTCAACGCCGCGTTCGCCGATCTCTACGGCCGCTCGCCGTCAAGCCTCCGCGCCAAGTCGCGGGCGCGGCGGAGTTGATCAGAGGGGCGGCAGCCTGGATGCGTGTATGACGGCAGTATCAGCCAGGCCCGGAAAGATGGCGTAGTGCGCGCAGTTCGTTCGTAGCCGCTTGCATGAGCGGCCTTGCCTGTTCATCCTCGCGGCCAACGATGATGCCGGAAACATAGGCGCGGGCGCGCCTGTCTTGCGGCGGCGCTTTTAGCGCCGCCTCTGCCGCCATCTTTCGATCCGCAATGAAGTCGTTCAGCGAGCCCAAAGCATCCTGGATCTTTTTCGCATGTTTCGTTAGACGCGTGAGCGCCTTTCGGTCGCGTTTGCTGCGGAAAAGACTTTCGAAGAACTCTACCGCGTACCTGATCTTCTTCATCCTGATCCGGAATTTGTGCCGCTCGGGTGCCGTCATCTCTTGCAGCTTTCCCGCGTCCTTTTGTGCCTTCCTGATGCGCCGATCCAAGAGCTTTGCGGCGAATTCGCCAAGTTCGCTATTTGCGGCGTCCGTCCGTCCGCGCTGCGTCTCGATCCATTCGAGCACATCGACGAGCAGCGCGCGGCATCGCGACGAATCGACGGCCCTCTTGGCCTGCCCGAGCGCCTCAGTGCGTTTCTCGGCAAACTGCCTGGCGATGGCTTTGCCACCCCGGCGCGGTGTTATTTCGCGGGCGACAGGACCAATCTTCTCCTCCAGGAAGACGTCCAGCTCGCGCGCGCGGGCGAGTTCGTTTGTCAGCCACCTGAGTTCTATCTTGATTTCTTCGGTTTTCTTGCCTGGCAATGTCTTCGAAAACAGCGAGATGGCGGCGCGCAAGCGGCGCAAGCCCACGCGCATCTGATGCACGCCTTCCGGATCAAGGTGACGGACGGCGTCGACGTTTCCGGAAAAATGGCGAAGGGTGGAGCGGGCAATCACCTGGAAACCCTCGATGGCGGTCATTCGCTTCCCAAGCTCGATTGGCTCGGCAAAAACAGCTTGAGCGCGCTTGCCGTCGACAAGATCGTAGCCCTGGTCTGCCTTCGCTCTCAAACAAAGCTCGGCTGCGAGCTTTCGCTCCAGTGCCTTCGCGACGCGAAACAGGTCGCTCGTCGGTCCGCTCTTCAGTTCGAGCTCGACCTCCTCGATGCGGTTCATGTGACCGGACGCGACAATGCTGCCGTGATCGATGGCAAGTTCCAGTTCGCTCCGTTTGGTGCGGACCGGCATCGTGATGCGATGTACCGAGGTCTCGAAGATCGGCTTCAACTTGCGGCGCAGCTTCTTCGAAGCCAAGCGCTGAAGCGGCGTGCCGTTTGCCTCGTCGAGATCGGGGGTGTTGCCTGCTATCTCGGTTTCCCACTCGCCGCGGCCGAACTGCGCGCCGGACGTCTTCTTGATCGTTTGTATGTGCTTGCCGTCCGCTTGCCTCACCCGGAGCAGAAGTCCGCGCCGTTTCAGCTTGTGTTTCCGCGTGTCGAAATAGGTCGACTTGAGATCGCTCTCCGAGCGCTTGCCGATTTTGCACCCGGGCACCGCCAATCTGGGTGTGGACCCGAGGTTGCGCTTGGGCATACGGAACTTGATTTCGGTCTCAACGCCCATTGGCTGTTCACCTAAGCTATGGGCTGGTTAACGCCGGAAAGTGTTTCCCGGTCCTCAGGCCGGTCCGCCGATTTTCCCGGTGGTTAGGTCACCTATCCTGACCATCTTTTGGCATTGCGGCCGGCCGTATTTCTCGTCTAGAACAGCCCCGGAACGCCGCCTCGGCAACGAACCGTCAATGGTTTTGGCCGAGATTTGGGCGTCCACAAGGGTCTGGCAATGCTGATTCGCAGCGAAAAGTCGGGAGTTTTGGGTGGAGCGGCCGAGGCTGCCCCCGCTCGTCCGGCTGCGTCCGCGCCCACCCTGCTTCTTGGCGGGATTCTGCTTCTTATCGGCCCCTGAGGGCCGTCTGGGCATTTGCGCCTGGGCACTCAGGGGTTTTGAGCGAGATCACCAGACCCTTCAGCGCCACTTGAACCGGCGCAAGATCCAAAGGAATACAGAACCATGACCACCGCCAACAAGTCCGAGAAGGACCGCGTCATCATTTTCGACACCACGCTGCGTGACGGCGAGCAGTGCCCGGGCGCGACCATGACCTACGAGGAAAAGCTCGAAGTCGCCGAGATGCTGGACGACATGGGCGTCGACGTCATCGAGGCCGGCTTCCCGATCACCTCGGAAGGGGACTTCCAGGCGGTCAGCGAGATCGCCCGCCGCTCCAAGAACGCCGTCATCGCTGGCCTGTCGCGCGCCCACCCGAAGGACATCGACCGCTGCGCCGAGGCGGTGAAGTTTGCAAAACGCGGCCGCGTTCACACCGTGATCGCGACTTCGCCGCTGCACATGCGCGTCAAGCTGAACATGACGCCGGAGCAGGTGGTGGAGCTCTCGATCGCCAATGTCACCCGCGCCCGCAACCAGATCGACGACGTCGAATGGTCGGCGGAGGACGGCACCCGCAGCGAGATGGATTTCCTCTGCCGCATCGTCGAGGCCGTCATCAAGGCCGGCGCCACCACGGTCAACATCCCCGACACCGTCGGCTATACCGTGCCGGAGGAATACACCCACTTCATGCGCACGCTGATCGAGCGCGTGCCGAACTCCGACAAGGCGATCTTCTCCGTCCACTGCCATAACGATCTCGGCATGGCGGTAGCGAACTCGCTGGCCGGCATCGCCGGCGGCGCGCGCCAGGTCGAATGCACTGTCAACGGCATCGGCGAGCGGGCCGGCAACGCCGCGCTCGAAGAGATCGTGATGGCGATCAACGTGCGCAACGACAAGTTTCCGTACTGGAACAAGATCGACACCACGCAGTTGACGCGCGCCTCGAAGCTGGTATCGGCGGCGACCTCGTTCCCGGTGCAGTACAACAAGGCGATCGTCGGCCGTAACGCCTTCGCGCATGAGAGCGGCATTCATCAGGACGGCGTGCTGAAGGACGCCTCCACCTACGAGATCATGCGTCCCGAAATGGTCGGCCTGAAGCAGTCCTCGCTGGTGCTGGGCAAGCATTCCGGCCGTCACGCGTTCGTGCACAAGCTGGAAGAGATGGGCTACAAGCTCGGCCCGAACCAACTGGAAGACGCGTTTGCGCGGATGAAGGCGCTGGCCGACCGCAAGAAGGACATCTACGACGAGGATATCGAGGCGCTGGTCGACGAGGAAATGGCGGCGTCGCACGACCGCATCAAGCTGACCTCGCTGACGGTCATTGCCGGCACGCACGGTCCGCAGCGCGCCACCATGAAACTCGACGTCGACGGCCAGACCAAAATCGAGGAAGCCGAAGGCAACGGCCCGGTCGATGCCGTCTTCAACTGCATCAAGGCGCTGGTGCCGCACGAGGCCAAGCTGGAACTCTACCAGGTCCACGCCGTCACCGAAGGCACCGACGCGCAGGCTGAAGTGTCGGTGCGGCTCTCGCATGAGGGCCGCTCGATGACGGCACGCGCCGCGGATCCGGATACGCTGGTCGCCTCCGCAAAGGCCTATCTCGGCGCGCTCAACAAGATCGTCATGAAGCGCCAGCGCGACATGCCGGCGCAGGCGGCGGGCTGACGGTTCTCGCCTATCGATGGACCAACGAAAACGCGGCGCTGCAAGGCGCCGCGTCTTTTCGTTGAACACGCGAAGGCTAACGAAATCTCTGGAGCGATCTGGTGCGTCGCCCCGACTAGTCGTAGGATGGGTGGAGCGACTTGTCCGCCGTAGCTCAACGAGCGAAGGCGGAAGCGATACCCATCGGCATCGCGGACTGATGCCTGCGAAGGTGTCGTCGCCATCCTTGACGGCGGACACCGGGTTTGCGGCCTGCCGTCTCGGTCACGCAGCGGAACGATGATTCAGATCAAGATGGGCGCTCGACAGCCGCCCAAGGAATTCGCGCAGTAAGTGCTCAGCCCGTTTTCTGGGCTGGACGCTTCGCGGCTGGGTCGCCGCGCTGGTGTGCGGTCGGTCAATGCGATCCCAACGCCGCCGCTTGCTGTTCGGTGATTGGAGCATGTCACCAATGAAACGCTGTCTCGCTGCTTTCGCAATCGCCGCCAGCCTGTTCGCACCAGTTGCGCGCGCCAACGATGCCTTGGAAGCCAAGGTGCGGGCCTACGTTCCGGTCGCCTCCCTCGCCAAAGTATGTGACCTCAGGATCAATGACGCCACTTCGGGTGACCACCGCGCCATGCTCGAAGCGGTGAAATCCGACCCGAACGCCAACAAACTCGCCTACCGCGTGCATTACGAAACGCAGACGGCCTACATCAAGGCCCGCGACGGAGGTCAACGGGTCGCCTTCTGCAAGGACTTCATCGCAGCCAACAGCCAATACGCCAAGGCGCGCTTCACGGCCGTGGTCGAGGACCACATGAGCGACGTCAGCACCAGTGTGCAGAAAGCGATTGCCCACAACGTCTGCGGTGCGCCCCCCGTCAAGCTGTCCAAGACCGACTGGAAACCGTACGCGCTCATCAAAAAGATGCTTCAGAACGAGCAAAAGTTGGCCAAGGAAAACGCCGAGACGAACGGCTGGAACGCCACCGAGGAAACGACGGCGGTCACGGAACAGTTCTGCGCGGCGATAAAAACCCGATGAGCATTACCGCCGCCGTAATCCGAGCCCCGCTGATCTTTTCGCGGCCGGTGGCCCCGGGCCGTGCAATCCAGTGCGTAAGGTGGGCAAAGGCGCGATAGCGCCGTGCCCACCATCTATCATCGCGCGCCCTTTCGATGGTGGGCACGCTTGCGTTTTACCCACCCTACGGTTTTGCGAACTGATTTGCTTCGCGCGCAAGCACAATTCTTGACGCGCAACTGCGACAAGATAACCCGAAGGCAAATCAATTCTGATTTTCCGAAATCGTGTCAAGCCCGGGAAACAAAAATATTCCGCTTAACAGGTCGGGCAAATCAGTCGCATAACTCCGCCCGTCTTCCGCAGATGAGGGGCGCTTCGCGATCGTCACGAACGCGCGGTGAGATGCGATGGACGCTGATGTCACGACGACGTACGTGACGTGAGGCGTACGGCGAAGTCGTGTGGTTCGGACGCCGCGGTGCTGGCGTTAAGTCCTTAAGAAGCGAAGCTTCTCAGGGATGACGGAGGCAAAAGAGCCGTTCTCCGGGGAGAGCACGAAGTAAGCCGTAAAGCCATTGCGCAGGGAAGGCCGGAGTGTTTCCGCTGTACCTGTATGCTCGTGTGCGTTTTTCCTTATGCGCAACGGCACACGAGACCTCGGGTGCAGCAAGCACCCGGTCTTCCCTGCGCCCTCTAAATGAGAGGGCGGGACGAAGTAAATGCAAACCTCGGGCAAAACATGTCGCGAGATCGCGAAGCTATATCCACGTCATTGCGAGCGCAGCGAAGCAATCCATTGTCACCTCGTGCGCGGAAAGATGGATTGCTTCGCTGCGCTCGCAATGACGGATGAGAAAGTCCCGGAGCCTTTCGTTACGAGGAAAGCAGACATAGCGAAGGTTTATTGGACACGGCGTGCGCGGGGCCAGCACGATCCTCCGGTGCCGATGGCATAGAAGAAAGGAGGGTAGCTGATTTTGCAATGCAGCAAAGCCGGAGAGCAGGGCCCCTTCTAACGGGCAATGGCAATTCGGCCGGCTTGTCTATATTGATGCATCTGGCATGCAAGCATCGGAGCCGCGTCGAGAGCTCCGGGACAATAACGGGAGGAAACATGCGCAAGCTGATTTTGGCCGCGGCATCGATCGCGGCGCTGACTTTGGCCGGACCTGCTGCGGCGCAATCGCCGATCGTGATCAAGTTCAGCCACGTGGTGGCCACCAATACGCCGAAGGGGCTGGCGGCAGAGAAGTTCAAGGAACTGGCCGAGAAGTATACCGAGGGCAAGGTCAAGGTCGAAGTCTATCCGAACTCGCAGCTCTACAAGGACAAGGAAGAGCTGGAAGCGCTGCAACTCGGTGCGGTGCAGATGCTGGCGCCCTCGAACTCGAAGTTCGGGCCGATCGGGGTGAAGGAATTCGAGGTGTTCGATCTTCCCTACATCCTTCCCGATCTGAAGACGCTGCGGAAAGTGACTGACGGTCCGCTTGGTACCAAACTCCTGAAGCTGCTGGAGCCGAAGGGCATGATCGGTCTTGCCTATTGGGATAACGGCTTCAAGCAGATGAGCGCCAACAAGAAGCTGGTGGCGCCTGCTGACTACAAGGGACTGAAATTCCGCATCCAGTCGTCGAAGGTGCTGGAAGCGCAGTTCCGCACGCTTGGCGTGATCCCGCAGGTGATGGCGTTCTCTGAAGTGTATCAGGCGCTGCAAACTGGCGTGGTCGACGGGCAGGAGAATACCTGGTCGAACATCTACACCCAGAAAATGCACGAGGTGCAGAAGTACATCACCCACACCAACCACGGTTACATCGGTTATGTGGTGGTTACCAACAAGAAGTTCTGGGACGGTCTGCCGGCGGATATTCGCGCACAGTGCGAAAAGGCGATGAAGGAAGCGACCGAATACGGCAACGGCCAGTCGGCCAAGGAAAACGACGACGCGCTCGCCGACATCAAGAAGACCGGCAAGAGCGAGATCATCACGCTGACGCCGGAGCAGGACGCCGCCATGCGCAAGGCGATGGATCCGGTCTACAAGGACGTCGCAAACCGCGTCGGCCAGCCCTTGATCGACGAATTCCTGAAGGAGACGAGGGGCGCGACGAACTGAGCGGCGCGTACATTCGGGGAGCGTCCGGACGATCGAGTTGCCATTGGGCGGCAATTCACTCTTCGTCATGGCCGGGCTTGTCCCGGCCATCCACGTCTTCCTTGCCGCGATGCAGCTAGACATGGATGCCCGGGACAAGTCCGGGCATGACGAGGGGACAAAGTAGGGGGAAACATTGATACTGCTTCGCATCCTCGACCGGCTTGAGGAACTGCTGATCACGGTGCTGATCGCAGCCGCCACCCTGATTATTTTCGTCGCGGTGATGCATCGTTATCTGGTCGGCGTTCCCGTCCTCTACGACCTCCTGTTCCCAATCAACCTGTCCTGGGCGCAGGAGGTTTGCATCTACATGTTCGTGTGGATGGCGAAATTCGGCGCCGCGTATGGCGTGCGCACCGGCATCCATGTCGGCGTCGACGTGCTGGTGAACAAGCTCAATCCGCCGGTCCGCAAGGGCACGGTGCTGTTCGGCCTGTTGTGCGGCGCGCTGTTCACCGCGGTGGTGGGAACGATGGGCGCAAAGTTCGTCCATGGGCTCTACTACACCGACCAGGTCTCGCCCGACCTCGAACTGCCAATCTGGATCATCTATCTCTGTGTCCCACTCGGCTCCTATTTGATGTGCTTCCGCTTCCTGCAGGTTGCATGGAATTTCTGGCGCACCGGTCATCTGCCGCATCACGACGAAACCCAGGTTGAGGGCGTCGAAGTCGAAGCGCCCGGGGTCGGCGCCGGGGGGATCGCCCGATGACCGCCGCGATCATCTTCGGGCTGCTCGTCGCGCTGATGCTGACGGGCATGCCGATCTCGATTGCGCTCGGCCTCACCGTGCTGACGTTCCTGTTCACTTTCACGACGGTGCCGATCGAATCGGTGGCGCTAAAACTGTTCACCGGCATCGAGAAGTTCGAGATCATGGCGATCCCGTTCTTCATCCTTGCCGGCAACTTCCTCACCCATGGCGGCGTCGCGCGAAGAATGATCGCATTCGCGCGGACCATGATCGGCCACTGGCCCGGAGGCCTCGGCATTGCCGCCACCATGTCGGCGGCGCTGTTTTCGGCCGTGTCGGGATCGTCGCCCGCGACCGTGGTTGCCATCGGCTCGATCATGCTGCCCGCCATGTTGCAGGTCGGCTATCCCCGGCGCTTTGCCGCCGGCGTGATCGTCACCGGCGGTGCGCTCGGCAACCTGATCCCGCCGTCGATCATCATGGTGATCTATTCGGTCGCCACCAGCGGCGCCGTTTACCTCGGCCCGAACGGCGAGAAGGTCGGCTCCGCCTCGGTCGGGCAATTGTTCATGGCCGGGATGGTGCCGGGCGTGATCCTGGCCATCATGCTGTCCTCGACCACGTGGTATCGCGCGTGGAAGAACAACATCCCGCGGGTCGAGAAGGCTTCCTGGGGAGAGGCTTTCCGCGCCTTCATCGACTCGTTCTGGGGCGTTTCTCTCATCGTCGTGGTGCTGGGCGGCATCTATGCCGGCTGGTTCACGCCGACCGAAGCCGCCGCGATGAGCGCGGTCTACGCCTTCCTGATCGAGATGTTCATCTACAAGGACCTGAAGTGGAAGGACGTGCCAAAGGTCCTGCTCGTCTCCGCGAATATGAGCGCGATGATCCTCTACATCGTGACCAACGCGGTGCTGTTCTCGTTCCTGATGACGAGCGAACAGATCCCGCAGGCGATGTCGAACTGGATCACCGGCAGCGGTATCAACTGGATCACCTTCCTCCTGGTCGTGAACCTGCTGCTGCTGCTCGCCGGCAACGTGATGGAGCCGTCATCGATCGTGCTGATCATGGCGCCGATCCTTTATCCGATCGCGGTCAAGCTCGGTATCGATCCGGTCCATTTCGGCATCATCATCGTGGTCAACATGGAGATCGGCATGTGTCATCCGCCGGTCGGATTAAATCTCTATGTCGCCTCCGGCATCGCCAAGATGGGCATCACCGAACTGTCGATCGCGGTGCTGCCCTGGCTGATCACGCTGCTGGTCTTCCTCGGCCTGATCACCTACATCCCGGAATTGTCGCTGTGGCTGCCGCGGACGCTCGGCATGCTCTAGTCATGCCGCATTGCACTGGATCAAACGGAGGAAGGATTACATCTTGGTAAGGGAGGCCGGTCTTGCCAATCCTTAAGTTGAACGCAGGCCGGGGCAGGCTCATCTTCAGGCAACCTTTCACAGGAGGTTCGCATGAGGAAGTTCGCCATCGCAGCGGTTGCGGTTCTCGCCATCGCCGGCTCCACCGCCGTCTACGCCCAGCACCGCCATTGGGGCTACGGCCATATGCGGATGAGCCCGGAAGACCGGGCGGCTTACGCGGACGCGCGGATCGCGGCCGTCCATGCCGGCCTCAAACTCTCGGCCGAGCAGGAAAAGCTGTGGCCGCCGGTCGAGGCCGCGGTCAAGGAGTTCGCCAAGCTCAAAATCGATCGCGCCAATGCGCGGATGAACCCGCCGCGGGACGATTCCAGCCAGCAGAAGCCGGACGATCCGGTGGCGCGGCTGCGTGACCGGGCCGAGACCATGGCGGCCTCGGCGGCGGCCATGAAGAAGATCGCGGATGCGGCCGACCCGCTCTACAAGACGCTGGATGACGGCCAGAAGCGCCGGCTTGCCGTCCTGACCCGGATGGACCGGTTCGGCGGCCGGGAAGGCTGGCGCCACCACCGGTTCGAGCGCGAAATGGGCAGGGATCGCGACTTTGACCGGCATCGGGGCTATGACCGCGACCGTTATGACCGGGATGGTGGTCCGGACCGGGGCGGCCCGGAGCGGCTCTGACGGCCCGGGCCGGGCCCACATCCGAACATCCGCAAAAGCCGCTGAAATCCAGCGGCTTTTCGCCATTCCGGAAAGCCGCCAAAGCCCGGGAAAACTTCAGCCGGCTTGCTGGACATCCCGGGATCGCTTTGCTAAACGACGCCCCTCGCAAAGGTTTTTCCGGACCTAAAGCGTCCGGGCGCATAGCTCAGTTGGTAGAGCAGCTGACTCTTAATCAGCGGGTCCCAGGTTCGAGCCCTGGTGCGCCCACCAAGCCTTTCAAGGACTTAGGGACCTCGCGAAGCGGCCATTCCGACAGGCGGTCAGCGGCTATTCCGACAAACCGGCTGCCTTTGTTCGCTCCTCCCGACGCTTCTTCGTGCCCGAAATGAGCTGCTTGCGTGTGCGCTTCGCATATGTCGGGAGCTGCCTTGAGGACCGGTGCCGCCCCGCTGCGCGCAATTCAGCATCCGTGAGGTCGCTGTCGGCTCCCTCTGTAAAGCCGCCGTGGCGGAACGAGGTGAATGACAGTTCTTCTCGGAGACCCGGCGGACCGGATGATTTCCTTCACCACATCACGCAAATAGCGAAGGTCTTTCTTTTCGGTAATCCATGGCAGTGGCGTACGAGATCTACGGTGCGCGTGATCCCGCCGGAAAACGAGGCCTGAGACCATCGTCTTCTTGATTTCGTCGAGTTCGGCCATCAGCTCCGGGAAGAGCGCTTCACCTGCCTCATCGAACAATGGCCACCACGCTTCCTCGCCGTTCTTGGGATGCACGATCCTGACACTATTCGGACGCTCCTTCGGTCGATAATGAGCGATCTCGAAGGCGCCGAAGACGTGCTCTTCCCGCTGCAGCCATTCCCAGGTTACAAGCGAGGCTGTCGCGACCGATCGATAGCCAAGACCCTTCGCGGCGGCCCGGAATGCAACGAGTTCTTCCCACGTCGCGGTCGGCGTCTCGCGCACGGCTTGACCGGGCGCCCGCGCCTTCAGCCCCATGCGCGAGAACGGATTAATAGCTGGGACCTTCTTCTCTTCTGCGCGCTGACCAACGAACCACGCCCGCCGGCAGGCGACCATCGCGGCGTTTGCGAAGCGGCGGCGCTCTCGCCTTACGGTGTTGCCATCCGCGTCCTTTTCGTCGACGACGAGCAACTTCGCATAGACCGCGTCCACGAAACCCTTCGTGAAATCCGAGATTTGCTTCGAGCCAGCTCGCGTGCCATCCTTCAGGCTGTGGTTGGCGAACAGCGACAAACCTTGCTCGTAGAGACGCTGTGTCTTGTGATCGATCTCCTTCCACTTCTGGTGCGCCTTAAACACGCCCGCTAACCAGTCAAACGATCCCGGCGCCACGGCTGCCGGGACCATGTCCGCTAGGCCTCGAGACCGCCAGCTATCGAAGGCTGGCAAGAGGACGTTCTCCGCGCGATCGACGGCGGCTGCGTAATCCTGCCCCAATGCTTCAGCTTCAATTTGGCAACCCTGCGTGCGGGCCCAAGTAGGCGGCTCAAAAAAGTATGCCCATCGACCATTCTTCAAGGGCTTTCGCCGGCAATAGCGCGGGAGCTTCAATGCAGTGCGGGGTGGTTTCATACGAGGGACACCAAGTCTTGTTTTGCTGGACCATCCGAATCCGGCTCGATGAAGTTGTCAATGGCGGCCTTAGACCAGATCGGTTCTCTCGCGCGTCCAATTCCGTGATAGCCCATCGGTGGGGGCGCTTCACCTCGGGTGACACCGCGTGCCAACTCTCGTGTGTCACGATAATCTAGGTATGCCGCGGCCAGGTCCGCACGCATTACCGCGGGCCAGGCGCCGGTTGGAGGATAGCGGGCGGGAAGGGGCGAGCGTGGCGACATCGCGCTTTCTCGCACCTCACACGTCAATCAGAACGTAGCTGCCGAGTCCTACTCTTATTGGCTTCACTCGACGACGCCGCGTCACGTCTGTCTCCGGACACCATCATTACGGTCAAATTCGGCTTCGAATGTGAGCAGACACGAACGATCGCGAAAAGGACGACAGAGGGCGCGTGCGGCATTCGGCTAGCCTAGAGCGTGATTTGGTCGGCATCGCTGGGCTGTTGCTGCATGCTGATGGCCCTACGGTCGCGGCGATCAACTCGTTCATGAACGCGGAGCCGAGTGCGGAAACTGGTGCGGGTTAGGCACTTTCTGCCTCGATGGGAGCCGTCCTCGCACCTGCAACCAGACCTTTATGAGCGGCAGAATAAAGGTCGCGGCAGTTGCTTTTTCCTACATTTTTGGTGGAGTTCGGGTCCGTTCGTTGCGTTTCGTTACCATCATTTCTGGTGCGAAACTGGTGCGTACGTGGCATCGAATCTGTTTTGAGCGTGTGTCACGGACGGCCGTTGGTTGGATTCACCTGTAGGGACCTTTAAACTACGATCTGGGGGTCAGGAGTTCGAATCTCTTCGGGCGCGCCATTCAAATCAAATGCTTATCGCAAATCACCGTTTGAGAAGACGAAACTAAAACGGTTTTTCAAACGGCGATTTTCTCAACAAATCCCCTGGACTTTCACGATATCCGCAGGCTGGAGCGAAGTGACGTCGTTGACGCGGGCGCCCGTGTAGGCGCAGATCCAGGGGATCCACCGACGCGCCGCCTCCATCTCAGTGGAAAGCAAATGGGAGCCCCTTTGGAGGGTCGCCTTGAGGATTGTACGGGCGTCCTTATCCGAAAAGCCCTTTTCATCGTCATCTTTCTCAGTCGCGACGTTGCGAACCACGACCCTGGCGACCGGATTGTCCGTCAGCTTGTCCTCATCGACGAGGTATTGGCAGACAGCCTTCAGGGCTGCGAGATGAACGTCCTTCACGGTCCGGGGGGAGCGCTTCCTGACCTGTCTGCCGACGCGCACGTCCTGCTTCAGCAAGACATTCTTCCACTCGATGACCTGCTTTCTGGTCACCTTGGCGAGATTTGAATCCTTGTTGAACTCGATGAATTCCACGATGACCGGCCGCCAGCGCTCGACGGTCGATGCGGCAAGGCCGGCTGCTTCTGCGTACTTGTCGAACCAGGTCAGCGCGTCGAGCCGCTCGGGCTCCGGCGGCGGAAAGCTGGCGGCCGCGGGAGACGGCGCGAAGTCACCGTTTGCCTGGCGGGCCAGGTCGGTGGTGGTCAGACCTCTCGTGCGGAAGAACGCCCGTACGAACAAAGTTTGGCTGTCGGAATCGAGGCGAAGCTTTCGACTGTCGCGCAGGACCGGCGCAGGCATGCGAATGACCACGGTTGTGTAGCACCCTTGTGTAGCACCGGGATGCTGCGCAAGCCCTTATCAGACCGTAACAATTTGAACGGACTGATTAATTCCCGCCGATGGGTTAGGAATCCCTCCCTGCGCTCCGGGGTAAATCAAATCTCAGTATCTGCAGCGGCTTGGGTTGCGCATACTCTCCGCCGCCCCAGTCGACACGCGACTGGTACACAGGACTTCACGCTCCTCGTGCATCGCCGAAAGCGATCCTGCTACGACCCCTTTGTCCTTCGACCAACCATTCGCGGCTTTTTTCCAGCTATCAGATTGGACAGGATCGCTCGTTGGAGTGGCTTCTCGAATAATTCTTTGGGCGGTGGTCGCTTACTCTTTGATCTTTTGACCCATGAATCGATGGCCCGATTTACAGCTTTGACATTGGCTACTGAAGGCGAACGAGCCGCGCGCTTCCTGCTCACTGGCAACCTTCTCGTTTTCACGATGGAATCAATCACTGAGAGAACCTCAGCATGTTCAAGTAAAAGGGCGTGATCCTTGGCTTGCTTCAGCTCATAACGATTGGCCGGGCGGGAGTATGCATGCCAAGCCGCCCAAGCTGGTACAGTTCCATCCCCCGGGCCGGGTATTCCTGCAATCGGACTGGGCTTGGTCCCGGGCTTCTTGTTCCAAAGTAACTCGACAGCTGTATTCGCGTCCAACGATGATCTGACATTAAAATACACGGGGGTAACGCTCGATTGGAGCGGCTGAGCTATTCTAATTAACTCAGTACGAGCGCGGCTAAGAAATGGCTGGTGATCTTTGACCGGCTGAGGCCATTGGCTCATCATGCTAGGGTCATACGGATCGGTGTCGGAATCGTCTACGGGATCATATTGGGGATAGCGCCTCAAGCCGAGTCTTCGACCATCACGATCGTAGATCTCTTTCGGCAAGAACATCAGTGTGTACGGACCAGGAAGAGAGGCTGTTATCTTGATTACGTCAGCCTTGCCATAGATGTTGTTCAATAGATCCTCATCACCGCGGAAATATCGATCCTGTTGAGTCGATGTTCCGTAGAACGGAGTTGCGATAGTCACGATCGACCGAAAACCAAGCTTGCTAAAGCTGCGATCGGCTAATGCATAGGTGCAAACCAAACCTCCCATGCTGTGACATACAACGGTCAGACTTGGGATCGGATCCTTTCGATGCACCGCAAGTATTTCCTTTTGGAAGCGGTAAACAAAGTCCCTGAAATAAATTGCGCTTTCGGAAAGCGGTCTGCGCCAGTCAAAACCGAATACGAAATAGTTCCAACCCTCGGTGCGAGCATAATCGCGGAGTTCTTCGTATGGTGTTTGTGTTATGAATTTCAGAGGTCCATGCGCCGCAACCACGTGAGAGTCCTTGTCATGCTCCTCTCTTCCTCTTACTTCGATTTCCAAATTTCGCGCGTCGCGCTTTGGCCAGAAAATTCCCCAATCGAGCCAGCTGACGTCGTTAATGACATTAGGCTCTCTCCCGACGGGATACTCCGTGCGTTCCAACTGGGAGCCCATGCCGCGACCGAGAGACTGATCTCGTTCGTCGGCGTGGCCAACGGCCGAGGTCAGGGAGGCCGCGCCGCCGCCGGAGCCAGAGGTTCGCAGAACCGGCCTGTTTGGCTGGTCGTATGATCGCAGGAAGCCCGACGAGTGATCGCCGGGCGGGGACGGTGAGGCGCGAAATGTCAGGGAAAATCCTGTCCGACCTGAATCGCTGCAGCAAGGACGATTTTGTTGCGGCGCTGTCGAACGTCTTCGAACATTCGCCTTGGATTGCAGAACAGACGGCATCTGCGCGTCCCTTCGCGGGCATGAAGCAGCTGTTCGATGCTATGAAAGCGGCGGTCGATCACGCCCCCGCGGAGCTGCGCCTCGCATTGATCAAGGCGCATCCTGATCTCGCCGACAAAACCCAGCGCGCGACGGGGCTTACCGCTGAATCCGATGCCGAGCAGAACAGCGTCGGCCTCGACCGGCTGTCGGATGCGGAATATGCCGCGTTCGAGCGGCTCAATAACGCCTACCGCTCGAAATTCGGTTTCCCCTATATCGTCTGCGTCCGCCGTCACACCAAGGATTCGATCTTGCGAGATTTCGAGCGGCGGTTGCCCAACGATGCCAAGGCGGAGACGCAGATGTCGATCGGGGAAATCTGCCGGATTGCGGCGCTGCGACTGGACCAGCTTGTGTCGTCTGACGACAAGCTGCCGGTGCACGGGCGCCTGTCCACCCATGTGCTCGATACCCATAGCGGCCAGCCGGCAGCGGGGATTGCGATCGAGCTCACGGAGCTCTCCGAGCTCGGCACGCCCCGCGTGGTGACGCGCACGGTGACCAACAGCGACGGCCGCACCGATCAGCCGCTGATCGGCGGCCGACCGGTGCCGATCGGCCGTTATGAGCTGATGTTCAGCGTCGGCGATCATTTTGCCGCGCGCGGCGTGCCGATTTCGGATCCGCCGTTTCTCGACAAGATTCCGTTGCGCTTTTCGGTGAGCGACCCCGAAGGCCACCTGCACGTGCCGCTGCTGGTCACGCCGTGGAGCTACGCGACATATCGGGGGAGCTGAAGCTTCATGGCGCGCAGAGATGGTGGGCACGGCGCAAGAGCGCCTTTGCCCACCATACATGCTATACATGCTGCGCCGATGATGCCGCCGCTGTGGCGTCCGCTTCCGCAGCGGCCTTGCTGCCGACGCCATTGAAGAAGGCGTTCAGCATGACGGCAACCAGCGCGCAGAGCAGGATGCCGGACTCGAGCAGCGGATGCAGATCGTGCGGCAGGTTCTTGAAAAAATTCGGGGCGACCAGCGGGATCATGCCGAAGCCGACTGAGATTGCGACCACGAACAGGTTGAACTGGTTGTTCTTGAAATCCACCGTGGCGAGAATGCGTGCGCCGGTCGCGGCCACCATGCCGAACATCACGAGCCCCGCGCCGCCGAGCACGACCAGCGGCACGGCCTCGACCAATGCGGCCATCTTCGGCAGCAGCCCGAGCAGCAGCATAATGGCGCCGCCGGTGATCGTGACCCAGCGTGAGCGTACGCCGGTGACGCTGACAAGGCCGACGTTCTGCGAGAACGACGTGTAGGGAAACGTATTGAATATACCCCCGAGCAGCGTCCCGACGCCGTCGGCGCGCAAGCCACGGGTCAGCGCGTCTCGATCGACTTTCTTGCCGGTGATCTCGCCGAGCGCCAGGAACATGCCGAGCGATTCAATCATCACCACGATCATCACGATGCACATGGTGATGATCGGCACAAGATGGAATGTCGGCATGCCGAAGCGGAACGGGATCACGAGCGCGCCCCATTGCGCCGCGGCGACTTTTTCGAAATGCATGATGCCGAAAACGCTGGCGAGCACCGCGCCCGCGATGATACCGAGCAGCACGGCCACATTGGCGACGAAGCCGGTACCCCATTTGATCAAGGCGAGAATGACCAGCAGCACGAACAGCGCGATGCCGAGCCCCTGCAACTGGCCATAATTGGGATTGGGGAAGGCGCCGGGGACACCGTCGATCATCTTTGTCAGGGTCGGCAGGCCGCCACCGGCCCAGTTGATGCCCACCCGCATCAGCGAGATGCCGATCACCAGAATGATGGTTCCGGTGACCACGGGCGGAAACAGCGGCAGCAGCCGGCTGATGAAGGGCGCGGCAATGATGCCGAAGATTCCGGCAGCGATCACCGAGCCGTAGATTCCGAGCAGGCCGACGCCGGGTGCGGCGGCCATCGACAGCATCGGGCCGACCGACGCGAACGTCACCCCCATCATCACGGGCAGCCGGATACCGACCCCGGGAAAACCGAGACATTGCACCAGCGTGGCGAGGCCACAGGCGAACAGGTCGGCCGAGATCAGGAAGGCAAGATCCTCAGGGGGCAGTTTCAGCGCCCGCCCGATAATCAAGGGCACCGCGACCGCACCGGCATACATCACGAGCACATGCTGCAGGCCGAGCGCCAGCAGCCGTGGCACCGGCAGCGTCTGGTCGACCGGATGGATTTCGGTGGTCGTGGTCATGGCTGAGCCCCCTTTGGCGGGCCCCCCCGGCCCGTTCAAACCGATACAAGGTGCGTGCCAGATGCTTGCCCTCCGAAGCAGGCCCTCAGGCGCTTGCTCAATGGCACGAACGTTGCTCAATATTGGACCATATCGGGCAACCACAGTCCCGCAAAATGACCGGTCGAACTGGAGGCTCCAACGTGCCGCTGATCAAGAACAGATACGGTAAGGGCCGCGTCCGCGTGATGCGCATCCATCGCGACGGTGGCCGTCATCAGGTCAGCCAGCTCAACGTCAAGGCGATGATGGAGGGCGACTTTGCCCGCGCCTACACCCATGGCGACAACTCCACCTCGGTGTCGACCGACACGATCAAGAACGTCATCAATATCGTCGCCCGTGAAAACACCGGGCTGTGCACGGAGGAATTCAGCCAGATGCTGGCGAAGAAATATCTCGACACCTATCCGCAGATCGCCTCTGTCGCGCTGACCGTGCATGAGACCAAATGGAGCCGGCTCAGTTTTGGCGGCAAGCCGCATCCCCATAGCTTCGTGCTCGACAGCAACGGTAAGCCAACCGTGGAATTGTCATCCGTCCGTGGCGGCGAGACGACGATGTCATCGGGAGTCGATGGCTTTACTTTCATGAAGTCGACCCAGTCGGGCTGGGAGAATTACGTCAAGGACAGCTACACCACGATCCTGCCGACCGCCGACCGCATGTGCGCGACAAGCATGGTGGCGTCGTGGAAATGGTCGGGCAAGCCGACGAGCTATCCCGCGACCAACAGGAAGATCCTCGACTCGGTGCTGGAGGTTTTCTCGATGACCTACAGCAAGAGCGTGCAGGATAGCCTCTACCGGATGGGCGAGGCGGCGCTGGCCGCAGTGCCGGAAATTTCCGAGATCAGTATGGCCTGCCCGAACATGCACTTCATCCCGATGAACCTCTCGGCGTTCGGGCTGGATAACAACAACGACGTGTTCCTGCCGACCGACGAGCCCCACGGCCAGATCGAATGCACGGTGGGACGAGGCTGATTTGTCGCCTCCTGGCTCATCCAGATCCAAATTTTTCATGCAACAGCGGCCATAGCCGGTCCGGCTTGAACGGGGTCGCCGTGAAGCGGATGCCGGTGGCGTTGGCAATGGCGTTGCCGAGCGCGGCGGCGACCGGATTGTACGGGCTTTCGCTCATCGATTTGGCGCCCATCGGCCCCAGCCTGTCCGACGTGTCGGCAAAGAACACTTCGGTGCGGGGAATGTCGGCAAAGGATGGCAGATGATAGTCGCGGAATTTGGGATTGATGACCCGGCCGTTGTCGTCGATCACCATTTCCTCGTAGAGCGCAGCGCCCAGCGATTGAGCGACCCCGCCCTCCACCTGGCCGCGGCACTGCAGCGGATTGGCGACGCGGCCGGCATCGGCGGCCTGCACGCTTTTCAGGATCTTGAGTTCGCCGGTGAATTTGTTCACCGCGACGCGAAAACCCTGAACGTTGAAGGCAACTGACCGCGGCGTGCCCGACGAATTGCCGCTGGCGGTCAGCACCTTGCCGAGGGATTGCGCTGACGCGGCGAGCAGGGCGTAGGGCGTGCGGCGCCCGGCGCACACGGTGGTGTGGTTGTCGAGCGAACACGCATCCGGGTTCTCGCCCAGCAATGACGCCGCGAATTGTTTCAATTGATCCGCCAGCGTCTCGGCCGCGGCCTGCGTCGCGTTTCCCGCGACAAAGATGCCGGCGCTGCCATATGCGCCGGTGTCGTGGCCGCCATGCGCGGTGTCGGATTGCAGCAGACGGATGCGATCGACGGTCGTCGCCAGCGCGGACGCGGCGATCTGGCGATGCACGGTGCTGGTGCCATTGCCGAATTCGGCGGTGCCGACGGTGAGGTCGAAGCCGCCATCCTCGCGCAGGGAAATGCTGCAATCGGCGAAATGACCGGCCGGCGGCACGGTGTCGATCATGGTCAGCGCGATGCCGTCCCCGGTCAACCAGTCCGCGGAGAGGGAGGGCATAGGCGCCTGGGCGGCCATCGCGCGCTCGACCAGATCAAGGCATTGATCGAGGCCGTAGCTGCCATAGAGCACGTCGTGATATTCGGATTCCGGCGGCGATAGCATGGCATCGCCGGGTTTGACGACATTGCGGCGGCGCATCTCGAACGGACTGATGCCGAGCTGCTTTGCCAGCTCGTCGATCGCGGCTTCGACGGCGATCAGGGTTTGCGGCAGGCCATAGCCGCGAAAGGCCCCGGCGGGCACGGTGTTGGTATAGGCGGCGACACCGTCGACCTTCTTGTTCGGGCAGTTATAGACGCCGATGCATTTGCCGACCGAATGAAACAGCACCGGGCCGGCGTGGTTGCCATAGGCCCCGGTGTTCGAGAGGACGTCGAGCTGCAGTGCCGTGAGCTTGCCGTCCTTGTCGGCGCCTGCTTTGACGGTGACCTGCATCGGATGACGCGTCGAGGTCGCGATGAACTGCTCTTCTCGCGTTAGCTCGAACTTGACGGGGCGGCCGGTCTTCAGCGCGGCCAGCGCAAGGATGTCCTCAACGAACATCTCCTGTTTGCCGCCAAAGCCGCCGCCGAGGCGCTCGCAAAATACCCGCACTTTATCGGGCGGAAGATGAAAGAGGTCGGCGAGCGTACGCCGGGTCAGGAACGGCACCTGCGTGCTGGAGCGGACATTGAGGATTCCATCGGCATCGACCCAAGCAAGGCCGCCGTGGGTTTCCAGCGCCGCATGCTGGACCCGCTGGGTCGTAAAAGTACCTTCATAGGTGACGGGGGCCTGCGCCAGTGCGCCCGCGACATCGCCAAATTCACCATGGATTTCTGCCACGATATTGCGGCCTGCGTTCGCGACACGGTTTGCCGGCGTCTTGTCGCCGTGAATCGGAGGAGCGCCCGGTGTGATGGCGGTGGCGGGATCGATCACCGCCGGCAGGATTTCGTACGCGACATCGAGTTGCCGGCAACCTTCCTCGGCGGCGGCCTCGGTCTCGGCGATGACAGCGGCGACCTTCTCCCCGATGAAGCGGACGACGTTGTCGAGCACCCTGGTGTCGTCCGGGTCCATCCAGTCCCATTCGTGCCGCGCGGTCGAGAACAGCCGGTCTGGCGCGTCTTCGAAAGTCAGCACGCTATGCACGCCAGGCACGCCAAGTGCGGCGCTCTTGTCGATCGAAATGATCTTCGCGTGCGGATGCGGCGAGCGCAGCATCTTGATGTGCAGCAAGCCTTCCAGCGCGATATCGAACGTATAACGTTCCGCACCGCACACCACCCGTGGCCCAGCAGGCGCTGGCAGGCTGCGGCCGAATGCGGTGCCGGCGTCGGCGTCCTCGATATTGTTCTTGCCGTTCAGCGCATCCTCGATCGAGCGATAGCCGGTGCAACGACAGATGTTGCCTTTTAGCGAGGCGCCGAGGTCTTGCCGCTGCGCCTGGTTCAGCGATGCACAGGTCAGGATCATGCCGGCGGTGCAGAATCCACATTGAAACCCCTGTGCATCCAGAAACGCCTGTTGCATTGGATGGGTGCCGCCATCCGCCGCAAAGCCTTCGATCGTCGTCACGGCATGACCCTCGGCGCGGAAGGCCGGGATCAGACAACTATGCACCGGCTCGCCGTCGATCAGCACGGTGCAGGCGCCGCAGTCGCCGGCGTCGCAACCCTTCTTGACGCCGAAATGGCCGAGTTCGCGCAGGAACGTGCGCAGGCATTGGCCGGGCTGTGGCGCTTCGAAAAATTCCTTGCCGTTGATCTGGAACGTCATGCTTATGCCGTGCCTTGCAATTCGACGCGGATCTCTTCCGCAAGCCGCAGCGTCATATGCTTGCGCCATATCGGTCTGCCGTGAACGTCGGTATGGTAGAGGTCGTCGGCAATGCGCTGCAAAATCGTTTCGCGCAATTCCTTGCCGCTGGGGATTCCTGCGAAGGACAATCGAACAGGCCGCTTGGTCGATGCCGTTATCGTTAGCGCCAATCCGCCGTCGCTGGTCACGCTGCCGATCAGCAGAGCCGCCGAGCGGCCGACCGGCGTCAGCGAAATCTGGCGGAACGCCGAACGCCGCCTCAAGGCCGCGAGCGGGATATCGACCTGTCGCAACAGATCGCCCGGCGCGAGTACGTTACGTTGGTCGCCGGTGACGAAATCGACGACTGCAATTTTCCGCTCGCCGCCGGCGGCCTGCCAGATGGTGCAGATGCCGTCGAGCGCCGAGGTCAACGAGATCATCGGCCCCGCGGGCAGCGACATGCAGATATTGCCGCCGACGGTCGCCGTCTTCCATATCTTGAAAGAAGCTAGAAACGCGCGGCAGCACTGGTTGATCAGCGGCGAAGCGATCCATTCCGTAGGACAGGAAAGCGCATCGAGCTGCGCGACCGTGCAGGTCGCTGATATCCTAAGTTCGGTCTCCGTGGCGGTCAGCGCCGGCCATTTCAGGCCAGTGAGATCGATCAGCCGGGTCAGATGCGCCTGCGGTTCCGAGAACAGCCAGGTCCCGCCCGCGAGCCATGCATCGCCTGCCGTCCAAACGGGCAATTGGTCCCGTGTCGTCGGATGCGCAACCGCGCTAATGGTGTTCAGGTTCATGGATACGCTAACGCTTTCAAGTAGATGCATCTACGTCTATGAAGTCTTGCAAGACCAGCGCCAATTGCCAATGCCGTTGGGGTGGTCTTTGCATCACGTAAGGGGGAGGGTGTCGGCCGAGACGCCCTTCGCAAATCAGGTGGGATCATGGACCAAACGCAGGCGATCTGGATCAAGGATCCGCTTTCTATTTTCGCCGACGGCGCCGAACGCGGCATTGTGATCAGCGGCGGCAAAATCGTCGAGCTGGTGCCGCGCGGCCGAGAACCTGCGACCGCCAACGCCACCTTATATGACGCCAGCGCCCACGTCGTGCTGCCCGGCTTGATCAACACCCATCATCATTTCTACCAGACGCTGACCCGGGCACTGCCGGCGGCGCTCGATCGCGAACTGTTTCCGTGGCTGCAGGTGCTCTATCCGGTCTGGGCCCGGCTGACGCCGGAATCGCTCCACCTCGGTGTCACCGTGGCGATGTCGGAATTGCTGCTGTCCGGCTGCACCACCACGACCGACCATCATTATGTGTTTCCGGCCGGGCTTGAGAACGCCGTCGATATCGAGGTCGCCGCCGCCCAGCGTCTCGGCATTCGCGTGCTGCTGACGCGCGGCTCGATGGATCGGTCGCAGAAGGATGGCGGGCTGCCGCCCGACAGCGTGGTGCAGGACGAGGACACGATTTTGGCCGACAGCGAACGCGTGGTGGCGAACCACCACCAGCGCGGCGAGGACGCGATGGTGCAGATCGCGCTGGCGCCATGCTCGCCGTTTTCAGTGACGACCTCGTTGATGCGCGCGACCGCCACACTTGCTGAAAAGCTCGACGTCCGCCTGCATACGCATCTGGCCGAAACCGAGGACGAGAACAAATTCTGCGAGCAGATGCATGGCTGCCGGCCGCTGGATTATCTGGAACAATGCGGTTGGCTCAATGCGCGGACCTGGCTGGCGCACGGCATCTTCTTCAATCCGGACGAAATGAAGCGGCTCGGCAAGGCCAAAACCGCCATCAGCCATTGCGCCTGCAGCAACCAGATTTTGGCGTCGGGCTGCTGTCCGGTCTGCGAGATGGAGGAGGCGGGGGTTTCGATCGGTCTTGGTGTCGACGGCTCGGCCTCGAACGACGAGTCCAACCTGATGCAGGAAGTCCGCGCTGCGTTCCTGCTGCAGCGGGCGCGCTACGGCGTTTCCCGCGTCAGCCACAAGGACGCGCTGCGCTGGGCCACCAAGGGCTCGGCGGCCTGCATCGGCCGTCCCGAGCTCGGCGAAATCGCGGTCGGCAAGGCCGCCGACCTCGCATTGATCAAGCTCGATGAGCTGCGCTTCTCCGGCCACGGCGATCCCTTGGCTGCGCTGGTTCTATGCGGTGCACATCGCGCCGACCGGGTGATGGTCGGCGGCAACTGGGTGGTAACGGATGGCGCGATCCCCGGCCTCGATGTGCCCGACCTGATCCGCCGCCATAGCGCCGCGGCGCGCGCGATGTATGCGGGGTAGGGCTGTCCGTCATTGCGAGCGAAGCAATCCATACCTCCGCGCAAAGAAAGGATTGCTTCGCTTCGCTCGCAATGACGAGAATGTGGATTGGGCCTGACAATCAAGAGAAAGGTCCGAGCATTGCTGTCCGGACCCGGTTCGTCTCGTAACGAGCTGTCCCCTACTTGCCGGGGATCTTGTCGTCGATGCCCTTCACGTAGAAGTTCATGCCGAGCACTTGTCCGTCGTCCAGATGGGTGCCGCCCTTGCATTCGACTTCCTTGCCGTCCTGTCCGACGATTGGACATTTGAACGGCTGCAGCTTGCCCTCGATGATGGCGGCTTCGGTGTCCATCGCCAGCTTCTTCACGTCGTCGGGCATGTTGGTGTAGGGCGCCATCATGACGAGCTTGCTCTTCAGGCCACCCCAGAAATCTTCCGACTTCCAGGTGCCATCGAGCTCAGCCTTGACGCGCTGGATGTAGTAGGGGCCCCAATTGTTCATGGTCGAGGTGAGCTGCGTCTTCGGTCCGAACTTGATCATTTCGGAATCCTGGCCGAACGCCAGCTTGCCGCGCTCGGCAGCGACCTGCATCGCGGCCGGGCTATCGGTGTGCTGCATGATGATGTCGGCGCCCTGGTCGATCAGCGCCTTGGCGGCGTCGGCTTCCTTGCCGGGGTCGAACCAGGTGTTGGCCCAGATGATCTTGACCTTGATGTTAGGATTGATCGTCTGAGCGCCGAGCATGGTGGCGTTGATGCCGGAGATCACTTCCGGAATCGGGAACGAGGCGATATAGCCGAGCACGCCCGATTTCGACATCTTGGCGGCGATGATGCCCTGGATGTAGCGGCCCTCATAGAAGCGGCCGGAATAGGTCGACAAGTTCTTGTCGCGCTTGTAGCCGGTGGCGTGCTCGAAATGCACGTTCGGGTATTTCTTGGCGACCTTCAGCGTCGGCTCCATGTAGCCGAATGACGTCGTGAAGATCAGCTTGTTGCCGGCGCGCGCCAGCTGCTCGATCGAGCGCTCGGAGTCCGGACCTTCGCTGACGTTCTCGAGGTACGTGGTTTCGACCTTGTCGCCGAATTCCTTAACCATCTCGAGGCGGCCGAGGTCGTGCTGGTAGGTCCAGCCGAGATCGCCGACCGGTCCGATGTAGATGAAGCCGACTTTGAGTTTGTCGGCGGCGGAAGCGCCGAACAGGCTTGCCCCGGTGGCGAGGATCGCTGTCGTTGCGGCGATGAGAATCTTGCGCATGGATTTCTCCGTTTTATTGACGGGTGAAGCATCTCTCCCGATGCGCGGCGCCCCGTCGCGCGCGCTTCGGGCATGTTACCGCTCGGGCACGAAGACGGTCCCGAGCGCTGCGGGCGCGGTCGAGCCGCCGGTTCGTGCACGTGAAATCAGGACAAGGACAATGACGGTCGCCAGATACGGCAATGCCGACATCAATTGCGAGGGAACGCCGACGCCCCAGCCTTGCGCATGCAGCTGCAGGATCGTCACCGCGCCGAACAGATAGGCGCCGATCACGAGGCGGCCCGGCAGCCATGACGCGAACACGACCAGCGCCAGCGCGATCCATCCGCGGCCTGCGGTCATGCCGGGAATGAAGAACGGCGTGTAGGCGAGCGGGAGGTAAGCGCCGGCCAGGCCAGCGCAGGCGCCGCCGAACATCACCGCGAGCATTCTAATCTTGAGGACGGGATAGCCGAGCGCATGCGCGGATGTGTGGTTGTCGCCGGCTGCCCGCAGGATCAGTCCGGCCCGCGTCTTGTACAGGAAGAACCAGACGCCGGCGACCAGCGCCAGCGAGAGGTACACGAAGGCGTCCTCGCCGAACAAGATACGTCCGACCAGCGGGATATCGGTCAGGCCGGGAACGTAGAGATGCGGCGCCAGCGAAATCTTTTCGCCGACGAAGCGGGAGCCGATCAGGCCGGAAAGGCCGATGCCGAGAATGGTCAGCGCGAGGCCGGTGGCGACCTGGTTGACCGCAAGTCCCAGCGTCATCAGCGCGAAGATCAGCGACATCAGCACGCCGGCGACGATGCCGCACAGCGCGCCGATGATGACCGAGCCGGAGAGCCAGGCGCCGCCGAAGCCGCAGGCCGCGCCGACGATCATCATGCCCTCGACGCCAAGGTTGAGCACGCCGGAACGTTCGGTGACGAGTTCGCCGGTCGCAGCCAGCAGCAACGGCGTGGAAGCCGCCAGCACTGCAAGGATGATGGCCTCAATGAGCCCCACTGGACACCTTTGGCGACGCGAAAATGAGCTTGAACCGGTAGAGGATGAGGGAATCACAGGCGAGCACGTAGAACAGCAGAATGCCTTGGAACACCTTGGTGACGTCCAACGGGATTTTCATTGCGATCTGCGCCTGCTCGCCGCCGATGAAGGTGAGTGCGAGGAAAAGTCCTGCAATTAGTATTCCAACCGGGTTCAGTCGCCCCAGGAACGCAACGATGATCGCGATGAAACCGTAGCCGGGCGAGATGCCGGGCTGCAGATGTCCGACGGGACCCGCGACCTCAATGATCCCGGCCATTCCCGCCAGCGCGCCGGAGATCGCGAAAGTCAGGAGGATCAATTGGTTGGAGTTGAAGCCACCGAAGCGCGCAGCGCGCGGGGCGGCGCCGACCACGCGGATTTCAAAGCCCTTGATGGTCTTGCCGAGCAGCACAGCGCCTGCGGCGACCACCACGAGAGCAATGATGCCGCCAAGATGCAGCCGGCCGCCCTCGATCAGCACCGGCACGGTCGCAACCGGATCGAATTCGGCGGTGGTCGGAAAGTTGAAGCCTTTGGGATCGCGCCAGGGACCGCGCACGAGATAATCGAGGAAGAGATCGGCCACGTACACCAGCATCAGGCTGGTCAGGATTTCGCTGGCGCCGAACCTGACCTTGCAGATCGCCGGGATCAGGGCATAGAGCGCGCCGCCTATGGCACCCAGCAGCAGCATCGCCGGCAGGACCCAGGGGCCGGCGTCAGTGCCATGCGTTTTCACCGCGAGCCAGCTGCCGGCGACGGCGCCGATCAGGAACTGTCCTTCGGCGCCGATGTTCCAGGCGTTGGCGAGGTAGCAGAGCGACAGGCCGATCGCGATCATCACCAGGGGTGCCGCCTTCACCGCGATCTCCTGCAGCGAATAGCTGTCAGTCAGGGGATCGACGAAGTACACGCCGAGCGCGGTGATCGGATTTTTGCCGAGGATCGCAAACAGGATGCTCATGGTCATCAGCGTCATGCCGATCGCGATCAGCGGCGAAACAAGCGCGATCGTGTTCGACCGCTCGGCGCGCTTTTCAAGCACCAACTGCATGCGCCGCTTCCTTCTCCAGGGTGCTTCCGCCCATCAACAGGCCGAGCTTCTCTCGGCTTGCCTCGCTGGTCGCCATCGGCTCCGACAGTTGGCCGTGGAACATCACGGCGATGCGGTCGGTGATTTCGGCGAGTTCGTCGAGGTCCTGGCTCGTTACCAGCACTGCGGCGCCGCCGGCGGCGAGATCGAGCAGGGCCTGCCGGATCACGGCGGCCGCACCCGCGTCCACGCCCCAGGTCGGCTGGCTCACGACCAGCACGGCCGGGTTGCGAAGGATTTCGCGACCGACGATGAACTTCTGCAGATTGCCGCCGGAGAGGCTGGCGGCTTCCGGATCGCGCTTGGCCTTGCGCACGTCGAAGGTTTCGGTGGCGCGGTCGACGGTCTTCAGCGTCGCAGCGGTATTGACGAAGCCGTGCCGGACCATGCCGCTGGCGGCATGGCCGGTCAGCAGCGCGTTCTCCGAAAGCTTCATGCGCGGCGCAGTGCCGTGGCCGAGCCGCTCCTCGGGAACGAAGGCCGCTCCAAGCTTGCGTCGCTGTGTGATCGAAAGGTGCCCGGCGGCATGCCCGTCGATGACGATTGTGCCGGGGTCTTGTGCCAGCCGTTCTCCCGACAAAGCGGCAAAAAGCTCGTCTTGACCGTTGCCGGCGACACCGGCGATGCCCAAGATTTCGCCACCCTTGAGCTCGAACGAGATGCTCCGAAGCCGCACCCCGTGTGGATCGTCCGGCTCGAGGCTGAGGTCGTCGACGACAAGCCGCGGCACTGTGGTTTGCCGGTTAGCGGGCGGCTTTACTTCATTGATCTCGCCGCCGACCATCATCCGCGCGAGCGAAGCCGCGGTCTCCGCTTTGGGGTTGCAGGTCGAGACCTTCTTGCCGCCGCGCAGGATGGTGGCGGTGTCGCAAAGCCGCTGCACCTCGTCCAGCTTGTGGCTGATGTAGAGGATCGCGCGGCCCTCGGCCTTGAGGCGATTGAGCACGACGAAGAGTTGGTCGGCTTCCTGCGGCGTCAGCACCGCGGTTGGTTCGTCGAGGATCAGGAATTTCGGGTTTTGCATCAGCGCACGCACGATTTCGATGCGCTGGCGTTCGCCGACGGACAATTGCCAGACTTCACGTTTGGGATCGAGCGGAAGCCCGTAAACACGGGACACTTCCTCAAGGCGCGCCGACATGCCCTTGAAAGATTCCTTGCCGTCGAGCCCGAGCGCGACGTTTTCCGCCACCGTAAGATTGTCGAACAGCGAGAAGTGCTGGAACACCATGCCGATGCCGCGGCTGCGGGCTTCCGACGGTCCGGAGAGAACCATCTTCTCGCCCTGCCAGCGCATTTCGCCTTCGCTCGGCTGGATCAATCCGTAAATGGTCTTGACGAGCGTCGATTTGCCCGCTCCGTTTTCGCCGAGCAGCGCGTGGATCTGCTGCGGCCAGATTTCGATATCAATCGCCTCATTGGCGAGGAGGCTGCCGTAGCCTTTGGACAGGCCAACCGTCCGGAGCAGCGGTATGGCACCGGCGTGCAGCGCGGCAGGCGTCGAATCCAACATGCGTTGTCACGGTCAAGAGGAACGGATGCCTCAATAATGAGCTAGTTTAGGCGCGTGCGAAAGTAGGGAAGCCCTTGCTCAGAGCTACTTATCCCAAACCCCGGCATGCACCGCCGCGGCCTCGTCCTCGAGCAGCGGTCCGAGCACCTCGGTCGATCGCTGGCCACGGCCAAAAACTTCCCGGCACGGCAGATCAAGCGTTGGATTTTCCGGATGGTTGCCGGTGAGATCCCGCAGCCGATGTTCGCTCAGGCCGTACACCAGGCGGCCGATGCCGGCCCAGTAGATCGCGCCTGCGCACATCGCGCAGGGTTCGGCTGACGAATACAGCGTGGCGCTGCGCAGGATGTGAGGCGCGACAGTGCTGCAGGCTTGTGTCGCCAGCAGGCGCTCGGCATGCGCCGTACCGTCATGCGACGGCATATAGCCGTTCTCGGCCTCGATCAGCACGGTGCCGCTCCGGTCGACGAGCAGGGCGCCGAAAGGGTGATTGCCATGGGCCATGGCGCGACGGGCGACGTCAAACGATCGCCGCAGGAAATGCACGTCGCGTTCCAGCGGGCTCAGCGAGGAAAAGTCGACCATCGGTCCTGACCGTCAATGCCCCGCCATGTGTCGCCCGATTTCGGTGAGATTGGCTTCGCTGGCGCGGGCTTCGTGGACGAACTCACCGTGAAACATCACGACCAGGCGGTCGGACAATTCGAGCAGTTCGTCGAGATCCTCGCTGACCAGCAGCACCGCGGCGCCGCGATTGCGGGCCGCCATGATCTCGGCGTGGATCTGCGCGACCGCGGCGAAATCGAGCCCGAAGCAGGGATTGGCGGCGATCAGCACCTCGACTTCGCCGCCGAGCTCCCGCGCCAATACCGCGCGCTGCACATTGCCGCCCGAGAGTGCCGAGATTGGCGTGTCTGGCGTGCGGGTCTTGATCTTGTACAGCCCGATCTTGCGCTCGGCACCTTTGCGGAAGGCTGACCGGTTCAGCCACCAGCCGCTTTTGGCAAACGGCGCGCGGTCGAATTCACGGAGCGCGACGTTGTCGGCGACGCTCATGCCGCCGACGCAGGCGTTCTTCAAGGGCTCCTCGGGGAGCAGCGACATCTTGTGCCGGCGCATCTCTTCGCGGCTTGCGTGATAGAGATCGCCGCGGACGCGGACCTCGCCGCTTTCGGCCTCGCGCTGGCCGGCCAACACTTCGACCAGTTGCCGCTGGCCGTTGCCGGAGACGCCCGCAATGCCGACGATCTCGCCGCCGCGAACGACGAGCGAGACGTCACGGACCGCGACCGCGCCGGCATCGTCGAGCACGGTGAGCTTGCTGAGTTCAAGCCGGGTTTCCCCGACTTCGCCAACCCGTGGCGGCTGCACCGTCAGTTGCTCGGCGCCGATCATGGTGCGGGCCATATCGTCAGGCGTGAGATCCGCGACGCGGCCGTGGCCGGTGGGTTTGCCCGGCGCAGGATCGTCACATCGTCGGCAAAGGCCATCACCTCACGGAATTTGTGCGTGATCATCAGAATGGTCAAGTCGCCCGCCACGACCATGGCGCGCAGCATGCCCAGCACCTCGTCGGCCTCGCCCGGCGTCAGCACCGAGGTCGGCTCATCCAGGAAGAGAAAGCGCCGCTTCAGGTAGAGCTGCTTGAGGATCTCGCACTTTTGGCGCTCCCCGGCAGATGCCCGCCGCATCGTATACGTAGTATTTGGAAACATGCCGGACCCCAAAATACAGGACAGGGAATCGATCCAAGATCCCACTTGATCGTGCGCAAAGGTGCCGAGGGACGTTTAATTCGCTTTCTCGATCAGGTTTTCCAAGAGCCGCTTCAACTCCGCCGTCGCCTTGTCGCCGTAGTTCTCGGCGATAAAGGCCTCCTGACTTAATGCCAGCGAATTCAGGCGCTGGGTCAGTGCCTTTCCGCGATCAGACGAGAACATCAAAACCTTGCGCCGGTCGTCGGCATCCTGGACCCGGTAGACGAGGGCGTCCGATACCATGCGGTCGACCATCTTGGTGAGGGTCGGATGATTGAGCAGTACGGCTTCGGCGAGCTCACCCATCGAGTGGCCCTTGCCATCGGAAAGAACTTTCAGAATACGCCATTGCTCGACCGGCACGCCTTCCTTGCGAAACCGCGCGTCGAGCTGTCGATTGATCTCCCGGTTTGCCTGCGCAAGCAGATAGGCGAGATGCTCGGTGATGGGTTTGCTGGGCGATTTGGCCAAGGGTTTGAACTTCATAATGGGGTTTTGGATGAATATTTAGCGCTCTTGCTTGTTCTATATGCATGGTAATCGTTGAATATTCAATATTTTCCACTAGCATATTTTTGTTGCCGATCATCTTGCGGATGCTAGTCTGATCGCGCCGGACTAAAGAAGCTGAAAGGAGAGCGAATTGCTCTCGCCAATGCAATTTGGAAAGTTCGGCGGGCCGTCCATGCCGCCGGAATGGCTGTTGAAGGGATTGCCGGGGTTCGGTTCGGGAAGCTCCGGGCCAGCGCCGCGCCTGTTCCGTGAGCGCCGCGACCGCAAGAAATTGCGCATTGCCAATTTTGTCGGCCTGTCGGGTCCGTCGGGAATCTGGGGCCCGGCCTCTATCAACAGTACGCTGCTGGGCGTTTCCGAGATCAACAGCCGCGGCGGCATTCTGGGCCGCGAGATTGAAGTCGCATTCCATGACACCGGCGGCGATATCAACGACGTGACGCGGACGGCTTCCGACATTGTCGCGTCCGAAGACGCAGACCTTGTCATGGGCTCGCATATCAGCGCGGTCAGGGTGGCGTTGCGCAAGGTGGTCGCCGGACACATTCCCTACCTTTACACGCCGGTATATGAGGGCGGCGAGCGAACGCCCGGCGTCATGGCCATCGGCGAGACGCCGGGGGCGCAATGGCGCCCGGCCATCGAGTGGCTCGCCAACACCAGGCAGGCGTCGAACTGGTATCTGATCGGCAGCGATTATGTCTGGCCATGGCTCTCGCACAAGGCGATCAAGAAATACATCGCGGACGCCGGCGGGCGTGTCGTCGGCGAAGAGTTCGTGCCCATCGGCGAGCACAATCACAGCACCCAGCTCGCGCGGATCCGAGCCGCCAAGCCCGACGTGGTTCTGATCACATTGATCGGAGCTGACAGCGTTGTCTTCAATCGTGCCTTTGGTGAGCAGGGGCTTGGCGCGCGAATGCTCCGTATGGCCGGTGCGATGGACGAGACCGTGCTGCTTGGGATCGGCGCCGACAACACCGAAAACCTGTTCTGTGCGTCCGGCTATTTCATCGACAGGGCCTCGCGCGAGAACGATGCCTTCCTCGGCCAATATGAAGCGTCGTTCGGCCGCCACGCACCGCCGCTCGGCTCGATCGCGCAGTCAAACTACGAAGGGTTGCGGTTTCTGGAGACAGTCGCGTCGCGCGCAGGATCGCTGGCAAGGAAGCCGCTGCTCTCGGCTGCCGTGAATGTGGATTATCAAGGTGCGCGAGGCACCATTGGCATCCGGCGCGGCAGCGCACGCATGCCGATCTATCTTGCGGCGGCCAGCGGGCTCGACTTCCGGCTGATCAAACAGTTCTGACGGTGGGCGGGCATCGCTTCAGCAAAGGGAGAGTTGCGAAATAATACTTGAAAAGGAAAATATTTCCGTTTCTAGTGATGTGAACGGGGTCGGCCTTCATCCGGCAACTTGCCCACAAGCATTCAGAAGAAACAGGAGAAACCATCGTGTCAGTAGCGCTTCCAACGCCCGATCAATTGCGCGCGGTCGCCGATCAATGCGGTCTGGCATTGACCGATGAGGATGTCGTCTCGTTCCGGGGATTGATGCAAGGCTCCGTCGATGCCTACAACGCCGTCGGGGCGATGCCCGACGAGGTACCGATCGTCAAATACCCGCGAACGCCGGGCTATCGGCCTGGCCCGGAGGAAAATCCGCGCAACGCCTGGTATCGCAAAGCGACCGTCAAGGGTGCGGCGAGCGGCAAGCTGAAAGGCAAGGTCGTGGCGCTGAAAGACAACATTATGCTGGCCGGGGTGCCGATGATGAACGGCTCCGCGACGCTCGAAGGCTACGTGCCGGATTTCGACGCCACCATCGTCACGCGCATGCTCGATGCCGGCGCCGAGATTGCCGGCAAGGTGCATTGCGAGTCGTTTTGCATATCCGGCGGTAGCCACACCAATTCGACCGGCCCGGTACATAATCCACACAAGATGGGTTACTCCGCCGGCGGATCGTCCTCGGGGAGTGCGGTCGTGGTCGCGCTCGGCGAGGTCGATATGGCGATCGGCGGCGACCAGGGCGGATCGATCCGGATGCCGTCATCCTTCAGCGGCACCTACGGTATGAAGCCGACTTGGGGGCTGGTGCCCTATACCGGCGTCATGCCGATCGAAATCTTCGTCGACCATACCGGGCCGATGACCGCGAACGTTGCCGACAATGCCCTGCTGCTCGAAGTGCTCGCCGGCGACGACGGGTATGATCCGCGGATCAAGTCGCCCAAGGTGCAGGACTACACCAAGGCGCTTGGCGGCGGCGTCAACGGCATGAAAATCGCCGCCGTCAAGGAAGGTTTTGAGCAGGCCGGCGCTGAAGCCGCTGTCAACGAAAGCGTGCGGGAAGCGGCAAAGCGGCTCGCGAGCCTCGGCGCTACCGTCGAGGAAGTCTCAATCCCGATGCACATGGTAGCGCCGGCAGTCTGGACGCCGATCGGAGCTGAAGGTATCGCCCAGACCATGATGTTTGGCGACGGCTATGGCCTCAGCCGTTCGGATCTCTACTCGACGTCGCTGATGGATTTTCACCGCGGCTGGCGCGGGCAGGCGGACTCGCTGTCGGAAACGACAAAACTGTTTCTGATGCTTGGCGTCTACATCAACAATAATTTCGGTCCGCGTTATTATGGCAAGGCCGTGAATATCTCCCGTCGCGTGAGCGCGGCCTATGACAAGGTTCTGGCGAGCTACGATCTGCTCTTGATGCCGACCACGCCGATGAAGGCAACGCCGTTGCCTGCGCCGGGCGCCAGCCGGGAAGAGGTGTGTCAGCGCGCGTTCGAGATGATCACCAACACCGCGCCGTTCGACATCACGCACCATCCTGCGATGTCGCTGCCCTGCGGCATGGTGGACGGGCTTCCTGTCGGCCTGATGCTGGTCGGCCGGCATTTCGATGAAATGACCATCTATCGTGCCGCGCACGCCTTCGAGCAGGCCGGCGACTGGAAGAAAATGTGAGCAGCAGAACGCCGGGAGGGGTGCTGGTGATGCCACATGGATAATCTGTTCGTCGCACTGTTCGAGATCCTGAGTTTCGGCGCGATCGTCGTTCTGGTCGTGCTGGGTCTCGGAATCATAGCCAGCATGATGGGCATCTTCAACTTCGCCCAGGGCGAGTTCGTCCTGCTTGGCGCCTACGTCACCTATATCGTGCACAGCGCGGGCCTGCCGGTCTGGCTCGGAATGCTGGCAGCACCCTTTGTCGTCGGCGCGCTGGGGTTTGTCCTGGAGCGGACCATCGTCCGGCGATTTTACGCGGCGCCGATCGTCGCAATGCTGGGCACTTACGCACTCGGGCTCATCATCCGCGAGATCGTCCGCGGCCTGATCGGCGGGTTGTACCTGTCGGTCCCGGAGCCGCTCGGGGGCTCCGTCAATATCGGGACCATGCACTTTTCCACCTGGCGGCTGGTCATCATCCTCATTACGGCGCTGGTGATGATCGGCAGCTACCTGCTGCTGGCGCGCACCGCCCTCGGGTTACGAATTCGGGCGTCGCTGGAAAATCCTGCACTCGCCCGCGCATCGGGCATTTCGACCAATGCGATCTATGGCGCCACCTTTGCGTTCGGTGCCGCACTCGCGGGTCTTGCGGGCGCGTTGATCGTGCCGGTGTTCTCGCTGTTTGCCGATCTCGGCCTGCGTTTCCTGATTCAGGGGTTCGTCGCCGTCATGGTCGGCGGGATCGGCTCGTTCGCGGGGCCAGTGGCGGGCGCCGGCGTGATCGGAACGCTCGCCGCCGCACTGCCATGGATCATTCCGCCTGTGATCGCCGACGTCCTCGTGTTCGTTCTCGCCATCATCTTCATCAAGTTTCGGCCGCAAGGCCTGCTTTCAGCAAAAGGGGTCTAGTTCGATGTCCAACGACCGCAGCAATCTCAGCCGTCGGCGATTTCTTTCCAACTTCGCCTTTGCCAGCACCGCCATCGCCACCGGTGTCGGCAGTTGGGTCGTCCGCCCCGATTGGGCGAATGCGGCTTCGGATCCGATCAAGGTCGGCATCGCGACCGACTTGACCGGTCCGATCGGCTACGCCGGCAACGCGGACGCGAATGTCGCGAAAATGGTGATCAAGGAAATCAACGACGCCGGCGGGCTGCTTGGCCGGCCGCTGGAACTGTTCATCGAGGATACCGCGTCGAATGAATCGGTCGCGGTCGGCAACGTCCGCAAGCTGATCCAGCGCGACAAGGTCGATCTCGTGCTGGGAGGCATTACCAGCTCGATGCGCAACGCCATCAAGGACGTGATCGTCGCGCGCGGCAAGACGCTCTACATCTACCCGCAGCTCTATGAGGGCAAGGAATGCACGCCCTATCTGTTCTGCACGGGACCGACACCGGCGCAGCAGTGCGACGAATTCATTCCCTGGCTGATCAAGAACGGCGGAAAAAGGTTCGCGCTGCCGAGCGCCAACTATGTCTGGCCACACACCTTGAACGTCTATGCCCGCAAGGTGATCGAGGCCAATGGCGGCGAAGTCATCTTTGAAGAATACTACCCGCTCGACCAGATCGACTTCAGTGCCACGGTGAACCGGGTCATTTCCAACAAGGTCGACGTGGTGTTCAACACCGTGATCCCCCCGGGGGTAGGGCCGTTCTTCAAGCAGCTTTATGAGGCGGGATTTCTCAAGAACGGCGGCCGGCTGTCGTGCGTCTACTACGACGAGAACACGCTCAACATCAACCAGGCTGCCGAGATCGAAGGGCTTGCGAGCTGCCTCGATTACTTCAAGGCGCTGACGCCGGAAGATCCGTTCAGCGCCAAACTTCAGGCGACTTATGAAAAACAGTTCCCGGGCACATTCCTGTTTGCCGCGGGAAGTGCCGCGACCGGCACCTATCGCGGCCTCAAGCTGTGGGAAGCTGCCGTCAAGGAGGCCGGCAAGGTCGATCGCGACGCGGTCGTGGCTGCGCTGGACCACGCGAAGATCGCCGAAGGTCCCGGCGGGCCTGCGGAAATGGTGCCCGGCAAGCGGCATTGCAAGATGAAGATGTACACAGCGGTTGCCAAGGGCGGCAATTATGAGATCGTCGCGCGCAGCGCCGGCCTCGTCGATCCCAAGGAATGCTGAGTGACGAGCGTAATGCAGCGGCGGCAACCCGCCGCTGCGAACTCCGGAGCGGATTTACCGGCGACTTGATGACAGAAACGACACAGACGACGCCCCTAAGGCTTCCGCTTCGTGCCAGCCGCTCGCGCCGATGGCAGGTGCTGCCGATCATCGAAATCATAGTGCTGGTGATCGGTGCACTGCTGCCGCTCGTCCTCAAGGACTATCTGACGGTCTATGCGACGCGGGTCCTGATCCTTTGCCTGTTCGCGCTCTCGTTCGATCTGGTGTGGGGGTATGCCGGGATCATGAGTTTTGGGCAGGCCGTGTTCTTCGGGACCGCGGGATATGGCGTTGCGCTGCTCGCCCGCGATCTCGGCGTGACCTCGATCCTGCTCGTGTTGCCGGCTGGCCTGTTGATTGGCCTCGCATTCGCATTGCTGCTCGGGGGCTTTCTTCTGCTCGGCCGCCATCCGTCCAGCGTGATCTTTGTTTCGCTGGGCACGCTCACCGGGTCATACGCCGCGGATCGTGTGGCGCGGGGGTGGTATTATCTCGGAGGCCAGAACGGCATTCCATCGATTCCGCCGATGTCGCTCGGCAGTTACGATATCACCGAGGGGCCGGTCTATTATTATCTGACGCTCGGCATTCTCGTGCTCGTTTATCTCTTATGCCGCTTTCTGGTGCGGTCGCAGTTTGGTCTTGCATTGGCCGGCCTGCGCGAGAACGAGCAACGGATCGCCTTCTTCGGTTATCAGGTGCAACGGCTCAAGGCGATCATCTTTTCCTTCGCCGGCGCCATCGCTGGGCTCGCAGGCAGCCTTTATGCATTTCATGAAGGTTTCGTCTGGCCCAACATGCTGGGCGTGGTGATATCGACGCAGGTGGTCCTCTATGTGTTGTTCGGCGGCTCCGGGACGCTGATCGGAGCTGTGATCGGAACGGTTGCGATCGAGGCGGTCAGCTTCTGGCTATCGAACACCTACCAGGAGATCTGGCCGATTATCCTCGGCGTATTGTTGCTGCTGGTTATCCTGTTTCGTCCCGCAGGCCTTATCAGCCTGATCCTCAGCGAGCGCGAGCGCGTCGGCAATTTCGGCCGGCCGCCGGGAAAGGGCGATCATGGCTCTTCTTGAAGCGCGAGGCCTGATCAAGATATTCGGCAAGTTGACGGCCCTGAACGGTGCCGATCTTACGGTCGCGGAGAACGAATTCCACGGCCTGATCGGACCCAACGGCTCCGGCAAGAGCACGCTGATGAAATGTGTCGCCGGTGCGGAGATCCCGACGTCGGGCACGGTGACGTTTGGCGGCCGCGACATCTCGCAAGCCGCTCCTGCCGAGCGGGCGCGCGCCGGCATGAGCCTCAAGTTCCAGATCACCAGCGTGCTGCCGGCATTGACGTTGTACGACAACATTCTGCTGGCGTTGCAGGCTCAGACGTCGCTCCCCCGGCTGGTGTTCTCGCGCACTCGCGGAATCCTGCACGATCGGGCCATGGCCATGCTCGAACAATTCCGTCTGGTGGACCGCGCGGAGGATCCGGCCTCCGCGCTCTCCCACGGCCAGCAGCAATGGCTTGAAATCGCGATGGCGCTGGCGCCCGAGCCAAGGCTCCTGCTGCTGGACGAACCGACCGGCGGCATGAGCCTCGAGGAACGGCGGGTTACCGGCGAACTGCTGCAGCCGATCAAGAAACGCTGCTCCCTCGTCATCGTCGAGCACGATCTCGATTTCATTCGTGACATCTGCGACCGGCTGACCGTGCTCGATCAGGGCAGCGTACTCGATTGCGGTTCGGTGCAGCATATTCAGTCGAGCGCCCGGGTTCAGGAGGTTTATCTCCGCCGTGCCTAACGAGGACAGATATCTCGATATCCAAAATCTCGATGCGGGCTATGGCCGCAGCCAGGTGCTGTTCAGTGTCACGCTACGCGTTTCCTGGCGCGGCGGCGTCGCCATACTTGGCCGCAACGGCGCCGGCAAGACCACGTTGATGAAGGCGATCGTCGGAGAACTGCCGTTGTTGGGCGGCTCCGTCAGCCTCGACGCGCGCAGCGTCGGACAGTTGCCGACCGAGCAGCGCATTCGCCTCGGGTTGGGATATGTGCCGCAGGAGCACTCCGTGTTCGGAAGGCTTTCGGTGCGGGATAACCTCGCCGTCGGCGCGCTGACCAACCGCGACAGTCAGGCCGTCAACCGCGTGCTGGAGATATTTCCAAAGCTCGGTCAGCGGATGGATCAGGTCGCCGGCACCTTGTCCGGCGGCGAACGCAAGATGCTCGCGATCGGCCGCGCCTTATTGTCGAACCCGCGGGTGTTGTTGCTGGACGAACCGACCGAAGGCGTCTGGATCGGCGTGATCGAGGAAATCACTGAACGTCTGATCCTGCTGGCCAGGGAGATCGCCGTCGTGATCGTGGAACAGCATCTCGATCTCGCGCTACGCGTCGCTGATCGGGCCTTTGTGCTCGATCGTGGAAGGGTCGCGATCATGGGATCGGCGCAGGAGGTGCGCGACGATCCAAGGCTGTTACACTATCTGGCACCTTAGCGAGCTTGCAAGCTTGGGTCATCGCCGCGCAATCGATTGGAGAACAAACCTCATGTTCGAGGCATTCGAACGAGACGATATCGATACCGAAGACGCACGCATCGCATCGTTCATCGGTGGGAGTTGGCCTCCTTTGCTGCTTCTGCCTGCCTATCCGCGATCCCAAGCAACGTCCGCGTTTCTCAAATTTGAGCACGCAATGCTTAAGCAATAGGCGAGCGTCTATATCCCTTTGCTTCGTTAAGCGACGACGCGGCATTCGCCGTGCAACACTGACATGATGCGCAAGTTTGACTGTTCCGAAGAACTGCGATGGGATGAAGGCGCGCGTAAAATGCACGTTCAAACCAGGAGAGGTCCGATGTGCGCGGGTGACGACAAGAACTGTCCGGAATTCGAATTGCATCACCGCAAGTTCAAGGAAACGCTCGATCGGGAACGCCGATCGTTCTTGAGGTCCAGCTTCGCCGCGGCCGGGGGCGCGGCTGCGATGACCGCGGGCGGCATTTCTCTGGTGACGCCGCAGATGGCGGCCGCCGCCGAGCGGAGCCAACCAGCTAAACGATCCTATCACCATTTGCCGGCGAATGCCGACACAGTGCATTGGGGCTATTTTAGCAAGAAGTTGAAACCGCAGGTCGAGATCGATTCCGGCGACTTCATCACCATTGAAGCGTTAACCCACCATGCCCACGACGACGCCGAGCGCATGGTGAAGGGCGATCCCGGCGCCGAAAGCGTGTTCCTGTGGACCAAGGAGAAGAAGGGCGTCAACCGACGCGGCGCAGGACCGATGGATGCCTCGCTGTTCGGGCGTGGTGCAGGAGAGGGCCTTGGCGTACACATCTGCACCGGCCCGGTCTACGTCCGCGGCGCCCAGGAGGGCGACGTGATTGAGTTGCGTATTATCGACGTCACGCCCCGGCCATGCGCCAATCCGCAATATCGTGGAAAAGCTTTCGGTAGCAACGCGGCGGCATGGTGGGGCTTTCACTACAAGGACTTGTTGACCGAGCCTAAACCGCGCGAAGTGATCACAATCTATGAGGTCGACGCATCAGGCGAACGCAACTGGGCGAAAGCCGTGTACAATTTCCAATGGACTCCACAGACCGATCCTTCGGGCGTCGTGCACAAAACCATCGACTATCCCGGCGTTCCGGTCG